>NZ_MRDI01000023.1:0-233644 GCF_002008205.1 Agrobacterium sp. YIC 4121 | reverse complement strand
TCAACGCGGGGTGGAGCAGCCCGGTAGCTCGTCAGGCTCATAACCTGAAGGCCGCAGGTTCAAATCCTGCCCCCGCAACCACTGAAACTTGTAAATTCTCCCACTCGGGGTATTTGCGACGAAGCTCGTCCTCATATGAGTCGAGGAGCTTTTTTGTTTCTGCTCCGTCTCGATCTCCCCAGCTTCCAGCTTCTCGATGAAGTCCGCATGCACTTCGGCGACGAAGCGTCGTTCCATCAAGTCGAGAACGTCCATCTGCGCGAGGATGGAAGCGATCAGACCATGCACCTGCAGAGTTGCCGGCTGGTGGCCTGGAGTCTTGCCGATCACCACTTTCTGCACCAGTGAGCGCACAATCGGCATCACCTGACGTTTGGCATCCTCGTTCTTACCGCGGCGCGCCTGCAGGAAGAAGTGGCGCATGCGCAGTTCCGTCTGGGCGGGATTGTGACGCTGCTTCAATTCCTCGATCTTCGCCCGCATGTTCGGCTCGGACGTGGTGAAGGCGTCGATCTCCCTTGCCAGGGCGACACGCTGGAGCTCGATCTGATCGAGCGTATCGTCGAGCGCAGCGAGAGGAGGGCGGCCTTGCATGGCGCGGTCCGAGATCTGCTGGATGATGCTCTTCTGCTTGCGCTCCAACTCGTTCAGTTCGCGCGTCATCTGCTCGCGCTCGACTTTCGGGCGGCGAAGCTTTGATGTTTCCTGTTCGATCACCTTTGCCGACATGGTGTCGAACATCCCCAGGGAGAAGAAAGCGGCCGGCAGGCAATCGAGAACGCGGCTCTCCAGCTCCTGGCGGGTAATGGTCTTGCTGTTACCGCAGCAGGCTCCGCCGAGCTCGTCGATCGGCAGGCGCTTCTTGCGGTTGGTGCAGCTATAGCGATCTTTGCCGCTAATGGCGTAAGGGCCGCCACATTCCGTGCATTCGAGGAGGTGACTGAGCAGGTATCCAGGGCGGTGCGTTGCATTTAGCCGGTTGCTCTGCCCGAAATCGAACAGCTCGCCGATCTCTTTCTGACGCTCCTTCACCCCGCTGCCAGAGGTCGTCGGAAACGATGCGCATTTCTGGCACTGCCGTCAGCACCCATTCGCTTGCGTCGTTGACGCGCGCCGTACGGCGCTCGGTCGGCCATTGCCACAATGCCCATTGCGGTCGCCGGTTCGATTCCATCCAACTGCGTTGATAGCGGAACAACCGGTCGATGGTTTGTATTCCATCAAATGATTGCTCTGCGGCCCGTCAGGGCAGATTCTTTCGCCGGTCGATCAGGCACACTTCTGGGATATGCTTCATAGATTTCGAGGGTGAGATCAGCACCGGCATTGTCGTGGGATATCCTCGTAATTCTGCAGGACTGATCTCACCCTTGAATTAGAGCCGGTAGCCGCCACTCGCTTCGATAACCTGGCCGGTCACCCACCGGCCTTCATCCGAGGCCAGGAAGGCCACCACCGCGGCGATGTCCGACGGTTCGCCGAAGCGGCCAAGGGCGGTATCTGTTTCGATGGCGGTCACCATTTCGGCGCTTTCGCGGACAGCCGCGTTCATATCGGTTCGCGTCCAGCCCGGCGCAACGGCATTCGCCGTGATGCCACGGGGACCCAGTTCAATGGCGAGCGAATGCGTGAAGACGTTGAGGCTTCCCTTGGCCATCGAATATATAGACGCCATCGGCGAGGGTCGTGTGGCGAAACCGGAAGACACGTTTACCACCCGTCCGCCATCACTCAGGCGGCTGAGTGCGGCCTGCACGACGAAAAACGGCGCACGGACGAAGACGTTGAACATGGCGTCAAAGCTCTCAGTGGTCGCATTGTTCAGCCCGCCAAAACCGCTGCCGCCGGCATTGTTCACGACGATGTCCAGCGTTTTGCTGCCGTTGCGGCTCTCAAGTTCAGCATCAAGCGCCTCAAACAAGGGCGCTATGGAACCCGCGTCCACCAATTCTGCCTTCAGAGCGAAGGCGCTGCCACCGGCTTGCTGAATCGCGGCGATGGCCTCGTCGGCGCCAGCCTTGCTGGAGTTGTAAGTCAGTGCGACGGTCGCGCCGTCCGCGGCGAGACGCTCTGCGATAGCGCGACCGATGCCCCGTGACCCTCCCGTCACGAGAGCCGTTTTTCCATTGAGAGACTGCGACATAGAATTTTCCTTCGTTAGCCAAATGCGATTTCAGTTATTTGCGGACGAGCTCGCGCGCCGGTTCACGCGATCCGTTCGCGCGCGATCGGGCCGGGATTTGCCTCGACGACCGTGAGGGCCAAGCGCACGAGATCGGCGTCGCCGCCAAATTCGTGATCTGCGATGTGATGCAAAAGCACGCCGACCTGTTCGAGCTGCCTCGCACCGGCGAGTGGACCGGCGTTGACGGGCTTGAACCCGGCGTCGGCGACCAGACCCCTGGTGACCCTCCCGGCTGCGTCGTCGTCGCTTACGTAGAAGATGCTGGGCTGCGCCGGCGATGCTGACCACGCATCCGCCTCAAGCACCGGAGCCGCCATGAGATTGAACGCCTTGACGATGCGTGCCTTCGGCAGCCGTCGTTGCAGGTCTTCCGAAGTCGAGCTGTCGCGCATGAACTCCAGATCATGGAAGTGCACGAAATCGGCGGTAACGCCGAGCGGGTTCATGGTCTCGATAACGACCTTGCCGTCGAGCGCGCCGCCGACCTCGGCAACGATTGCTTCGACCCGCGGCCAATAGATGGAGAAAAGAACGGCGTCGCCGAACTCCGCAGCCTCGCGGATCGTGCCGAGCCGAGCCTTATCGCCCAGTTCCGCAAGTAATGGCGCGATTTTCCGATCCTCACCGTCCTTCGCAATAACGAGTTCGTGACCTGCCGCGGCCCAGGCTCTTGCCAGTCGACTGCCGAGATTGCCGGCGTTTAAGATTCCGATCTTCATTAGATATCCTATTCACTTCAACGTTCACGCTTCCTCGCGGAGCGGTTCGGTTGGAAGTTAGGATATCGCTCAGGAATAGATTAGATGCCCGACGAACCCCAGTCTGTTGTTCGTGCGAGCAACAATGGTGAACCTGCGCTCGGTCGGCGGGCGGTCTGGCGCGCAATTCCGAGCTTCAGCGAGGCCTCAGCTTCGGCTGGAATCACTACCATCCCCGAATGCATCGCGGCAAAGATCAACGAAGCCACGTACCTTAGGATCCATGTAGCGCGTGGAGGCAAAAACGGCGTGAACCGGCATCGGTATGCTTGCCCAGCCAGGCAAAATCCGAACCAAACGTCCCTCCGCCACATGTGGCTCAGCCATGAACTGCGGAAGTTGCGCCACTCCCAAACCCGATACGGTTAGGTTCTTGGCCGCAACGATGTTATCGAGCGCGCAGCGTGGCGCCTGCGAAACCTTCTCTGTTGCTGGGCCATTGACAAGGGTCCAGCTTGCACGGCCGCTGGACGTTTTCATGATGAGGTCGTGGCGCTTCAAATCGTCGACGGTACGGAGCGCCGGAGCGTCCTTCAGATATCCGGGCGCGGCATAGAGACCGTAAGTTATCTCTCCGAGCTTCCGAGCCGACAAATCCGAATCTTGCAGGGTGCCAATACGAATCGCGACATCGATTCCCTCGTGAATGACATCGACGAAGCGAATTGAATATACCGCTTCCACCGTAACCTTCGGCCACTTGGACAAATATGCGGCGATCCAATTGTCGACCCGCGTTGTGCCGAACTCCGGTGTCGCTGTGATCTTAAGCCGGCCCTTGGGCTCCTGGCTGTGCTGGGCGACCGCGGCTTGGGCCGCCTCCGCGGCCGCAAGGATCGAGGACGCGCGTTCGAAATAGTCCCTTCCGACTTCTGTCACGCTGAGCCGGCGCGTCGACCTGTTCAGCAGCCTCGCGCCTAGCTTTTCCTCGATCCGCTGCACGATGCGGCTCACCCGAGCCTTGTCAGTCTCGAGGCGATCGGCCGCAGCGGTAAAGGACTCCTCCATTACCACTGCGACGAAGACCTGCATTTCGGAAAAGCCGATTGTTGATGTCATGGGCAACATTCTGTCACGCGCCGCTTGAACCATCAATCAGCGGGAGCCCCATATCTCCGACATTAAAGAGCTAAACTCGGATGCGCTGTTGCCGTCGAAACAACAATAGAATCGGCCGATTTTGCTCGGCGCATATTCCAGCATTTAATCGCGAACCGTCGTTTCGATAGCATCGACGCGGTCAGGGTAAAACGCGAGGTATCCCTTAATCATCAGCATGTGGTCGAAAGGATCCTCGTAAGACCAGGCGACATCTCTGGCGGCGCCACCTCGCGCGCTGAAATAGCTGGCATCACCCTTGTAGGGGCAGTGGGTGCTGGTGTCGCTCCGGCTGAGTTCATGCATCGCCACGTCAGTGCGCGGGATGTAGTAGACTGGATTGAGGCTCGCCTCTTTTAGGATGAGGGCGTCACGGCTGTCGGCGAGGACGGACTCATCCAGGTTGACGATAACCCTCTAGCCCGCAGGAGCGACCGTGATCGGATGGTCAGGACCTGGCTTTCTTCCACCTTCCATGTCGTATCCCTTTCTTTTGCTCGCGGCGGTCCGCAGCGCTCGAGGCCTCTCTCAACCGACAGCCGGACGCCCTTGGAGGGGCGTCCGGCAGGAGGTCAATTCGCGACGGTCGCGGCGCTTGCCTGGGCCATGAAGAGGTCGACGTGGACCTGCGGCATGCCCTCGAACGTGCCGCCGATCGGCGACGGGCGCTTTGCCTCGTCGATCAGGCGCCGAGCATGTTCACGCGACACTGGCGTGCCTGGCTGCGTGTAGGCGCGCTCGGCTTCCGGACCCGTCGCCTGCAGGTCAACCGTCGGAGCGTAGGCCCAGAAGTAGATCGGCGTGCTCGGTTCGATGCGCCAGCTGTCCGCGAGCGGGCCCGCGTCGATTGCATCAAAGCCGATCTTATCGAAGAACTCGGTCACCGCCTGCTTCGCTCCGGCGTCGTCACCCGCGATCGGCAGCGTCGTGCGGTTCGCCGAACCCTGCGGCGTCGCGTTGGCCTTCATGTGGAGCCAGCTGAGGTTGTGCATGCCCTTGACGACCTTCGCCCCCGGCAGACGCCGCTGGATCAGCTCGCTGGAAGTCAGCTCGGCCTTGTCGAGGACGTCATTGTTGCCGAATGCGGGATAGTAGTTCGTCTGGTCGAGTACGACCTTGCCCGCGAACTTGTCGGCGGGCAACTGCTCGGTAGCGGCGATCGGGATCGAGAGCGTGACGATGTCACCCGCCGCGATGGCCTCCTCGGTGGTGCCGGCGCGCGCCAGCGGACCAAGCTCCTCTATCAGGTCCTTGATGCTGTCCGCGCCGCGGGAGTTGCTGACCACCACCTTGTAGCCAGCCGCGGTCGCGAGGCGCGCGACTGCCTTACCTACGAGGCCGGAGCCGATGATTCCGATTGTTTGTGTCATGTACGATGTCTTTCTTCATAGGGGCGGTAGCCGCCGACGGGATTCATGCGGCCGCACTGTCCCGCGCGCCCTTCGACGGCGAGCGCTCCAGCAAGCGACAGGAGCGAAGTTATGAATTTGATGGAGGAGTTAACAGTCGGGCCGCAGGCAACACATTGTTGTCCCTCGAACCGACAATAAATCGCCAGCCGTGCAGGCGCACTCAACCCGCGAACGACAAGGTCGCTCGAAACGCAAGCGTGATGATCGGATCGCTACGATACCCGGTGACACCGAATGGCTTCACGCCGTTTAGAATCGAACGCCTAGGGCGCAGCAGATCGTCTCAACTGAAGCCTTCGACATTACTCCTGAAGCCATCGCGGCAGACGTCGACAAACCCCCGCACCTTCGGATCCATGTATCGCGTCGAAGCAAAGACGGCATGGACCGGTACAGGGATACGCGCCCAACCCGGCAGGACTCTAGCAAGGCCGCCTTCCTCTACATGCGGCTCGGCCATGTATCTTGGGAGCTGAACGATCCCCAGACCCGACAGCGCCAGGTTCCTGGCGGCCATGGTGTTATCGAGGGCGCACCGTGGTGCGTGCCACACCTTCTCCGTCTTTTCACCATTCACCAAGGTCCAGCTCGGACGGCCGCGCGGCGCATGCATGATGAGGTCGTGCCGCTTCAGATCATCAACCTTGCGGATAGACGCTGCGCCCCTCAGATAATCGGGGGAAGCATACAAGCCGTAGGTCAACTCTCCCAGCCTGCGGGCCGAAAGCTCCGAGTCATCCAACGGACCTATGCGAATCGCCACATCGACACCTTCATGAATGATATCGACGAGACGGTTCGTGTACTCCGTTTCGACGGTGACCTTCGGCCACTTGCGCAAGAATTCAGCGATCCAGCCATCGACCCGCGTCGTTCCAAATTCAGCCCCCGCCGTAACTCTCAGGCGGCCCTTCGGTTCTTGCGTCCGTTGTGCCACTGCGGCTTCTGCGGCTTCAGCAGCCGCTACGATGGAAGAGGCGCGTTCGAAATAATCGCGCCCGACCTCCGTCACGCTGAGGTGCCGGGTCGATCGGTTCAAAAGCCGCGCGCCGAGCTTTGCTTCCATTCGGCTGATGATGCGGCTCACCCGCGCCTTGTCCGTTTCGAGGCGTTCCGCCGCTGCAGTGAAGGATCCTTCCGTCACCACAGCGATAAACGCCTGCATCTCTAAAAAATCTATTGTTGCTGTCATAGCAACAGTCTGGAACGATTGGACGGAATTATCAATTTTTGAACAACGGAAATCGCCCTTTGGACACGACCGGATTAAGACTCGCGTGTCTTTGAAATGTGAGTGTCTTCAAACGACAGATGGGCTAGTTCGCAGTTTTCCCCAGTTTAGCATGTTGGGGGGAGAGGCCGAAGGTTTGCTTCCTTTCATGAGCGTAGTGCGAGTTTAAAGGTGGGGCATCCTGGATTACAGCCGGGCGGTGATCGAAAGCCAATATCAGTCGCCTGTTATTGTCGACAGAGCCGTCATGTACCGGAGGGAGAGGCGCCGCCTTCCGATGGCGCCTGGCGGATACCGGTCAGGCGATCGCGCCGCCGTCTGCGGTGATCGTCGCGCCCGTGATGACGCTCGCGGCGGAGCTTGCCAGGAATACAACGGCGTTTGCGATCTCCTTTGGCTCGCCGAAGCGCCCGAGTGATGTCAGGCTTCGCTGGAAGTCTGCTGCCGCGCCGTTTGCGGGGTTGGCATCTGTATCCGTCGCCCCAGGCTGGACCAGGTTCACAGTGATGCCCGACGGCCCCAGCTCACGCGAGAGGCCGCGCGTGAAGGACGTCAGTGCCGCCTTCGACATGGCGTAAGGAGTTATGCCAGGAAAAGGTACCCGCTCGCCGAGGGCGGAACCGATCGTGATGATACGGCTGCCGTCTCGCAGATGCGGGATGACCGCCTTTGCAAAAAGCACCGGCGCCCGAACGTTGACGTCCATGAGGGTTTGATATTCGTCAAGGTTCAGATCGGCGATGTTTCCCGAATGGCCGATCGCCGCGCTGTTCACGAGGATGTCCAGCCTGCCGAGCGCGGTCACGGCGTCTTCGACAGCCCGCGCGATCGCCTGCGGATCGGCGCTGTCGGCTCGGATGGCCACGGCACGGCGGCCGTGGCTTTCGACGGACCGGGCAACCGCCGCAGCTTTTTCGCTCGAATTTTGATAGGTGAACGCCACATCGGCGCCATTCTCCGCAAGTGCTTCGACAATAGCCGCGCCGATGCCGCGAGAGCCGCCCTAACCAAGGCGCGCTTTCCACTCAAATCAATCATAGGATTCGATTCCTTTTTCGAATTCGTGAAGTCGGGAGAGCCTCAGCCTTTGCTCCCGACGGATGACCGCCTATTTTGTGGCCCCGGCGCAGCGATTTAAGTGGCGATGAATGCGACAGCTTGTTGCGCGGTGGGGAACAGCGACCGTTTTCCATCCCGTCCGTTGCAAGTCGCGCAACATCGCGTTCCCGACAGGGGGCCCTTTCTCACGACCGTGGACCACCTACATGTCTACACACGTTTCCTCTGAAAATGGAGTGAAGATGAAAGGCCGCCATATATGACAATCCGGGACCACCGTCTGTGCTTAAATATGTCGATGTGCCTGATCCGGTCTGCGGGCCGGACGAAGTCCTCATCAGGGTGGAAGCAATTTCCATCGAAGGCGGAGATCTGATCAATCGCAGATCGACGTCCCAGGCACCTCGGTACGTGGTAGGCTACGCAGCGGCTGGAACGGTCGTGCGTGTGGGCAAAGACGTGACCACTCGTGCCGTCGGCGACAAGGTCGCTGCTTTTAGTCTGCAGGGATCGCACGCTGAACTTTGGGCTGTCGCTGCTTCGCGAACGTGGCTAGTGCCCACGGGCCTGGACATCGCAAAGGCGGCCGCGCTGCCGATCTCCTTTGGCTCCGCCTATCACAGCTTGATCACCCGAGGCGGCCTACGGGAGGATGAAACGGTCCTCATACAAGGCGCGGCTGGAGGCGTTGGGCTTGCGGCGGTACAGCTTGCCAGACAGGCAGGAGCAACCGTCATTGCCGTCGCGAGTGGAAGTGAAAGGCAAGCTCGTCTGACCGAACTTGGAGCCGCCTTCGTCGTCGACCGCCTTGAGCACGACATCGTGGAAGAAGCGCGCCGGCTGACCACCGGGAAGGGCGTCGATCTGGTCATCGACCCGGTCGGTTCCACTTTGCAAGCTTCGCTTTGCGCACTCGCGCCGGAAGGGCGTCTCGTCTTTCTCGGCAATGCCGGCGGCGGAAAGCTCGATGTCGATCTATGGCAGCCGATGCAGAGCAATCAGACGCTCCACGGGGTATTCATGGGATCCGTCCTCGAACGGCCTTCGGTGCACGGCACGGTCGACGAGCTTCTTGCCGCCGCCGCAGCCGGCAAGATCGACGCCGTGATCGACCGATCCTTCGCGCTTCAAGATGCTGCGAAGGCGCATCACTACGCAGAGACGGCCAAGCCCCTCGGGCGTGTCGTGATGACGCCGTGACTAGGAAAAGGAGGACCGCCGTATGATCAAGCGGGTTTCGTTCAAGAACAAAGATATCGAGGTCGTCGGCAATATCCACCTGCCGCTGGATTTTGACCAAACCAGTTCATATCCTGCGATTGTCCTTGCGACGCCGGGCAGCAGCGTGAGGAGCAGATCGGAGCGATCTACGCCGAACGGCTCTCCGCATACGGGTTCATAGCGCTGACCTTCGACCCGTCATACCAGGGCGAGAGCGCGGGCGAGCCGCGCGATCTCGAAGACGATGCCGCCTTATGTCGACGAGGCGCGGATAGGGCTTCTCGGGATTTGCGCAGGCGGGCGTCGGGGACCGACCGGTCAGTATGAGGCGGGTAGGCGTCTGTTCGACCATTCTCCGTCGAACGCAAAGCACTTCTTCGAAGTCGAAGGCGCGGGTCACTATGACATGTACTACAAGCCGGAATATGTCGGCCCGGCGGTCGCAAAGCTGGCCGAGTTCTTTTCAGAGCATCTTGCACCATAGGACTCGGCAGGCTCCTAGGACGAGCCGGAGTCGTAGCACTCGATCAGCATCTCGGTCAGCACGCGAACCTTCTTGGCAGGATGCTGTCCAGGTGGCCTGACCACGAAGATGCCGGCGGTTGGAGGCGGATACTTCGGCATCACTTCGACGAGGGCGCCGGAAGCGATATGCTGGTCCGTGAGGCCATTCGGAAGTCTGGCGATGCCAAGCCCTTCCAGAGCGGCGGCAAGCAATGCTACCCCGTTGTCGGCCTTAAAACCGGCCTTGCGGCCGGATGTTGAACACCTGGTCGCCGTCGGTGACCTGCCAGCTCTCCGTTCCCTGCATAAGCGCCTCATGCTTGAGAAGTTCATCCGGCGTTTCTGGCAGACCATTCCGGGCGACGTAGTCGGGACTCGCAACGAACCTTCCGTAGAGAGGTCCGACGCGCCTGGCTATGAGGTTGGAATCCGGCAGATAGCCGATCCGGATGGCGCAGTCGAAACCTTCGGTGATAAGATCGACGAAGCGGTCGGTGTAGCACGAAGTGACCTGGAGGTGCGGGTGTCGGCGCGCCATCTGAGACAGGACAGGGGCGAGGTGGGTCGGCCCAAACGACAGAGGGGCGGCGATCCTGATCCGCCCGCGCAGCTCGCCCGCTGGCAGGATCGTTTCGCGTGCCACGTCGATCTCCGCCGAGATTCTCGCCGCGTAATCGCGAAACGTCGCGCCTTCCTCTGTCAAAGCGATTCCGCGTGTCGTGCGTGCGAGGAGCTGGACGCCCAGTTCCGCCTCCAGGCGCGCGATGCGTCGGCTCACCATGGACTTTGAGACGCCGAGCCGTTGCGCGGCGGGCGTGACACCTCCTGTGTCGGCGACTTCCACGAAGGTCCTGAGATCGTCGATTTCCATTTCGCGTTCCCCTTTCTGCAACACAGCTCGCGTTTCCGAGGGCTACCGCATCAGGGCTGGCGCTGACAAGGTTTTCGTGGATCGACGTCCTACGGACGCGTTCACACTGTCGACGAACCATCAAAAAGGATATTTCATGACCTTTCGTAACGGCCTTGCCTCGCTTCTACGCCCCGAAGACTCCGTGCTCGTCCTTATCGATCATCAGCCGTATCAGCTCGCGAACGTGAACAGCCACGAGCCGACGATGGTGGTCAACAACACGGTTGGCCTTGCCAAGGCGGCCAAGGCCTTCGACGTTCCGACCATCCTCACAACCGTGATCGCGGAGCGCGGCGGCAACCTGTTCCCGCAGATCGCGGACGTCTTTCCCGGCCAGGACATCATCGACAGAACGCTTATCAATACCTGGCAGGATCCGAAGGTTGTCGACGTGGTGAAGGCGACAGGCCGCAAGCAACTGATTATCGCCGGACTCTGGACGGAGGTATGCGTCGCCATGCCGGCGATACAGGCCGCGGGTGAGGGCTGGGATGTAACTGTCATCACGGACGCCTCCGGAGCAGTTTCCGCTGAGGCGCATCAAGTCGCAATCCAGCGCATGATTGCGGCCGGCGTCAACATGATGACCTGGCTCGCGCTCGCGGCCGAATGGCAGCGTGACTGGGCCCGGGCCGAACAGGCTGTAAAGGTCACCGACGTCATCGTCCAGCATTCTGGCGGGAGTGGCATCGCATATCTGTGGGAGCAGCAGTTGCTCAACACTACCGCGCCCAAGGCTGGCGCTGGAGCGTAAGCACGCTTAAAAAGAGGAGCAGGTGCGTCACGCGTCACCGCTCCTCGCTGTGAATGGATGATCATCGGCAAGAAGTGGACAAGGCATGAGCTGAAATCCTGCGATCGAACCAGGATGCCCTGACGAGGTCGGCGTGGCCGCGATCGAAACGTTGATCGTTCCGCGCGCCCGCGATCTTGGCGGTTTTGAAGTCCGACGTGCGTTGCCCGCGCCGAACCGACAGTTGGTCGGCGCGTTCATATTCTTCAACCAGGCCGGTCCCGCCGAGCTTCTGACGGGGCACGGCGTCGACGTCCGGCCACATCCGCAATCGGTCTCCGCACCGTCACCTACCTGAGTTGAACTGAACGGCTGCAGAGAAAGGCGTATGTACTCGGAGCAGATGAGTGCGGCGGCAGGGGTCGTCCCAACAGCCCGTTCGGAATTCAGACGTTGTTTGCTCTGGCACGATCGAAGCAGCCATATGATCAAAGCCGCAGGCCCACGGCCATTAGGTCGATGAACTGTCGAACCCTTGCATCGAGAAGCCTGCGGTCGGGATAGATGGCGCTGATCTCGACAGTCTCCGTTGGTATTTCCGGCAGAATGTGAACGAAACGGCCGGACTGGATATCTTCGCCAACCAGAAAGTTCGGCATCAGGGCAATGCCGAGGTCGCGCCCGACAGCGCTATGCAAGGCTTCCCCGCTATCCAGCCGCAGTCGGCTTCTAATCTGCGCGGAAATCCAATTCCCATCGGCATTCTTGAAGCGCCATTGTTGCCTTGTCCCTCGGCTGCTGAAGGAGAGGCACGGGTGACAGGTCAGTTCATCAAGGCTCCGTGGCTCGCCGTGCAATTCGATATAACGTGCGGATGCAACGATGTGATATCGGTCTCGGGCCAGGACGCGTGATACTAGACGGCTATCGACAGTGGTGCCGCCGAAGCGAATAACTAGATCGAAACCTTCTTCGACGATATCGACCAATCGATCGGTAAAGCTTGCCTCGATTTGCGCCTCTGGCCACCGGGCCAGGAAGCTTTCGATAAACGGCATGATGACGCGCTGACCAAAAGCATGCGGTGCGGACAGACGAAGTACGCCGCGCGGCACGCCAGTCGGACCGGCGACGCTGCCTTCCGCCTGATCCACGGCATTGATGATACGCAGACCATGTGCATGAAACGCGCGACCCTCATCTGTAAGGCTTAAAGCCCTGGTGGTCCGGTTCAGCAACCGCACACCCAGTCTCTCTTCAAGGCGGGATACTGCCTTACCCGCTGCGGACCGGGTCAAACCAGAGATCCTAGCCCCGGCAGCAAAACTCCCAGCCTCCGCCACGGCCATAAACACGGCAATATCGTTGAGGTTCGCCCGTATCATTACAGCTCCATCGACGCGAATTTAGTTGGCGTCAGTGTATCCCACTATTCCCCAATGAGCGATGGAACGCGCTTGTTGGGATCGCTACATTACTCTTACGAAAACTTTGAAAGGAGCCAACCGATGGAAAACGAAAAAACGCTTCGTCTGCTCTTTCCCCAATGGCAGGGTGGAGGTGACCCCTCTTACATGTTCGGTGCGAGACTGCTGGCTTGGCTCGCGCCGGAAACGGATGGCCCCTTCGAAGAAGTGAACGTGGCAGAACCAGACGGAAAACCTTTGCCCGTCGTTGAGGGGATCCTGGCGCGCGACGTTGTCCTTGATCAGATCCGCGACGCACGCAGCCGCATCGATCGTCATCAGCCGGATCGCATTGTTGTACTCGGCGGAGATTGTGGTGTCGATCTTGCGCCCTTCGCCTATTTGAATGAGAGATATGGCGGCGACCTCGCCGTACTCTGGATCGACGCCCATAGTGATCTGTTTTCCAGCAAGGTATTTCCAAATTCCCATGCACATGTGCTCGGGAGCCTGCTCGGCCAGGGTGATCCGGAGTTTTTAAATGCCGTGAAAACACCGATCAAGCCTGGCAAAGCGCTGATCGCGGGATGGCGTAAACTGCCAGACAAGTATTCCGAACTGCAGCAATTCGAGGATGATCTTGCCGAACGCATGCAGGTTCAGCGGGTGGGGCCGGAGGAACTCGCTGCCGACAGCGAGCCCGTCCTGAAATGGCTGCGGGCGACGGGCGCCAGGCACGTCGCAGTGCATTTTGACCTCGACGTCCTCGACGCGACTTTATTCCGTTCTCTGACCTTTTCCAGACCGGGCGCTGTCGCCCCAACGGACGACGACATCCAGGCCGGTCGGATGACGCTGTCGCAAGTCGTGAGACTGCTGACCGACGTGTCACGCGAAGTCGATGTCGTTGGCCTCGGTATCACAGAGCACATGCCGTGGGATGCGATGGCCTTACGAGATGCACTTGCAAAACTACCTTTGATAGGTCGCACCGTCTCGCAGACGGTTTCTTCTCAACTCTGAAGACCAGAGATCATGGTATGCAGCTCATGACAGATACGCTCTCCCGCCGGGGCTTTTTGATAGGCTCACTGGCCGCAACGTCCACACTTGCCAGCTGCGCGACCTCCACGCAGGCCGATGCACGACGTGACGAGTTCGCAGCGCCGGCAGCACTTCCGGCCCAAAGCGGAGCCGATGCCGAGCTTGACGCTCCTTATGCGACATTTGAGGACGGCGGCCATCTGGTAGCTGCCGTCCCATATCGGCAAATCGATCCAAAGTTCTATCGCCAGCGTATTCCAAACCCAACAGGAGAAGCAGCAGGGACGGTCGTCGTCGATACGCCGAGCCGTTTCCTCTATCTGGTCGAGCAAGACGGCACGGCCATACGTTACGGCGTCGGCATTGGGCGGGACGGATTTGCCTGGCAGGGCAGGGGCACGATCCACTGGCGCCAGCATTGGCCAAGATGGAAGCCGCCGGCGGAAATGATAGCCCGTCAGCCGGAACTGGAAAAATATTCGGTTGCCAATTGAGGCATGGACCCCGGCGTGCAGAACCCGCTCGGCGCGAGGGCACTGTATATATTTCAGGACGGGCAGGACACGCTCTATCGTCTTCACGGCAATCCCGAATGGCAGTCCATCGGGAAAGCCGTTTCGTCGGGCTGCGTGCGCCTCTTGAACCACGACATCGTCGATCTTTACGAGCGTGTGCCTTATCATGCACCGATCGTCGTCCATCAAGCGCCGCTGCTAGGTTCCGCTTGATGTTCTGCGATCAACGTCTTGCCTTGTCTTGCCGAAATAGGCGCTGTCGCGCTGTCGGCCGCCATGATGTATCTGACCTTTTGCGCTATGCGGGGAAAATTTCGGAATCGTCTCGCCGTGGCCGAGGCGTAATCGGATCGCAGAATGGTAAAGTACTTGCACGCCGGATCGCCTGCGCGAGCCGGTCATTGGTTTCCTCGACGGTCGGGATCTGTCCATATTTTACCGCTGCCCTGCTAACGGTCTCGTCTATGACGCGCATGGCCGCGGCAACAGCGGCTGCGCACAGGCGAATCTCGAATTCTGTCGGTGACATATCCAGCCTGAAAGCAATCACGCGCGCCATGGCGATCTCCGTCATGCGTGTCGCCATGAAGAATGGCTCCAGCAATGCGGGCTCTTCATCCAGTCGGGCGATGAGGTGAACGACGAGCTTGCCATCCTCGATTTCCTTTGCGTCAATTTTGCTGAAGTCGTACGCGATCTCAAGAAAGCGTTCGACGGACGTATCGAGCGGCCATTTTGCAAGTTTTTCGGCAAAGCGCTGCGACGTCAGTGCAAACAAGGGCTCGATGCAGCTCTCCTTGGTGCGGAAATAACGCCACAGCGTCCGCCTTGAGATGCCGGCCGCCTCGGCGATCTCATCGCCGCTGGTCTCAGCAACGCCTTTCTCGAGGAACAAACGCGCGGCGCACCGCGCCACGTTGATATGCGCGTCCTCCGCAACCGTCCTGCTCATCGCTTCCTCCCAGTCGTCAGATCTCATCCTTATATGGCAACGCGTGCCACAAGAGAAGCAGCTCCGCGGACGTGGTCAGAAGGTTTCGAGCTTTTGTCAGTCTTGATAATGACACTAAGTGTCATTATACGGTTTACTACCGGTGAGGCTTATGCAATTTATCGAGAGGGGACGACCGTTGAGGAAATATATCGCCATCGCGGTTTCGCTGTTCATGCACATCAACAGCGTACCCGCTCAGACCTTGGAGAGCGACTTGTCAGAGATCCAATATCCAAAAACCGAACGTGTCGACGTAGCGGAGGAGCATTTCGGCGTGACCGTTGCCGATCCCTTTCGCTGGTTGGAAGACACACAGGGCAAGGCGGCGACCGTCGGCGCATGGGTCGAAGCCCAGAACAAGGTCGCGCGGCGGTATCTTGACGCGCTTCCAGGCCGCGATATTCTGGAACAGCGGATGAAGGCCCTGTTCGAATACGAGCGCTACACGGATCCCCGTAAGCGTGGCGACAAGTGCTTCTTCACGGTCAACAAGGGTCTTGAGAACCAGCCCGCCTTGTATGTGCGTGACGGTGCTTTTGGACAGGCTCGTCTGCTGATCGACCCCAATGCCTGGTCTGACGACAATGGCGATGCGATAGGCGAGTGGAGCGTCTCCGACGACGGTCGTCATGTTGCTTTCAGCGTGCAGAAGGGCGGCACGGACTGGCGGACAATCCGGGTGCTCGACGTCGAGAGTGGCAACGAGCTTCAGGATGTAGTCGAATGGGCGCGCTTCTCGAATATCAGCTGGGCTCCGGACAGCTCAGGCTTCTTTTATTCGCGCATGCCGGAACCAGCTCGAAGTGCATCCGGCGCGGCTATTTTTAATCACGCAGTCTATTTTCATAGGCTGGGCACACCTCAGGCTGAGGATCGGCTGATCTATTCCACACCCGATCAACCGGGCCTGTTACATGTCGCCAACCGCACTGAAGGCGGCCGCTACCTTGCCATTTCATCGACGCCGGGCACGAACGAAAACGCCCTCACGATTATCGATCTAGCCGCCGGAGATTGGAGACCCAGGACGATCGTGCCGCACATGGAGGCCGAATGGTCCGTCATCGGCAATGACGGCAGCAGGCTGATCCTTCTCACCACCGATGGCGCCGAACGCCGGCGCGTGGTGACGCTCGATACGGCCGAAGCCGATCCTCGTCCCAAGGAAATCGTCGGCGAGGATCCAGATAGAGCCGTTGTCAACGATGCGGCGGTGATGGGCAACAGGCTCTTCATTGTCTATCTCGTCGATGCCAAGACCGAAATCCGCCGCTTTGGTTTGAGTGGTACGTCCGAGGGGATCGTTCCGTTGCCTGGTATCGGAACGGCTGGCGGGTTTCAGGGCCGTCCGGGCGATACGGAAGCTTTCTTCGGCTTTACGGCGTTCGATGCGCCGACCACGGTCTATCAGTACGACACGGAGACCAACGCGGTGAAGCCTTGGGTGGAGCCGAAGGCTTCCGTCAAACCGGACGACATCACTGTCGAGCAACGCTTCTACCGCTCGAAGGACTGGACGGAGGTGCCGATCTTTATCGTGCGCCGCAAGGACGTCACGGTCGCTGCTCCGACATTGCTGTATGGCTACGGCGGCTTCGGAATCCCTCAGGTTCCATATTACAACCCGATCCACCTCGCTTGGGTGGAGCAGGGCGGGGTGTTGGCAATCGCCGGCATCCGCGGTGGTGGAGAGTACGGGCGAGCCTGGCATCGCGCCGGACAGCTCGCGAATAAGCAGAATTCCTTCGACGACTTCATTGCGGCCGGGGAGTTCCTTAAAAAGAGCGGCATCACCTCATCGGATGGTCTCGCGATCCAGGGCGAATCCAACGGAGGCCTTCTCGTCGGAGCGGTGACAAACCAGCGGCCCGATCTGTTCGACGTAGCTTTGCCTGGCGTCGGTGTCATGGACATGCTCCGCTTCGATAAGTTCACGGCGGGCGGTTTCTGGATCAGCGAATTCGGCGACCCCTCACAAGAGCAGCCTTTCCGCAATCTTCTGAGCTACTCGCCCTACCATACGATCAAGCAGGGCGAAGACTATCCGGCAATCCTTGCGACCACGGTTGACGCCGACGATCGCGTCGTGCCGGCCCACACTTACAAGTACGTGGCTGCGCTGCAGGCCGCCGAGCTCGGATGGAAACCGCGACTGGTCCGGATCGAAACGCGCGCCGGACATGGCGCAGGCATGCCGCTCGACAAGGTCATCGTCCAGCATGCCGACATGTGGGCTTTCGCCGCCCGCTGGACGGGCCTGAAAATCAGCCCGGTGAAACAAACACCTTCAATTGGAGAATGATGAAAATGACCATGCTTAATTCGACAACCAGATCTTTGACATCCGTCTACGTCGGTGGCCTGATGTTGCTGGTAATGACAGGCTGCTCAGTGGCCGACGACGATCGCTACAGCGACAGCCGTCGCTGCACCAATTATCGCGATTACAGCGACTGCATGTCGACGCAGCGGCACTATCGCGACCGCGAGCAGCTCATCAATCAAGAAAAGGCGCTGATCAACGCGGCGCAAGCCAGGGAGAACCTGCGCATGCTCCGGGAAATCAGACGTCGGCGCGGCGAGCAGTGACGTGCACGATCGTCGAACAGGGTAGGGCGGTCCGGCTGCAAGACCGGGCGGGTCCTCTCAGTGAGGGAGGTCGTCTTTTTTTCATCTGTCGCGAGCCTCGGCCCAGTGCGGATAGGTCACAAAGGCCGTCGTTGCACCCTCGCCCTCTGTCGTGATGGTGACGGATTGGCCCTTAGGCATGTAAACGATGTCGCCGGGTCCCGCGGTGACCGTTCCGTCGTTGGTGGATACGGACAATCGGCCCTCAAGGATGATCATGGTGTCGTCGACGGCCATCGTTTCGGTCAGCGACTGGCCGGGTGCGTACCGCCCATAGCCGATCGAGACCGGGCCACCGTTTCTCTCGTCCACCAGGTTTCCGACATAAATGTCGGCATCCTGCCCCGGCGATTTGACGAGTTCCGCGTCCGAAATGCTGAACTTTTGGACCTTCATCTACTTCCTCCCGTGTTTCCACCTGAGATAGTGCAATATCCAGTGACGCCAACCATGTTGCCAAGGAGAAAGATATGACTGAGAAGACCTGCTCCGCGCCCACGCCTGAACAGCGGAGGTACCTTGAGATCCGCAGTGCGGCGGAACGTTCGATGTTAGACAAAGTCTTCAAGGCGATCGACGTCGCGGCTGCCGAGGTAGCAGACGGTTTCAAGGAGGCCGGTCTGGAATTCGAGCCGACCAGCAGGGAGTACTTCATGTTCACGGTTCAGCAGGTGACGTTCGTTCGCCTATGCGGCGGCGACCCGGATACGCTGAAGGGTGGCAATCCAGAACTCGGTCAGCGGATTGTCAACAATGGCCAGCATATCATCGACAGTTATTGGCGAGACACTGCAGGTTCTAAGTAAACCGACGCGCGATGTCGTTACATCGCTCTCCCCTTGAGCAGGACCGGACGGTCGCTGGCTCGGTATTTTAGAAACGCGACAAGCGCTCACAGCGCCGCCGATTGATGACGGAGGCTTGGGAAATAGATGTACAGCGCTTCCATCGGGGAGGACCATGAAGGCAGAACGCGCGAAAGGACGATCCTGTTCTGGTTGCCAGCGGCCCGACCGTCTTGTCGCGTTCAACGCCTAAGGACGCACTATCCGTCATCGAGCGGTATGGCATGGAACTGCCAGGAAACGTCATCCGAAATCTTCAGGAGGATGCCGGCGTCGATCCCGACCACCCATGTTTCCGCGTTAACGAGATCAAGGTTGTCGCTTCCGCACAGGCCTCGATGGAGGCCGCGGCGGCACTCGCGCGGCATCGTGGCGTCCCGGCTGTCGTCTTGAGCGATGCAATCGAGGGTGAAGCGCGCGAGATCGCAAAAGTTCATGCACGCTTCGCGGCAAAGGAAAATGCGGACGAAACACTGAGTTCCTTCTTTCGCTCGCGATCGAGATTGCCGCACATGCAGACATCGAGGCGCTTGCGGCGGACACGGATGGAATCGACGGCTCCGAAGACAATGCCGGGGCTTTTGTGGCCGGGTTCACGGTGAGTAGGCTTCTAGCCGCAGGGCTCGATCCCCAGCACCTGCTCGCCTCGAACGACGCCTGGACCGGGTTCGATGCCACGAACGATCTGTTCGTAACCGGCCCGACCGGAGCCAACGTAAACGATTTCCGCGCGATCCTCATCGGGTAAAAGATGCAAGCAAGCACACGCGACCTCGATGAATATACTTGCCTTAACGACTTCGAGAAAGCGGCCAAGCGTCACCTGCCAGGACCGCTGTTCGGGTAGTAGCAGGAGCCAGCGAGACGAGGGCATCGCTGCGTCACAACAGCGAAGATCTCGCCAAGTATGCCTTACTCAGATTTCTCATGGCGCCTGAACTGGCACCGAAGCCTGAGGTCCGTTGCTAGGTAATTCCGCAGGTTTCGCTTTTCTTCCAATTAAATGGTCGCAGGTTCACATCGGTTCAAGAGCTTAAAAGGCTGGCAGCCACGCGGCGCAAGAAAGGGATTGCGAGATTAAAATGAAAGCGTTATATGTAGATACGTTCCTACATGGAGGCGACTATGGCTACGACTAACTTGACCAGCCGCGAACTGAATCACGATGTTGGCAGAGCGAAAAAAGCTGCTGAGGCAGGGCCTGTCGTCATCACCGATCGAGGCAGACCTTCGCATGTGTTGATGACGTACCGTGAGTTTGAGCGTCTGACAGGTAAGCGTCACAATCTTGTCGATGCGCTTTCAATGCCAGGATTGTCGAATATCGATTTCGATCTGTCTCGGTCGGTCATTGCAACTCGCGAAGTTGATCTCTCTTGAAATACTTGCTCGACACAAACGTTGTCTCCGAGCTCCGTAAAGTGGGTGACGGTAAGGCTGATCTGAACGTGACGACTTGGTTAGGTGCCAAGGATTCTCGTGATCTGTATATTTCTGCCATAACAATTTTAGAGCTTGAGCGCGGGATACTCAGCATCCAGCGCCGTGACATCGAGCAGGGCTCTCGCTTACGAACCTGGATGGATAGCCGAGTTCGACCGGAGTTCGCTGAGCGCATGATCTCTATCGATGAAGCAATTGCGACGCGATGTGCTCACTTGCATATTCCGGATCGCCGCAATGAAGCAGATGCACTCATTGCTGCGACAGCGATCGTGCATGGACTAGTGGTTGTCACACGCAACATTCATGATTTCCAAGGTACAGGCGTTGTTCTCGTAGACCCATGGCGTGCCTAAAGACCGGCATGCGGGGCGCCTTGAAATTGTTTCTGCGAGCTCGGCAGGAACCTCATTGAGTTTTCGAAATGCAGAGGTCGGCCGTTCAGATTATATCAAGGCGAAATGGCTTCGAGAAACAAGCTCGATACCTCAAAAGATATGTATTTTAACCTGTTGCTGGAGATGAAGGTCATAACGTAATATGCCCAAGGGTAGCGATGTTGCGTACTTCCGGCAGCAAAGGATTGCGGTTGTGGGGACTCCAAATGGCGTGAAGCTCTGCAACACATTCTTCTCGCAAATCCAAGGATCGAAAGATCACATCATCGAAGCAGGCGTTTTGGGTGCCGGCCGGAACTAGCGCCAGGCCGATGCCGGCGCTGACCAGTGAGAGGATGGCCTGAGAATGGGTCATGCTTTGAACGACGCGGGGGGCAATACCGTTCTGCTCCATCAGTCTGGTCAGCTTGTCGTGCAGATAGCGTGCAGGCGGGGAAAACATGATGAAGGGCTCACCATTGAGCGCATCCAGCGCAGGTCGGCGTTTTGCGGCAAGCGGATGCGCGCGAGGGATGGCGAGCATCATGGGTTCGCGCGCAACGCACAGGCTTTCCAGATGATGATTGCCGGTAAGCGGGCGGGAAAGTCCGAGATCGATATCGCCGGCATTGATCGCTTGAAGCTGCTCGGCCGTTTCCATCTGCACCAGTTCGAGTTCGACCTGAGGTACGGCAGTACGCGCCCGACTGATGAACCTCGGCAGGAAACTATAGGTGCTGGCGCCGACAAAGGCGATTTTCACTGCCCCCGCACTCCCGCGTGCTGCCCTTCTTGTCGCGGTTACCGCTGCATCCCCCTGTTCAAGCAGTTTCCGGGCCTCCGCCAGAAACGCTACCCCTGCCGGCGTCAGGACGACGCTGCGGCTGGTTCTCTCGAAGAGTGTGACGTCGAGTTCCTGCTCCAGCAGCTTGATCTGCCGGCTGAGTGGAGGCTGGGTCATATTCAAACGCCGGGCCGCGCGGCTGAAATTCAGCTCGGCGGCGATGGCGACAAATGAACGGACCTGTCCCAAATCAAGCATCTATTCAATCCTGGTATCAATATCCAACAGAAAACAACTTGGACTTAAATTGATTGCCGCGATATCAGTCAAGACGAGGGCCGCTCGGCGGGTGAAAATCAGAGAGGCGAAGATGGATACGCAGCCAGCAAAAACCGGCCACCGGCAACAGGCCCTCGGCGCAGACAGCATTGCCTGGATAAAGCTTTCCTCGATCTTCCTGCCGCTGAAGGCGCCGATAAGCGATGCAAAGGTTTTGACCGGCAGGCAGAGGCCTTTGACCGAAGTCGCTTTTCTCTTTGCGGAAATAGAGACGAAGCACGGCCATAGCGGCATTGGGTTCAGCTATTCCAAGCGTGCCGGTGGTCCGGGTCAATATGAACACGCCAAGGAGATCGCGAGCGTCCTTATCGGCGAAGACCCGAACGACATTGGCAAGCTGTGGAACAAGCTTTGCTGGGCCGGAGCGTCGGTCGGTCGCAGCGGGCTTGCCGTCCAGGCGATAGCAGCCTTCGATGTGGCCTTGTGGGACCTCAAGGCGAAACGTGCAGGCCTGCCGCTTGCCAAGTTGCTCGGCGCCCACCGCGATTCCGTGCAATGCTATAACACATCAGGTGGCTTCCTGTCGTCGCCGATTGAGGAAGTTCTCGATAATGTCGAGCGCTCGATTGCTGCGGGCATAGGTGGGATCAAGATCAAGGTCGGTCAGCCCGATATGGCTGTCGATCTCAAACGCGTCGCGGCGGTGCATGAGCGCCTCGGCGGCAGGGTGGCGATGATGGTTGATGCGAACCAGCAGTGGGATCGCCCCACCGCTATGCGTTTCGGCCGTCTCATGGAGCCCTATAATCTGACATGGATCGAAGAGCCGCTCGATGCCTATGATGTCGAAGGCCATGCGGCGCTCGCCGCAACGCTCGATACACCGATCGCAACCGGCGAAATGCTGGCGAGCGTTCTGGAGCATATCTCGTTGATTGAGAATAAATCCGTCGATTTCATCCAGCCCGATGCGCCGCGCGTTGGAGGCATCACGCAATTCCTGAAAATCTGCGCGCTGGCAGAGTCCAGGAAGCTGCAGCTTGCGCCCCATTTCGCCATGGAAATCCACCTCCATCTGGCGGCCGCCTACGAGCTTGAGCCTTGGGTGGAGCATTTCGACTGGCTCGATCCGCTTTTCAACGAGCGGCTGGAGATCAGGGATGGCCGCATGCTGGTGCCAAGCCGGCCAGGTCTTGGCATTACGCTTTCGGAACAGGCCGATCACTGGACGCGGGCCACGGCGGAATTTGGCAAGCGGCCGTAAGCGCGCTGCGTCAGGCGGTGCCGCGGGCAACGATGTGGAAATCGACATTGATCATGGCCTCCACATTCCCGTCGCCTTCTATCTTTCTGAGAATGGAGCGCGCTGCCTTGGTGCCGATGTCACGGCGATCGATACGGATCGTTGTCAATGGCGGGTGTGTGTAGGGAGCAAAGTCAAAATCGCCGAAACCGATAACGGCAAGCTGATCGGGTATGCTGCAGCCGCGTGCGTTTGCTTCCGCCAGGGCGCCGTGGGCGACGACGTCCGATGAACAGAATATGCCTAGCGTGCCCTGCCCACTGTCCAGAAGCTGCGCCATCGCCAATCTGCCGTCCCGAAAGGTAGAGGGTGAATTCATTTCCAGCGCTGGTAACTCGACATCCGCGACCCCTCTGAGGCGACCGACGAAACCGTCGCGGCGCTGAACGGCGCGGGGATCGTTGGCACCGATCTGGGCATAGCGGTCGTAGCCCTTGACCAGCAGATGCTCGGCCGCCAGAGCGCCAACCGCCGCATGCGAGAAGCCGACCGCAGTGTCGAGCGGTGAGGGGGTGGAATCCCATATCTCGACAATCGGCAAGCCCGCGCCTGTCAACATGGCGCGTGTCCCTTTAAGATGCGTGATGCCGGTGAGGACGATGCCATCGGGACGGCGTGCCAAAATCGCGCGTGTCAGTTCCAGCTCGCGGGCATTGTCATAACCGGAAAGGCCAAGCAGCAGTTGATAGCCGGCGGCGACGAGTTCAGCGTTAAGCCCCTCGATAGTCTCGGCAAAGATCGTGCTGGAAACGGTTGGGACGATCGCAGCGATCAGCCGGGTGCGCCGGGAAGCAAGGCCGCCAGCCAACAGATTAGGCACGTAACCCGTTTTTGCGATCACCCGCTCAATCACCTCCAGCGTGCGGGGCTTGACCAGAGCGGGAGTATTGATCGCCCGGGAAACCGTGACCGGCGAAACGCCCGCGAGCTTTGCAATGTCGGCGAGCGTGACCGGCCCGCCTGGTGCGATATAACTTCTTTTCTCGTAGTCGGTCATTTCTCGTTCCCCTCAAAATGATTTACGCTTTCATTTTGAGCATAATCAAGATGCGCGTCTAAAGTATTGTAGTGATTCAAGTCAATATGTTGAAACATAATGATTAAAAAAACACCGTCTGCTGTTGCGGAAGAAATTTTTGGGGCTAAAATGAAAGCGCTTCCATTTCTTCGGGAGGAGGGTTTCGAAGGGTGGTGAACAGTGCTGGCAGGAAGCCAGAAAGTGGAGGAATTACTATGAACCTCAAGCGTTTCATGACGTTTGCGGCTGTCACAGCCGCAATATCCGCAACCGGTCTCCAGTCCAGTTTTGCCGAAGACTATCCGTCCAAGACGGTGACCGTCATTGTTCCTTTTGCCGCAGGCGGCAATACGGATACATTCGGCCGCCTTGTGGCTGAAGAATTGGACAAGAGGCTGGGACAACGTTTCATCGTTGAAAACAAGCCCGGTGCCGGCGGCAATATCGGCCTTGGCGACCTAGCGCGGTCAAAGCCTGATGGCTATACGATCGGTATGGGAACGGTCAGTTCCAACGCGATCAATCAGACGCTCTACAAGACCTTGCCTTATGACAAGGAAAAGGGATTTGCGCCGATTTCGCTGATTGCAAGCCTGCCGAACGTGCTGGTTGTCAATCCGGATAAGATAAAGGCGAATTCCGTCAAGGAGTTGATCGCCTTCCTGAAGGCGGAGCCGGGCAAGCACACCTACGCCTCTTCCGGCGTTGGCACGTCCATCCATCTTGCGGGCGAGCTTCTGGCCACCAAGGCCGATCTCAAGATCACGCATGTGCCTTACAAAGGCAGCAGCCAGGCCATTCTCGACGTTGTTGGTGGCCATGTGGACATGATGTTCGATAATATTCCGACCGCTGCCCAGCAGGTGAAGGCCGGTAAGGTCAAGGCGCTAGCCGTCACCAGCCTGGAAAAAGCCAGCCTGCTGCCCGACGTGCCAACCATGGCAAGCGTCATTCCCGGTTTCGAGGCGACCTCGTGGCATGGTTTGTTTGCGCCTCCCGGCACCCCGCCGAAAATTGTCGAAAAGCTCAGCAAGGAAGTCCAGGAGATCATTGCGGATCCGGCGATAAAAGCGAAACTCGAAGCAATGGGTGTGACGCCGGTCGGCAATACGTCGGCCGAATTCCAGGCGTTCATCGACAAGGAAACGACGAAGTGGGCCGAGGTCATCAAGGCCGCGAACGTCCCGCCGCAGTGATGCAGGCTGCCGGCCGGTATGATTTCCTTCGATGTCATTCCGGCCGGCTCATTTCCACAGCGAGTATAGTGCCATGCTGAAGATAAAAAACGGTCGCGACTTCGCCGGCGGCGTGACGATGATTTTTGCCGGCCTGTTATTCATCTGGTTCGGTCGCAATCTGGAGATCGGGAACTCGTTCCAGATGGGCCCTGGTTATTTCCCGACCATGCTGAGCCTGATCTTGATGACGCTTGGCGCGTTGATCCTCATCCAGTCGCTGATGGTTGGCGTTGAAGAGGGTGAGACCGAAACCTGGAACTGGAAAGCTTATTTTCTGGTGATCCTCGCTCCCGTCGGCTTCGGTCTGCTGCTGGCAGGGCTTGGCCTTGCGCCCACGATGTTCCTGCTCATCGTTGGGGCCTCGGCTGCCAGTGGTTATGCCAACTGGCGTCACTCCATCCTGCTGGGCGTTTTCCTGGCGGGGTGCTCGGCCCTGCTTTTCACCAAGCTCTTGGCGCTCCCTCTTCGTGCCTTCGGACCGTGGATCCCCTTTATCGGTGACTTTTTCTAGGGCGTGCCAGTCAGCCCCGAAACCGGATTGTATTACTTATGGACATCATTTCTAACCTTTGGCTCGGCGCATCGACCGCTTTCCTGCCGATGAACCTGCTCTACGGCTTCATCGGTTGTCTTCTGGGAACTGCGATCGGGGTGTTGCCGGGGCTTGGACCAACGGCCACGATCGCGATGCTCCTCCCGATCACCTTCGGCTTGCCGCCGGAATCCGCCCTCATCATGCTGGCCGGCATCTTTTATGGCGCGCAATATGGCGGCTCGACAACGGCCATTCTCATCAATCTGCCGGGGGAAAGCTCTTCCGTCGTCACCGTGATTGACGGTTACCAGATGGCCCGTAACGGCCGTGCCGGTACGGCTCTCGCAACCGCGGCCCTCGGCTCCTTCTTTGCCGGCACGGTGGCGACCATCCTGCTTGCGCTTGCCGCGCCGCCGCTTGCCGCGGTCGCGCTCAATTTCGGACCGGCCGAATATTTCTCGCTGATGGTTCTCGGTCTTGTCGCCTCCGTTGCGCTGGCCAGCGGCTCTCTGCTGAAGGCCTTCGCCATGATCCTCTTCGGCCTGCTGCTTGGCACAGTTGGCACAGATGTTGAAAGCGGCACGCCACGCTATGTCTTCGATATTCCAGAACTCTATGATGGATTGAATTTCGTTGCCGTCAGCATGGGCATATTCGGTATTTGTGAAATCCTGCGCAATCTGGAAAACGAGCAGGAGCGTTCGGTTGGCGTCAAGCGTGTGACGGGACTGATGCTGACGAAAGACGATTTCCGGCGAATTTGTGCGCCCGTTTTGCGTGGCACCGCACTTGGGTCCTTCCTCGGTGTTCTGCCGGGCGGTGGGGCTATGCTGGCCTCCTTCGCCGCCTATGCTGTGGAAAAACGGGTTTCTCCCAACCGGGTCGAGTTCGGCAAGGGTGCGATCGAAGGGGTTGCTGCCCCTGAAGCCGCCAACAATGCCGGCGCGCAAACATCGTTCATTCCCATGCTCACCCTCGGCATTCCCGGAAACCCGGTCATGGCGTTGATGGTCGGTGCGATGATAATCCAGGGCATCACGCCCGGCCCGAATGTGATCTCCGAGGAGCCGAGCCTGTTCTGGGGCATGATCGTCTCCATGTGGTCGGGTAATCTCATGCTCGTCATTCTGAACCTGCCGCTGATCGGGCTTTGGGTCCGGATGCTGACCGTGCCTTACCACCTTTTATTTCCGGCGATCATTGGCTTCTGCTGCATCGGCGCTTACAGCATCAACAACAGCGTTTTTGATGTCTTCGTCATGGCAGGTTTCAGCATTGTCGGTTTTGCATTGAGCAAGATGCGTTTCGAACCGGCGCCTTTGCTGCTCGGCTTCATTTTGGGGCCGATGCTGGAGGAAAATCTGCGCCGTGCGATGCTGATCAGCCAGGGCGATCCGACGATCTTTCTGCGCAGCCCGCTTAGCCTGTCGCTGTTGATCTTTGCGGTTGCGGTGCTGGCGCTGGTACTGTCGCCGAGCATCAGCCGCAAACGGGAGGAAGCGTTCACCGAACAGTGAGATTATAACAATCCCATCAGGTCGCTCGGCGACTATCTTGCTGCGGACGATCCGAAGCCGCGTGGCGACGGCCATGAAGGTTGTCCTGTGTGGGGGTATCGATGTATCTGGGGGCGGATACTCATTTGAACCTGCAGGCACATGGAAACATCGCTTTATCTGCCCATCAAAGGCTTTCTTGAAAAGGCGGGTTACACCGTCAAGGGCGAAGTTGGCGGTTGCGACCTTGTCGGTTTGAGCGATGGCGATCCGCCGGTTGTCGTGATTTGCGAGCTGAAACTGAGTTTCAATCTGGAACTCATTTTGCAGGCCGTTGATCGCGCGGCTATCGCCGATGAAGTCTGGATCGCGGCTCGGGTCTCGGCCAGGGGTAAAGGCCGCGAGGCCGACAGGCGTTACCGCGACCTTTGCCGCAGGCTCGGGATCGGCATGCTCGGTATCGCCGATACCGGCGAGGTCAGCATGATCGTTGGTTCGATATCGCCGATGCCGCGAACCAATCCGAAACGGCGGTCGCGGCTCATGCGTGAACACCGGAAACGACGCGGCGATCCCACAGCAGGCGGAAGCACCCGCGCGCCGATCATGACCGCGTATCGCCAGCAGGCGCTTGGCTGCGCTTTGGCGCTGTCGTCAGGGCCGATGCGTGTGCGTCAGGTCAGGTCCAGCATTCCGGATGCAGGGAAGATCCTGCTTGCGAATGTTTATGGCTGGTTTGAGCGGCTCGATCGAGGAGTGTATGGCCTGACGCCGGCCGGATGTGAAGCCTTGCAGCGATGGCCGCAGCAGGACTGCATTTGAGGCCGCGGTTTCACACCACTCCATTCAGATCTTCGGCGTCGGCTTGCGTCCCCGACTCACCTTTTGGGGGTGCTCTTTCCGCATTTGTTCCACCAGGCCGTCAATGCTTCCATGGCAGGACCAAGCCCTCTGGCCTTAAGCGGCCATCGGTTCGATGTCTTCTTCATTCAAATGTTCGACGGTCCACTTCATGATCAGTGGTAGGGGGACCACCGCCACGCCGCTTCTTACTGAAAAGGCGAAGCTGATTTACCAGAGAGGCGCTTGGCTGGCCGGAAAGGCGCAGAATAGCAGCGTTGCTATCATCTTTTTTGTGACAGTTGAGGCAAGCCGGAATATTCGTGCCGAATCTCCGTGGCTTGTTCGGCTCATCTACAACGATTGTGGAATAGCAGGGGCGTCAGTTTGAGTCTTTTCAGAATCCGGACCGGCTGCACAACAGACAAAGCGATGGCGCCTCGCCGGCATAAGTCAACCAGCTACCTTTCGGAATGATTAGATGACGATCACCAGCATCTGAGAGATTGCGAAATTGCGCTCACGGTCAATCAGAACGGGTGGCCCCTTGAAAGCGACCGGCTGCTTTTCCACCCCGAAATCCATAATGCCTTCAACCGCATCGACATCGTGTTCATCCCAGGAACTCCCACAATGGGCCAGAGTTCCGCGAATGAAGAGACCTCGAAACGGAACTGGCCAATAATAAAGGTCGAAGTCGCTTATGTTGTACTCCATTGGTCATGCAAACCACTAACGGGGCTGGTTATTGCTGGTCCCCAAAATGCATTGAGAGCAACATGGAGCTCAACTGAGCGCTGACCCTTTGTAAGCTGGGGGCCGTGTGATCTCGTTCTCTGCGTCGATTCCGCACCGCTATCGACCGAACTGCTCGGGAATGGTACGCTTAAGACTTACCGGGCCTAGGACACGGCATGTGGATCAATAGGGGCATGATCAACGCTGACAGCCTTCCTCCGGAGTGATGCCTCCGGACGTGTACGGTAGCCCCGCTATATCTCTGCCCATTAGGCGCCGCGGCACGTTCTTGATTTGCGCAACTTTCTGGGGACCCGCATGCTCATTCTTTTCACAATTCTCATAGGATTCGTTGCCGGTCTACGCGCCATGACCGCTCCCGCCGTAGTTGCCTGGAGTGCCTATCTCGGATGGTTCGATATTTCACAAAGCAGTCTCTCCTTCATGGGGTCGATCTGGGCCGTGGCGATTTTTACCGTGCTTGCCATCATCGAACTCATCACCGACCAGCTTCCCAGCACGCCTTCACGCAAAGTGCCCATGCAGTTCGGAGCACGTATCGCGGCGGGCGCTCTCAGCGGTGCGACGATCGCCGCAACTGAGGGCATGGTGGTTGTTGGGCTCCTCGCGGGTGTCGTCGGCGCTGTGATCGGAACATTTGGCGGTGCGGCTGGTCGCGGCTATCTCGCCAACCGGTTCGGCCGTGATCTCCCCGCCGCCCTCATCGAAGATGCGGTCGCCATTGCACTTGCACTGCTCGCCGCGACGGCCGTGTCATGAGGGAGTACGACGCGATCTTCATTGGAGCAGGACAGGCCGGACCGTTCCTCGCCGCCCGCATGGCCGCGATGGGCCGCAAGGTAGTCCTGATCGAACGGAAGTTTCTTGGCGGAACCTGCGTAAATGCCGGATGCATGCCGACAAAGGCCCTGGTCGCCAGTGCCAAGACCGCCGAGGTCGCCCGGCGTGCATCGGAATTCGGCGTCAAGATTGATGGCGAGCCCATCGTGGACATGTCGGCCGTGGCAGCCCGCGCCAGGAAGGTGACCCTAGACGCGAGAAGCGGTCTGGCGGCTTGGTTCGACAGTCTCGAGACGATGGATGTGGTCTATGGCCACGCCAAATTCGTCGCCGCGAAGGCGGTATCCGTGGAAGGGAAGCGCTACACCGCCCCGCAGATTTTCATCAATGTGGGCGCGCGGCCGCATATCCCCGATGTTCCGGGCCTCGCCGACGTGCCTTATCTCACGAGCACGTCGATGATCGCGCTTGAGGAATTGCCGAAGCATCTGGTCATTCTCGGTGGCAGTTATATTGGATTGGAATTCGCCCAGATGTATCGGCGCTTCGGCGCGGAGGTCACTGTCATCGAGCGCGGGCAGCACCTGGCGGCTCGGGAGGACACGGATATCTCGCAAGCCATCGCGGATGTACTGACAAAGGATGGCATCCAGATTCTTCGGGGCCACAATCTGCTATCCATTGCCAGAGACGGCGCAGACGTGGTCGTGCGGACTGATCAGGGCGAAGTTCGTGGCAGCCATGTCCTGGTCGCCGTCGGACGTCAGCCGAATACCGACGATCTCGGGCTCGATCTCGCAGGCGTCGAGACCGATCGGCGCGGCTTCATCACCGTCGATGAGCGTCTGCAGACGACTGCCGACGGTGTCTGGGCACTTGGCGACTGCAATGGGCGAGGGGCCTTCACCCACACATCCTACAATGATTTCGAGATCGCGGCGGCGAACCTCCTCGACGGCGGCGACCGCAAGGTGACCGACCGCATCCTCGGCTATGGCCTCTACATCGATCCACCGCTCGGGCGTGTTGGCATGACAGAGCGCCAGGCGAAAGAGGCCGGCCACCGGATCAAGGTCTCGACCCGTCCCATGAGCCGCGTCGGCCGCGCCGTCGAGAAGGGCGAGACGCTCGGCCTCCTCAAACTCGTGGCCGATGCCGACACCGACCAGGTACTCGGTGCCGCCTTTCTCGGGGTGGGGGGTGACGAGGCGGTCTATGGCGTTCTCGATGCCATGAACATGGAAGCCACGACCGAAAAACTTAGATGGGCCGTACCGATCCATCCGACCGTCGGCGAACTGGTGCCGACGTTGATCGGCGACCTCAGGGAACCTGACGCTTAGCCAGGACCGAACAACATTGAAGCAGTCTGCCAATCTCATTGTTAGGGAAACAGTCCCACCCACTGCAGACCCAGTTCGTGGGGCGGAAATCTTGATTGTGGGTCGTACCTGTTTGGGCGGCAGCCATTTACAATGGGCCCAGAGAATTGGCAGGCTGCTTACTGCCTCTAAAGCAACCGTGACGTTAAACCAAGCTCTTGCTTAGCCTGCCGATCTCGTGCTGAGGGAGTTTGTAATAACAGCGTCGGTGGTTTTGATCCCATCAAGGCGAAGACGCTCGCAAGGCATCTTGCTCGAGCTAACTGTGGTTCATTCGCAACGACGGCTTTGCGCCTTCGAAGCAGTCGTTGTTCGTTATCCACGGATAAAGCTGCTTTGCCCCTTCATTCCGGACGTAAGCATAGCAATTACACGGTCCCTAAAGCAGTCTTTTCGCTTATCAGGCCTTCAACGATGTTAAGGGATGGGAAATTGACTGGCAGGTTTCGGACGACGGCGGCGGGAAAGCTGCATCCCACCGAGCCAGCGAGCTTTGGGCGGCAGTGCACTTTACATCGCCACTCCTTCATTCCTGCCGCTCCTCAGGAGTGAGCATCGCGTGTATCGATGGAGGGTCAAATTAGCCCTCGTTCTTTGATATTAACGGTTTTACAGAACGGCAAATATCTGTGCGGGTTGGCTTCAAAGCTATCCCGCCCCCAAATGACCTTAATTGAAGGATTGCTAAACAGACGAGCGGGCCTCATCATCATGACCTCGGCAGCAATTACACCGGGCGCTGCCGCCGGGGGCTTTAATGCCGCGCCCGCAATCTGAAAGGAGGACACCATGTCTTCCAGCGTCCACGCCGTCGATTTCGATCCCGGCAGCAATCGAATTCTCAACCAGATGCTTCATAAGGCCGGATATGTAACGGCGAGGATGAAACCGCTGTCAGGAGCGCTTTCAAGTCAATCGCGCACTGTGTTGCTCCGGTTCATGTCCGGAGTTATACGCCAGCGAGACGGTGGTTTTCCGTCGGGACCGGAGTCCATTTCTGCTTTCGGACGACCGTGATTCCATAGGTGAACCTAGTGTCGGGTTACGCTCCCAGCTCCGTTTCCGCAGTCTAGGCTGTGAAACGGCCTCGGAAATTACAACTAAATGCTGAGAATATTGGCGAGAAAAAAACTAAAAGTTGACAATCGCATATGAGCGACCTATATGTTGATTGTCGATATTTGCTTGCTTAGCTTTGGTTATCGCGCGTCTGGCACCGTGCCCTGAACGAGCCTTTTCTCTCAAAAATCGCTATCGCATCTGCAGCGCCGCAGGCGTTGTGGTCCTCTTATTGCTATGAAAGGGTTCATCATGACCACTGGCACAGTTAAATGGTTCAATTCCACGAAGGGCTTTGGCTTCATCCAGCCTGACAATGGCGGCACCGACGCGTTCGTGCATATCTCGGCCGTCGAGCGCGCCGGAATGCGCGAACTCATTGAAGGTCAGAAGATCGGCTACGACCTTGAGCGCGATAACAAGTCGGGCAAGATGTCGGCTTGCAACCTCCAGGCCGCTTAATCATCCCGGTATCCGCTCTCCGTTGACCACGGATGTACTGGCACTGGCGAGAGCATGATACCAGCAAGGTCAGGCAGATTGCCTGACCTTTTTTTGTTGCCACGGCGGCGTTCAATCTGGAAAAGCCATGTCACAGACACACAGCAAATCCCGGCAGAAGGCGGAGATTGCCTTCGCCAATACTCAATCGCAATTCTTCGCGCGTAACAGCGCCGTCGAGGAACTCGATTCCCTCGTTCTGGCCCGCGAGGAAAAGACGAGGCGGCTTCGTGAAGCGCGACTTGCGAAAGAATTGAAGGACCGTGAGGCGACGACCGCCTCTCTTCTCACGAAACGACGGGCCAAGACGGTCTGATCTGCCCAGGAAGAGTGGGGCGCGGACGGATAAAACATGACGAGGCCGCCCGCAAGGCCGAGCACGATCGGCGGTACGCCAATCGCAAGGCAAGGCGGTTATAGCAAATGGCTTGATCACGTGAGATCATCAATCAGGCTCTGTCCGCAGTTTCTTTCAAACCGTTGCACTCCGCAACCGAAGGGGATACCTATGGCAGACAGTATCGGCGAACTTCAGGCACTCAACACGGCATGGCAGATCGCAATCCAGGAAATCCTGCGGATGGTGATCCGAGACATGTATCATGCGGCCGGAGAGGAAGTCTTTCTGGCGAACATCAAGCGGATCGAAGAGGCCGCCGTCGAAAGCATTTATGCAGACCTGCGGCTACGCGGGACGAATGAATGGACGGAAGCGCTTGTCAAGGATAATGCGAGTAACTTTGTAACCATGCTGCTGACATCGTTCACATATGATCGAATCTAGTGGAAGATCGGGCCGTGAGCCGCATCGCTGCTGTTTCGTATGAGCATTTTGATAAGTTCGGCTTTGCGCGCGGCAAGTCGCTGGCGAGCGTCTGCTTTCAGGAACTATATGGGAGGCTCACAGCCCTAATGTCCGAACGGACGCCTATGGCGGCAAGATGGAAAACCGCGCGCGTCTGATACTCGAGGTCACTGCCACGGTGGCGCAGGAAATCGGCGGCGAGCGCACGGGTGTGCCGGATTTCGCCAGTTTCGCCTACAAATAGCATTTCCTGTAGCGGTCCCCAGACGCAATACAAGTATATCATCGATCGACTTGATGTTCTCGGCATCACCTGCATTCACGTCGTTGAAGGCGCGACGGGCCGCCCGCGCGAGGTCGCACCCTTCGAATACGGATCGCTCCGCCGCCGCTTCAGCAGGACATATATCGCCAATAATGGCTGTGACCTCGACCTTGCAACGCCGCATCTGGTCGATGGCAAGGCAGATCTGATCGCCTTCGGACGCCCGTTCGTCGCCAATCCGAATCTCGTCGAACGACTGCAAAGCCACCCAGGCTGAGATCGGGTCACGCTGTATGGCGGCGGCGCTGCGGGTTATATCGATTATCCCGCTTCATCGGGACTTCCGGCCGTGAGTCATCAGGGGGCGTACTTCGGGGGGGCTCCTGCGATATCGATCATCATCAATCTCCGATAATTCCCAAGGCTGCGTAGCCGGATGCCGCGCCATATCAAAAAATCTCTGGCCACCGTCGCCTCAAAGGACACCTGTCCGCACCCATGATCCGTAGCACAGAGTGAAAACAGAGAGCATCAAGTTTTATGATGGGGTTGATGAAATCAAGGGCGGAGTCCGCAGGCTATCTTTCGTCGGGGAAAAATCTTATGAGCTGTGTCTTCCTAAGCCTATCTCGACTCGCTGTATCAGAGGAGATGCAATATTCAATATGTGCGCGTAAATCCGCCGGCACTTCTGGTCCGCCGGCTTTCAAGAGCTTGTCGCCCATCGCGAGAAGAGTCGCCAGTTCTACACCGCATCGGGACGCAGACATAACTACTCCTCCGGCCGGACCGGATCGTATTTCTTCAAGGTCTTTGCTGGCGGTATAAAGCGTCAACAAATACCAGATCAGAAAGAAAGCGGACCAAAGCATCATGCTTCCAAGAACATATGCGCGCACAGGTGTTTCCCCGCTATCTGCCGAACCCCGGAAGACCTTGGATTGCATACCTCGGGAGTGGTCTGCGGGAGGGCACACGTTCCCGTTTCTGTACCCCGAACAGGAACAGCATTTCTCCTTTGAGTTTGGAAGGGTCGGTCATTCCACCCTGAAAAAGATCGATTATCTTGCGGGTGGCCTTGTTGAATGACCGGTCGTCATCCGAGCGCGTGTCGATTTCAAAGCCGGCATCTGACAACAGGGACCGCAACATATTCAGATCGTGAGACGAAATCGGGCCGTATTCTTGTGTGGAAGACATCGTGTCCTCCTTTCGTTGGGGCCAAGGGATTTCACCTTGAAGCGGTAACGCCCTTTAAAAAAGCTACCGAAGGAACCAGCCTGCGCGTTTTGAGGTTCATTAGCAAGGGAATTCCAATGTGCTAGAACGCAGCCGCCGCTCAATAATGACCAGCGAATGGCTGGTGAACTTCGCTGGAGCTTTCCAAAACCGTATTCGCTTGCGTCTTAAGCTATTCAGGCGCACTGTAAGGCGTCGGTAGCGATGTCACGGGCACTACTGGTTGAGGGTCGGTTACCCTAGCCCCAACGAGAGGAGGACATTATGTCTTCCCACCCCAGTTTTGCAGCCATCTCCCCGAAAGAGATGGAGATGATCCAGTCAGTTTTGAAGAGTGCGGGCTATAACGCCACATTGCTGGGCAATGACCAGCGACAATTCAACACGGCCGCGTTTCTTGTAATGAGACTGTTTCTTGCGGGAGAAACATCTGCCGATGCTCTCGCAGCACAATTGAAACGCCGTCTTGGGAATGCGGACTCACTCAATCAATCCTACCAATCACGGCCTGTCCTTGAGACCATCAGAAGTGTCCCGCGCAACACGATATACGTCCTCAGCTTTTTCAGGAAGGCCAGTGGTCGATCAATTGGGGGCTAATGAATAGCCCTGGAAGAGCGAAGCCGGCGCGCTATAGGCAATCTCTTTGTTAATCCTTCTCAGGGGTCGAAATCCACTTAGTGGAGAGCGATGACGGTCAAGGATAAACGTTGCGCCGCGGTGTGAATGACGTGTCAGGAAAGAGTGTAAGGGTATGAAAGAAAGAACGACATACAAAGAAATCACCTTCGCGAATCCGTTCGTATTGGATGGATTAGTAGTACCTTTGGAAGCTGGAACATATCGTCTGGTCGTTGATGAACAGCTCATTGAAGGTCTCAGTTTTCCTTCGTATCAACCTGTCGCAACACACCTTGAGATACCTGCTATCTCCGCCCAATTAGTGAAGCGCCAGTTTTTGCAGGTGTCCGCGGAGGAAATAGAAGTGGCGCTACAAAAAGATACCGAATTGCAATGCGGCGAGTCGGACCAGTGATCAACGTTTCACAAGTTGGCCGGCGAGTGCGCTGGTCAGTTATGGGCAAGCGGTAATACAACGCCACTTGCGCTGCTTAGTTTTCTCCAGCAGAAATCTATCTCTGGCGTAGCACGGGCGAGCGCAGAACGAATAAGGATATTCCTGTGTTACGCGCCTTCAGAGGCAAGAAGCTGATAGTGGTAGAGCGGCGTCCGTCGTTGACGGCGGCGTGCCATGCGCAACTTACTGCCGCCGGAGCCACCGTTGCAGGCCCTGTTTCTTCTGTCGAGCAAGTCTTGAACCTGTTGGAAGCCGGCGATGTCGACGGGGCAATTATTGACGTCAAAGTTGACGTAGAAATGATGTTACGCTTAGCCATGCTACTGGAATCAATGGCGACGCCGTTCGTTTTCGCATCTTTCATCGATGTGAACTCGGAAGGCTACGCTTTTAGCGGTGATAGGAAGCATCTCCGCAAGATAGCTGACGTTCTTTTTGGCTCGCCTGGACCGGCGTCAACCCTCCATTAACGTGGTCCCGTTGAATAGATGGTGTGATTGATGGTACACGCACCCCGCACGTTCTTGTCAGAGGATGGCCGGATTAAACCCAACGGGTGAAAGGACGGCGGCATGACATCCAACACTATGAGTGGGAGCGATTTCGCGAAGAACGTTTTCCAAGATTCATGGAGCTTCGCTTTCCGGAGAGGTCAGGTTTCGGCGGAAGCTATCCCGGCAGCATTTCCTAGATTTGTAGCCGGGCAGGGCGTTTCGATAGTCGTAATGGAGGCTTGCGGGATGGCTCATTACTGGTCACGCGAACTGCCGAAACTCGGCCATGAAGTACGGCTGATAACACCACAGTATGTGTCCATTCGTAAAGCGCGAGAAGAACGATGCTGTGGATCGCACTATGACCTCTATGACAAACCGGAGCCGGTCGAAAAAGCGTTGGCGAAACTGATCCCTTTCTACACGGAAAATCTCTGAGCATGGCCAAATTGCCGCCATGTTACAACGGCGGCCCCTCTGCATGCGTAAACGAGCGGCATCAGACGTCTGTTTGGAGGTCTGGTAACTAAACGACAGCTATCCGATAAATGCGTCCAACACCGGACACTCCGCTCCCGGCCTCAAACCGGCCACTCCGGCAAGCAAACTGTTGCCCGGATCGGCAAGATGCTGCCAATAAAACCCACTAAACTGCGGGTCGGTGGTTCGACTCCCTTCAAGAGCAAAACGGTTTGGCTAGGTTGATGGCCCGAAATGAAGAGCGTTCTCTCAGAAAGCACTGACGTTGTTCGCTAGATAGAGCCCGTTGATCAAACGCGCATCACGGCTCATGGACAGGCTCTTCGACGAAGGGTAGATTAATTTGGTATCCGCTCCCAAAGGTCGCAAAGTCTGCCCTCAGCAGAGATCGGCGATCCTCGCTCGAGGTCAGATGGTAACCGCGATCACCAGCATGCGTCAAAAAACCCCCACGAGATCGGCGATTCTCGGGATATTTCTTTCTGGATTCGCGTCGGCAGCAATTGCCCCATATCAGACGCTCTTAGCACTTCAAACTTTCGGGCTTAACGTTGAAACTTACTCGCTCCTGCTCGCTATCAATTCAGGCGTCGCCGTATTAGTCGCAATCTCTATCGGATCTTTGACTGATAGGTATTCGCAACATCGTGTGACATTCCTCAGATTGAGTGCGGCTTTGGGCGCGGCGGCCTTTCTCCTCATCTTCCTTTCTCGATCGGACTACTTCTTCGCTGTCGCGTTCATCCTGATCCTTCCAATTCCGGCGACCCTACCTGGACAGAACTTTGCAGTTCTACGCGTGCAGATATTGAGCCTCGCAGCAGAACGACGCCCGTTCCTCCTTGCGGCTGGCCGGGCGTCGTCTTCGTTAGCATGGACGATGGCGCCTGCTTTAACGGCTTTTCTCTTATGGCAGGGCACGACACTGGTGTCGCTCACTCTCGTCTCCGCAGCGTGTTATGGAATTTTGCTCTTTCTCATATCGGGCTCCGCAAACCCAATCCGCAGCGATCGGTATGGTGACGGAACAACAATCAAAGGGTTACTATCTCGGACCACAATCGCGCCCCTATTGGCAGCAGGTCTTCTGGACGGCTGCCTCAAACTTTATGGGTTGATTTTTCCACTTCTTATAACGGAAACCTACGCACAAAGCGTGGGCATGCTTGGATTAGCTAGCGGTGGTATCGCACTTTTGGAAATTCCGATGATTTTCGGATGGGCCGTCCTTTTGAAGCGCCTGACCAACCGAAGAGTGTTAACGATCGCAGCGCTCATCGAGGCGATCCACCTGCTTCTGGTTCCATTGATCAACTCTCCAATTCTCTACTATTTATGGCTATTCACCCATGTGATCGCGGCTTCGGCAATCATGAGTGTAAGCATAGGCTACGTTCAGGAGATTGTGCGTGGACCCGGCCTCGGAAGTTCTCTTATTACAGTAACAGGGTTTCTGGGATCCATGATTGCGGCGACACTTTTCGCTTACACTATGTCAGTTGTGGACCTGCACCAGATACCACTTGTCGCCGGCGTCTTATGTCTTGTTGGGGCAGCGATGGTCTCCGTTAATTGGACAGATTTTTTCAAATCTGTGGCCGCGTCGGAGTCAAGCAAAAGTCCACCACAACTTGAGGCAGATAACATCGAGACGCGCGAGGGTATTTGATCGCGCTCTTCATGCGGGAGATCGATTCCCCGACGGCGTGTCTACGTATATTTACTTATTTTACTATTTTCAGCTGATTTTGTTCTTAAATTTGGTGAGTAAATTCTTGATATTTATCCGAATTTGCTGTTTTGTTTTGCTAGTAGATGGCTGGCTGCATCGAAATTTATTATCTTAGGCGCGCGGTACTAGATGGGAGTGAGTGTGGCCTTGAGCCACCGGAGCAGTCAATTTCGCCTTAGGGCAAGAACTGGAGTTCGTGATGAAAGCTTCGGAGACGGACGTGTCTTATCCTGATAGTTTCTATGAAGCTCACCGTGACGGAATGACTCGTTCGGCGAAGGTGGTGCTTTCGGTTTTGTACGAGATCTTCAAACCTGAGTCGGTGATTGATATCGGATGTGGTCGAGGTGCGTGGCTCCGCGAGGCTGGCTCTCTTGGTTCAAAGATTCTGCAAGGGGTTGAAGGTGCCTGGATCGGAAAAGAAGACCTTCTCTCGCCTGAGATTGTTTTGCAGACGGAGGACCTTGAAAACCCAAGTATAGCCGTTTCGATGCGATACGATTTGTGTTTGTCCCTAGAGGTTGCTGAGCACCTACGTCCGTCATCTGCAGAAACCTTCGTGGAGCTTTTGTGTCGAGCGTCGGATGTCGTGCTTTTTAGCGCGGCGATCCCGTTCCAAGGTGGAACAAACCATCTGAACGAGCGGTGGCAAAGCTATTGGGCGGAGCTGTTTCGCACGACGGGCTACGAGTGCTACGACGTCATAAGGCCGAAAATCTGGACAAACAATGCTGTGGAGTGGTGGTACCGGCAAAACATTTTGTTGTTTGCCAGGGAAGGAACTCCGGTGAGTTTCCGATTTCATGCCGAAGATCGCGCGGGCGCAGTTTATGATCTTGTTCATCCTGCTAATTTTGTAAAAAACATCCAATATATTAATAGCACTGAGGCGGAACTGCGGGCGCAGATTGCTCAACTAGAATTCAAATTGCGCAACTTCGACTGATGCTTAGCGGCGGGATTTTAGGGTCGATCCTTGCCCCAAGGACTTAAAAGAGCATGGCAACAAACGTTTCGTATTCACTTGTTCCGTCGATTTCTCGCGAATTGGTTCGGCGATTGATCTGCCCCACTTTCGAGCACAATCGAATTCAGGATTTTTGCTTGACCTCAAGTACTGTTGAGGTCCTACAACCGTAAGATCGTGGTGTTACAGGTATGACGAGCTCCGATGATGGTGATGATGTTCAGGTACTCGACCAAGAAGTTCCCGCTTAGATTTTCGGTAGCGATGGCGATCGGAATATACGTGGTGGCGGTCGCAGTCGCCATATGTATTTTCGCGATCATTGGTACGTTTCTCGGAAAAGCATTTGTTCTTTCAGAGCTTGCGACGGTATGTGTGGTCGGTGTGGCTGCAGGCTTTTCCTCCGTAGCGCTGAGCTCTCACCCTTTTGTACGTCGCCGGATCGCCGTTAGTTCGGTCCCTGCCGTGGTCTTTGCTATTGTCTACTGGATTGCATCAACATCGAAACCTGATCTTTGGCTTTCGAATTTTATCGCGAGCTTCGGTATCGGCGGTGGGGCGGCAGTGCTATACGCTTTGCTACTCCTGAACCCGCCCGTCATTCCGCGGGTGAAGTGAATGTTGCGGACTGCGCGTCCAAAATAAGAGGCAGTTGCCCCTCATATTCTGCGGCATTCAATTACCTTGTCGGTCATCATAGACATGCAAACGGACGTTTCGAAAGCTGGGATTGATCTGAATCGTGACGGCCTTCATGAATTCCCGGCGTGGCATCATCACGGCAATATTGTAGTCAGGAAACCTCTCCCCCGCCTCGATGACCTTAGACAGGGATGGATTGAAGAGCACGTGGCTTTCTTTGCTGGTTGGAATGCCGAAAGCTTGGGTACGAGCGGCGAATTCCATGGCCAAGACGCAGCGCGTCCAGTCTTTCGAGGAACTGCGAGGATCGAAATAATCTTTTACAATGTGCTGGAGCCTTACGGCGAAGCACGGATGCTTATTCTCAAATACGAGCAGATTGGACGACCAGCGTTCAAAGCGGCTCTGCTTGTCCAGTGTCTCGTGGTGTTGATGATATGCCGCAATGGCAGGATTGAAAACGAGCTTGGAACCAGTGGAGACGAGCCTAAAGGCAAATTCGCAATCTTCCAATCCCCAGCCGGTGAAATCCTCATCAAAGCCACCGGCACGCATCAGCGTTTCGCGTCGCACAGCAACGTTATGCCCGTAACATAGGTGCCAACCCATCCTTATCGAACTCATATTGCAGGAAAGTAGGTCAAACACCCGGAAGCGTTCGTCGGGCCGAGAAGGTTGGTGCCAAGGTGCGTCTCCAGAGACATCGGCAGAGTCCGTCAGGAAATTACGTTCTCCAAATTGAATGATGTCGTCCGGGTACTCATCAAATGGCAAGCAACTGTTTTCCACGAAATCCGGCTTCGTCACCTGGTCACAATCGAGAAATATGATGATCCGCCCGGAGGACCGTCTCCAACCGGTATTTCTTGCCGCGCTGATGCCCCGTCTTTCTTGGCTGACGAAGACAAAATGAGGCTCCGAGAATTGCGTCATCAACATCGCGTCCGGTTGTTCGATACTGCCGTCATCTATGACAATGACTTCAAAGCGACGGGATGTGACTTGTTTTTCAAGCGAGGCGAGCGTTGCGCCCAGAGCCGATTGGCGGTCACGATGTGGAATGATGACGCTACAGTCCATAATGTTCCTCTGTCATTGGAGGGGTGCCAGTTTTCTTTAGTTGTTTGATGAGAATACTCGCCTCGCCGCATGTTATGCGTTCTCGGTGGAAAAGGGGCCGGGTCCACTGTTTCCACTGGAGCGATGGTCTGCATGTCGCCAAATCACGCTCGGAGAAATTACATCACCATTCAGGCGTGTGCGGTAGCGGAATACGGTCTGTTGCATCTCCTGAAGCAAATCGTCCGCTAGCGTGTGTGGGCGAAGTCCGAGGTCTCTAAACCGGTTGGATGCGACCGCAAATCGGTGATCTTCCACTTCCCCGCGGGGGTTGGGTATGGTGGCGATTTCGGCTCCGGTAAACCGCGCGACAGTTTCTGCAACGGCGCTGACGGAAAGCGTCTCTGCCATTTGATGATAGACTTGTACCCCTGGTGAGTTGCGGCGTGTGGCAGTGAGCGCGGTTTCGATGCATTTGACGGTGTCAGAAATGTGGATGAAGGCCCTGGTTTGTTTTCCCTTTCCGTAGACGCTAAGCGGGAGGCCGAGACTTCCCTGCACCATAAAGCGGTTAACGACGGTTCCGTAATATTCGTCATAGTCGAAGCGGTTGACGAAATTTTCGTGCATCTGCGTTTCGGCCGTTTGCGTTCCCCATACGATGCCTTGGTAAAGATCAACCACGTCGAGGCCGAACATAGATTGATAGTAATCGAGCAAGACGCCAATCTGAGCCTTTGACGCATGATAGAGAGAGCCGGGGTTGACCGGGAATCGTGCTCGGACGCGAGCGGGGCGCTCGTTGCCTGCGACATAGCGAAAGTCGACGAGGCCTTCTGGGATAACGCCCGGATGATCGCTGTAACCGTAAACGCCGATCGACCCTAGGTGAACGAGCCGTACGCCCCAAAACTCGGATGCGAGCAAATGCAAAACATTCTGAATGGCGAGTATGTTGTTGAAGATTGTGTAGTAACCATTTACTTGGTCCCCCATTGAATACGGGGCTGACCGCTGTGCGGCGAGATGAACGATCGCATCCGGTTTGAATTGCCGGAGTGCAGACCTCAGCCCATCGAAGTTCTCCGCGATATTCAGTGACTGGAATTGTAGGTTTCCCGCGAATTCCGTGTTCCAGGTTATAACGCGGTGCTCAAGGCTAGCGATAGGCGTAAGCGACTGCGCTGCGAGATCGTCGGCAATTCGCCGACGCGATCCATCATCGATGATGAGGACCTCATGTCCTCTGTTGGCTAGATGCAGCGACGTCGGCCAGCCGCAGAACCCATCGCCGCCTGTAACTACAACCTTCATTTTGATCTCCTTCAAACGTCAATTGCGGATGGCCGCTCGGGGAGAGATATTGAGTGTATGAGCTCCTGATCCGGATTTTCTCGCTTGCTATAATTATTTTGCCAGGGACCACCGTTCCGGGCCCAAGCATGAATCTCCGGCGCCCGCTCGTGAAACAGGTGCAGGAAGACACCCCGATGGCGAATGACAGGAACGAGGCCGGCGACCTTGTTGTAGAAATCACGATCTTCGCCGCCCCATCCTGCGAAGCCTTCGTTGAACCCGCCGACACGCTCGAAGATTTCGCTTGTTACCCAAATGCAGCCGCCTGGCGAGTTTTTCGTAAGATAACCTGTAAGTGGGCCCGTGCCTTTCACGCATTGTGAACGAAGGCGGGAAGAACCGAGAATGTCGATAAAGAACATGTCGCGGAAAGGCATGGACGCACAGTCGCCGCGTAGAAGCGAACCGGTAATGCAAATGTCTATGAAAAACCGATCTAGATAGGCGTCGCTGTCTAGGACGCAAAGCAATTGCGGCTTGGTAGGGAGTGAACGATATCCAAGGTTGATGGCGGCCGACTTATTGAAAGGCCCAGAGTCTTTCTGGAACCGATAGATGGCGCCGCTCGCCGTAACCTCGCCCTCATATCGACTGATGGTGTCTGACTCAACGACCACGACGGTTAGGTTGGTAAATCGCTCCCTGGCTTCTGCCAGTCGTTGGAGGGCAAGCCGGAGATTTTCTAGGCGCCCATCTGACGCTGCTATTGCACGAAAGGGAATTATTATCGCGATAGACACCGACGTATCCGAGAATTCGTTCAGTTCCTGGTCAGCGCGGTCGAACGACTGTCGGCAAAAAAGTTGCGTCGATTTTTCGGCGACCTCCGCGGCGACCTCCGTGATAGAAGCGCTCCGCTGAGATCCTGGAGCGGACAGAAAGGCGACGATCGGACCTCTTACCAGTGAGTACAACATCTCATAGTCGACCGGTCCACCTCGGTTAAATTGGAACCTAATATGCTCGGGAACCTCGTAGCTGTGATGCAGAGCGGAGAATGCTTTGGCGTGGATTTCCCGATTTTCCAGCCAGCGTTTCGGATTTATGAACTTTGGATAGGGATCTGCGTGGGTGATCGTGGAACTGATCAGCGCCCGCTCAGTATCAAATTCGCACTCAACATTTTGCGCAAACATATCAATGATCCTCGTTGCGTTCGTCATCAAAAACCGATTGCGGTATGGGTGCCTCAGTGCTTTAGCGCCTTGCACCTCGTCGGGATTAACTGCATCACTTCCCTTCAGTGCTGATGGTCAAATAAAGTGGCCCTTCCATCGGCTAATTCGGTTGTACTGGCAGTACATCCGAGCGAGTACTGCGCCGCGAAGATCTTCTTTGTACGCGAAAGGCCTGGTTACAGTCCGTCTGCCCTCACGACGCCAAGTGCGCTTCACTAAAGTGCGATGGCGTAAGAAACATTCCGGTTCGGCTAACCGTCCAGTCAGTAATGGGCATAGTTCGCGAAAACGAGTGCGGTATCTCGCATGAAGGATGCACCATCCACTTCCGCACATCGACGGATACGATCCGTATCTTCGGCCAATAACCCGCAACCACGGTCTTCGAGATGCTTTATCCAATAATTCGGCGGCTGTAGATTGACATGGTGGTGGCCGCGCTGGCCAGGCAGTGCGTGAGTCATGACTATGATTTTCCCACAGCACAGGCTGGAGAGGACATTGTCGAGATGCTCTTCATCAATGTGCTCAACGACCTCCTGGCACAAAACGAGATCAACGTTGCAATGAACGGCGGATTTCGTGAGATCGTGCATGAGGGTAGGGTAAACTGCGTTCCTGACGTTCTCGCCAAGGCCGTCCACTGCGATAACGCTCACGCCTTGCCTGTAGAGAAAGTCTGCCGCATAGCCGGTGCCGCTCCCTACGTCCAAGGCGGTTCGGACAGCGAAGCGGGATACGACGTACCGCAATACAGACGGGCAGTATGTAAAGGGATCGCCGTACTTGATATTTCCGCCAAGGTGCTTGTGATCCGCTGATAGCGTCGGTACGAGACCGCGATAGTTATTCTTTCGGTTCGATGCGGTTGTCTGTTCCATATTCATCTGCCCCTCCAGGCCTTGGGCGTGCCAACCAGGCAACGGTAACGCAGTCAAAACTCAGGCATTGATGGCACCCGGCTTAACAGCCACTTTGGTGCTCACCATCCAGCGGCCTCAAGAAAGGTTTCATTGAAGACCTGCGGATACATTCCTGCAAGCATCATGCCGTTGAGCCGAAGGTTATAGGGTGTCATCGAGATCAGACTCGATTCCCTGTTCCTAAACTTGCGATGAAAATATTTCTTATTTTCAACATCCGATCGGTCGGACTGTTCATTGTCCTTTTCTTGCGGGTAATGGACCGCTGTTGCCGCTCGGCGGAAGCAAAACCGGTTTCCGGCAACAAAAAGACGATAGCCCAAGTCAAGATCTTCAAAACCCCAGGCTCTGTAGTTGGGATCAAACATTCCAACTTTCATGAGGGCGGAACGTTTTGCGGAAATATTGCAGCCCCAAAAAGCGACCCAGGGTGCAGGCTGTATTGCAAGATCCTCTCCATAAATTGCGTAGAATTTCTCGTCCCGGATATCGTGACCTGATCTCACTGTTTCCAACCGCAGGATGGTCGCGGTAACATCATCGGGATCAACGAGATGCTCGAAATCGGCATAGTCCTCCATCTGTCCGCGGAAGCCATAGGTGTAGCCGACGACTGCAACATCGGACCGAAGGTCCTCGTTGTGACAATTGACGTGCTCATCAACGAAACGTGAGGATGGCAGGACGCCGGCGTCAGTGAATATGCAGATGTCTCCGTTGGCAGCGATGATCCCGGTATTGCGCGCCTCCGCAAGGCGAAAGCCGATATCCTCCTGAAAATGATATTGTAAACAAAGCGCACCGGTGTGTCGCGCCACGATCGCTCGTGTGTCGTCGGATGACCCGTCATCGACGACGATGACTTCAAATGCGTGACGAGTCACTTGCCTCTCAAGGCTCTGCAATGTCCAGTCCAATAACTGCGCCCTGTTATAGGTCGGAACGATAACGGACGCTTCAAAACGATCATCCATGCGCATTCTGCTCTCCCATTCAGTTCAGATGGATCTTGTGGTGACTGTGCCAGGACGAAGAAGCGCGCCGATTATTTCTCGCTGTCTGGTTAAGTAGTCCTCTGTGTCGTGTGCTCGTGCTGTGGCACTTTCGCTTCCCGCCCGGAGGGCGTCGAGAATTGCGCCGGCAGACAGATTGCGGAGCACAACGGAATTCTCCGTTCCGTCGAACGTTCTTATGAACGGTTCGATAGGACTGAAGAGGATTCTCACTTTGTTGGCGCAGAAGACTTTTGCCTCACACGCAACGATTCCAAATGCCTCAAATCTCGAAGCCAGAATGACATACCTAAGGTTACGGCTTGACAGGACAGCATAGGGCGCGTCCGGATCAAATTCCCACCCGATCGTGACCCGCTCTTTCGGTAGCACGTCCGCCAACGCCTTGACACGATTGAGATAGTCTGGCTCGGTCGTCGCGTCCGGCATCAGGAGTGCTAGGTGGTACTCATCAAAGTCCGGATCGGTGAGGAATGTTGCAGCTGCCTCGAGAATGAGATCGAATCCCTTTTGTGGCTTGCAGCGCCCCCAAGAGAATATGAGCGGACTAGCTGTCGGCAGTAGGTCGATAAAATCTGATCGGCTGCCGAATTTTTTCTGATAGCGCGAGGAATTCACGTCGAGCACGTGTTCGAAGGCCAACATGTCGACCGGAGACACGTCATATTGCTCGCGAAGTACTGTTTGGAAAAACTCGCTGACGTACCCCACCCGACCGTGCAGCGAAGTGTGTATTTGTATGGCGTGCCTTTCGAATTCGTACCTGTCCGTATCTATGTCAAATATCGAGCCCAGGCTGTGTGGGACCCAAACACAGGAGAGGCGTTCAGGAGATTTCAAATATCTCATCGTCGCCGCAAACGGCGTGTCGTGAAGGACCGCGACCACTCGATCGTATCGCTCGCAAAGCTCATCCAACTTCTTTGCTGCTTCGCGGCTCAAGAAAGACCATTGCTGAAGAACGGAGTTCATCGAAGTGCCGAACCACATGCTGGTCCACTCGCGAGCGTCCGACAACGTTGGGAGGCAGACGATGTCTCCGCCTGTCGCGGCGCATTTCCGCTTTGTTATTGCCAATAGGTCCTCACGCAGCCCAGTTGCCCCTTCGAGCATTTTAGGAAAAAAACAATGCAGAGAGACCGAAACTTGAGTGCCCGACACTTCTGCTTCGGCCGCCTCCGAGAAGTGTTCAATGAATGAGTTGACGACGACACCGACACCGGTCTCCATGCTTTCCATTCCGTCGATTGCGCACACAACGATCGCAACTTTCTCCATCGGCGCCTCCTGATGGTTAGCTATTTTTTTCGCCGACGATCATCGTGTAGCGAGCCAGCGCCCCGATCGTCGTTGCGGTCGTTTGCAGGCCTGCCCCACGCAGCAGCTCAACAATTGAATCAGTGGGATGAAGTTTGCCGTGACGCGTATTCAGCATCATGTGAAGTGAAAAGCCTGCTGCACTGGGAGGCGCCGTCCCGGTGGGATCAAGCGTCATCGTCAGAATGATAAGTTTGCCGCCTGGGCGGAGTAGCGAGACCACGCCCTTAATGATCACCTGGATTTCGGCGTAGGTGAAATAGTGCAAGCAGTCGTTTAGCATGCACAGATCACACTGCTCATCCGTCCGCCAATCAGTTTTGCGTATGTCAATTTCGCGGAAACTGAGGCGAGACTCCAGGGCACCCGAGCGGAACTGTTGCTCTGCAACTTCTCTTGTCGTCGCCAGATCCCAGACCTCGCCGGTAACGTTCGGGTATTGTTTGGCTATTTCCGCTAGATAGGCACCATGTCCACCGCATATATCGAGTACTCGTCCGGCACCTGCAAACAGGCCGCTCTCCAACAACTGGGAAATGTTATCCTTTGCGAGCCGTATCATCGCCTGATTGAATGCAGCGTTGGCCTTGCTGTCACTGGCCAGCCGATTCTCCTGCTGATGCACGGTGGAATGCTGAGTGACAAGAGACTGCCCTATCATTGACCAAAGGGACCATTGTAGCCGTTGATGATCGATAATGGGACCAACGAACTCTGTGGATGTGGAGCGCAGGAATGAGTCAGACGAGAGCGTATTCTGGAACCTCTCACCAGCCTTGCGAAGCAACCCCAAAGCGGTCAACGCGTTGAGGACGATTTCGCTTTTCTCCGGCAACCAACCGCGGCGTGCTGCAAGTTCGGCAGCGCTGGTCTGATCAACAAGGTCATCGAAAAGCCGTTCGGCGACGGCAAAATGTAGAAGCGCTGAATCATGAAACTGGTCGCCCATCCTGAAAATGGAGCCTACCGTCATTTCTGGAATTGCGTCGCTCATTTTCTTCCTCGTCGTTCCTGTTTGTTTGGGTTATGCCGATCACTGCACACACTCGGACCAAGTCCTGCAAGCAGTCGAGGAATCCGGGCTTGGCGATCAGCAGGCATGCCAGGTGCCAAGTAGGATCAGCGGTCAGGGCACGCTCGCGCCAGATCCGCTGCTTTCATAGTTCGTTGGAGTGACGCATGCGTCGGCTCAACAGCGAGACATGCCTCAGTTGCTTGCCAAAAGCTGAGAGGCATACCGAAACGCAATCTGCGCTGCATTTTTGGCGCGAAGCTTCTTCATCGCATTGTATCGATGGACCTCAATGGTTCTCTTACTGACCGCGAGATCCACAGCTGCTTCCTTGGCAGACCGCCCCTGTACGATCAGCCGAAGCACGTCTTTTTCTCTTTTGGTGAGGGTCGCAAGCTCGTTTGCAACACTCATTGAAGACATATCAGTGGGTGCTGGTTCCATCTCTTCAAGCTCTCCGCTGGATTTTGGGCGGATTTGAACAATCTTCGAAGACATCGCCTCGAATCCCTGATCTCTCCCGAATGGAACGGATCGAGTCGGCAGACACGTCAAAGACGCCAGCAACGGTAGGCAAGCCGTCGTACTCGTAAGGCGATCCCAAGCGATCGAACCGACATCCCGCCCTGCGGAGAATCCGCTCAAGGAGCAAATCATAGACCGACACGATGTTCAGAACACCCGCACCAAGCGCAATTTCAAACAAGCCTGTCAACAGCTCGCCGGTGGCATAGTTTAGTCCGTGGTCAGTGTGGTCAGTGACGGCTTTGGTGTCGACACAAAATCGGGAGCTTTCCCAGATCAACGGATGGCGAATGAGCGGTGTTCCGCTCATTGTCTCGGGAAAAACGTCCGAGAGCATGTGAGGACCTGTTGTGGGGAGGAGCCGGAGCGATGCGAGAAGTTGGCCCTGCCTGCTCACCGACAGAACGTAAAGCGGATTGAGCTTGTCAAAGTGGTCAATTTCTTTTCCGGCTTTGACGACGACAGACCAACCTCTCCTGTCGAGAAACGACCGCGCTCGAAGTCGATAGAGCTGATCAAGCAATTCCTTGTTTGTTTGCGCGAGCTGGTCGGCATAATCGAAAATTATCATCAAACCGCTCCTCCAAGACGGCCGCAACATATTCGTGCAGGTTGTGTTGATAAATACTCGATTAGTTGAGTATTGACGTCATAGGATGCCTCGGCGCACCGCAACAGCAACCGCCTGAGTTTTGTTGGACGAGGATAGTTTTGAGATCGCATTTCGGAGATAGAAGTTTGCCGTGTTCTCGGTCAAGCCCATGATCTTTGCGCTTTCCCAAGCGGACTTGCCTTCTGAGGCCCACTTCAAAACATCCGTTTCGCGCTTTGATAACTGAGGCACTTGAATCTCAATTGCACCGCACAAGGCCAGAACCTCAAGGTGAAAAAAGTAAGCAAACATGGCGATTTCGCCAAATCTCAGGGATTTGAATCGTTCCCAGTCGCGGGAAGAGAGATCGCTATTGATCGAAAACATTGCCTTTTCGCCGTAGGCGCCGCGAATGGGAAAGGAGAGGCCTTGGTGGCTAACCCCAAATTCCTTTGCCTCTCCAAAAAATCGCTTTATTGCGGCCCCTGTGTATGGTCGTGAACTCCAATCGAATGGGAGAATGCCGGTCAGGCCTTGTACGATTGCAGGATCAATTCGGAAATATTCCCTGCCGAGATAATGACTCGCCCATTCGGCCGAGTAGGTAGCTATGGCGAGTGGAGCGGCGTCGTCCGCAAAAGGAAGCGAGATTGCGAGGTACGCCAGGTTGGTTATGCCGGCAGTGCCCACAAAGGACCTGAGGTAACGTCTGGCATCTTCTAGCGTCTCGAAAGCCGGTGGATTTCTATCGAACATAGCAGGCCTCCCGCCTGATATTCAACCTTTGCGAGATAAATGGATCACGATTGCATAAAGAGGTCAATGTTAGTTGTGTTAACAATTTTGGGTTGGCCTCCACGACGTCATGATGTGATCGTTTCTGCCAGCCGAAAACCCATTACGTAAAACGCACGGTCAAGCGGGCCGCCATGTCGGCGTCGACAACGGGCCATGTCTCGAAACCGCGTAAATGATCCGCCCCTCGCGACCCGATACTTATCGCCCAGAAACGAGACGAGATCGTCACGGACGAACTCGCCACCGGGATAAGGCATATAACAATCACTGACATATTCTTCGACCGTCCCCGCCATATCAAAAACACCGAAAGGAGACGCGCCTTTTGCAAAAGAACCAACGGCCACGGATCGAAAGAGACCGAGTTCAAGGGTGTTGGCAGCTTCGGGGTCGAATTCGTCGCCCCATGGGTATTCAAGACCAGTTGAGCCGGCGGCGGCGTACTCCCATTCGAATTCGGTCGGGAGCCTGAAGAGGCGACCGGTTTTTTCGGACAGCCATCTGCAATATCGGTCGGCTGCTTCCGGCCTAACTGAATAGACGGGATGGTTGCTCCTTTCTAAGGGAAAATAACCAAACGGCCAGGATGTAGGTGGCGTTTCCCTGGGGTTTTCGACCAGGAAGCGGCGATATTCGATGTTGGTGACCGGATATTTGCCGATTCTGAAAGCCTCGAGATTGATCTCAAACGACGGTGTCTCTTTGATCAACCACTCTTCTTTCAATCCCAGATCGGGATGTCGCGCACAAATCGCACCTACCTCAATGGGTGAGGTTCCAATCTTGACCTGCGCCCGCGGCACTTCAACCATGCAAGGAGCCGTTGCAGCCAGACGATGGTCTCCCATCAACCCCAGCAAAATCCCTGCAGCCAGACGATCGGCCAGTGATGCCCACGTCGATTCCACCACGGCCGCGAGTTCTTCGTTGCCGCTGCCCTTCAAAGCGAAGATATTACCCTTGATCGAGTCAAAACGACATGAACGAAAGCCTTCCGCAGTACCAAGCGCTTCCCGATCCGACATAGCATTGATATCGGCGGCATCTCCGATGTAGCGGCTGACGCCGGGCATACTTTTATCCATCTGATCTCCTCCCTGATGGCCAACGTCTCGCGTTCGATCTCGCCTGCAGTCCAGGCACTTTGAAAACGTCCTTTCCGCTCTCTGTAAGGTATCGCTCAGAGCAATCCGGACCTGACGCTGCCGAATTGATGAGTTCGAGAACCGACGTCGGGCAAACATCATCGGCTCCCAAAGGTGCGAGCATCAGACGTTCGTCACCACCAATACAGGGTCCTATTGTAGGCGGTCGCGCCCTTCGCAGTCGCTCCAGCCTCTCGAAATGCATCTTTTAGGCATGCGGTCCTTCGATCGGACTTGTAATGTCGCGGCCGACGATTTTGCCGTCCAAGACGATACGTATCCGACACACGGGTTGGGAGAACGCCCCCAAACCGGTGCTGACGAGAGTTAGCGCTGTCATGTATTGCGTGTCACCCATCTGTCTGCTCGCTGGAATTGTCAGGCGCATCGTACTTTAACAATTGCGCCAAAGACAAGTTTGAGTTAAGCGTTTACGAAATAAAATCGTATAAAAACAAATGCTTAAGTAAAAACTACTAGATTTCAGCTGAGTACACCTCGGTCGATTTTTTGCGTCATTGAATCAAAATCCGGGAGGTTCTGAGAAAATGGCATCACATAAGATTGCTGTTCGCCAGCGCGTGACAATCCCGCTGGGAATCAAAGAAGCAATCGCGGAATTCATCACCTTCGATGGATTCCTCGATGGCAAGGAACATTTTGCCCTTTGCGTGAACCCGCATCTGATTGAGGGCCTGCCTCTCGTTCGGGTGCACTCCGAGTGTGTCACGGGAGACGTTTTTCAGTCTTTGCGATGCGACTGCGGCCCTCAATTGAACGAGGCGATTGAGCGCATGACCGAATGTGGTGGATATATAATCTATCTGCGCCAGGAGGGACGCGGGATCGGTTTGAACGCCAAACTTGATGCCTACAAACTCCAGGACGAAGGATTGGATACCTTCGAGGCGAATGTGCGTCTCGGGCATGCCGCCGATCCCCGCTCCTTTGAAGCCGCCGGTGCGATGCTTCTGGCTCTCGGACTTGGCGCGATCCACCTCATCACCAATAACCCTCTCAAAGTAAGAGAAATCCGAGAGGCCGGGATCGCCGTTGTGAAGGCTTTGCCAACAGGCGTTCACCTCAATGAGTTCAATCGTCGATACCTGGAAAGCAAAGTCGCTTTCGCAGGCCATAACATTGAGTTTGTTCCACAAACGAGGAGAACAGTATCATGAAACACATCGCGCCAATCAGCGGCGTTGCCAGCTTCCAGGATATGTACGTCGCCAGCGCGGGGTACGACAATCAGTTGATCCTCTGGGATGCGAGGTCGCATCAAGCCTTGGCCAGGGTCAATCACGACCATCTAGCTAACATGTGCGTATTCTCTCCCGTTGGCGATCTGCTCGCCAGTGCTAGTAGCGATTATACAGCACGCATTTGGGACGTCCCATCAATGCGGTTGCGAGCTGTCCTTTCGGGTCATACAGATGACGTCGAGATGGTGGCGTTTTCCCCTGACGGAAAACGTGTCGCAACCTGCTCACGAGATCATTCGATCCGCATTTTCGACATTGACGGCAATCATCTGGCAACTTGCCTCGGACATACTGCTGATGTGATCTCGGTCGCGTGGATGCCTTCAGGTACCGAGATTGTTTCGAGCAGCGACGACGGATCCGTTCGCCAGTGGACAGCCGGCGATGGTTCGCAACTCTCCGTCAGCAACTTTGACGGGATCGAAACCGATACGGTAGCGATAACCCCCGAGGGACTTATTTTTGCGGGAGATGATGAAGGCCGTATATCGATCCTGCGCGGAGAGACAGCAATTTCGAGTGTGACTGCACATGAAGCCGGCATCAAACGACTTGTTTATTCTCCGGTGTCGCGGCAACTAGTCAGTCTCAGTTATGATCGGAAGATGAAGATCTGGCAAGTCAATGCGGAAGCGATCGTCAAACTCGCCGAGGCTGCATTGCCAAATATAATCTGGCCTCGGTCTTGCTCCTTCGTGGGTAAAGAGAAGATCGCTTTTGCCACGTTCGGCTCGACCTATGCAGTCTACAATATTCGAAACGGTACCTGGGACGATATTGACTATGAAGCGAGCAAGAGCGTGAACGCGGTTTTGCCAGTTGGAGATGCGTTGTATACGGTCGGCGACGCTGGCATTGTAAGGAAAGACAACGCGTTTGTTGCCGATATGAACGGTCTTTGCAATTTTTTTACGCGCTTCGGCAGCACTCTCGTGACCGGCGGCCAGATGGGGAGTATTCACAATGCGATGACGGGAGAAGTCGTTTATCAACACCACTCTCCGCTAAACTGTGCATGTGCGTTTCTGCGCGATGATATTCCGCATGCCGCAATCGGAACTTACACCGGCGAAGTGGTTATCATTCGTGAGATCGACGGCAAGGTTGAAGTCGTGACGTCGATCAAGATGCATGAAAATGCGATCAAGGGCGTGGCGACAGATGGCGAAGTGATCTTTGCAGTTAGCGCTAATCGCAACGCGGCCGTCGCCTCCGTTGGCTCGTTTTCAGTCATTGAGACTTGGATCGGAAAACACCGCCAGATCGCAAACGGATGTGCCGTCGTTGCGCCAGGCGTATTTTGCAGCGTGAGCAGGGACCTAACCTTACGGCTTTGGCGGCGGAGCGAGATAGAGGAAATAAAAACACCCCATCGAAACTCTTCGAAATGTGTCGCTTCCAATGAAACGTACATCGCCACGGGAGACTACGGCGGACGCATCGCAGTGTATAACCTCGAGACTAATACGTGGCTCAATGTCGTGCGCCCAAGCACCAGCGGTATCTCATCGATTTCGACGGATGTAACAAGCAGCTTCGTGGCGAGTTGCTACGACGGAAGAGTCTATGGTGTGACCATTTGCGACGAAACCGTTTCGGTGAATGTGAGACTAGATGTGCCCTATAATCAGTTAATGGCGGCCGAATGATCAGTGACAGGTTCTCGATCACAGATAAAACGTATCGCTTATCACCCATTCTGACCGTCAACAGAGCAGTCGAGAAACTACTGTTTGAAGGAGATCATCATGGCGTCTAGTCCAACGCTGGAAATAATAAAAGTCAGCGAGATAAAACATCTCAACATCCTGGTGAATAACTTGGACATTTCATGGGCGTTTTACAGCGAAGTTTTGGGCTTCTCGTATGTGAACCATCTGGGCCCTAGGAAGATCGCCGCGTCTTTCCGCGGTTTCGATTTTTTCTTGGAGGAAGCGGTCGATTACCAAGGAAAACCTGATGAGAGGATCCACTTTGGAATTCGGACTGACCGTCAGGGAGTACTGCTTTGGGGGGAGCATTTGAGCAACAATGGAGTCACCCTTGTAAGGGGAAACAATCCCGAGGCAACTATCTATGAGATGCCAGGAACGTCTCGTGTTGCTCTTTATTTCCAAGATCCCGATGGATGGACAATTGAGGTATATAGCCCAGAATAACCGCTGTTTCGATAGGGATCTAAATGAGTGTTCTTGCGGAATGGAAGTCGCTGTTTTTAGGCGGTAATTTTTCTAAGATAGTGGTCTTGGGTGGCGGAATAGCTTTGCACGCGATCAACATTTTTGTTGGATCGACTTTGATGCCCTCAATCGTAAAAGATATTGGTGGTGTTGATCTTCTCGCTTGGAACACTACTCTCTACATAGTGGCCTCGATACTCGCATCGGTGTTTGTTGCCCACCATCCGGCGGGCTTGGGGCCTCGTCAGGTTTATGCAATCGGAGCGGCATCATTCGCCATCGGCAGCCTTCTCTGTGGTACTGCGCTGCACATGGAGAGCATGCTCTTAGGGCGTTTTGTTCAAGGGTTCGGCGCAGGCATTCTTGTCGCCATATCCTATTCTATGGTCAGGGCGTTATTTATAGAAAGTTTATGGCCGAGAGCATTGGCTTTGATGTCGGTGGTGTGGGGGGGGGCGACTTTATTGGGACCCGCAATCGGCGGAGTCATGGCTGCCGCAGAATTATGGCGGCTCTCTTTCTGGATACTTCTGCCTGCCGCGTGTTCTCTCTTTTTCATTGCATGGTCAGTACTGCCTGAGGAGTTTGCTGGTTCGAAAGACTCGCCGCCACCATTGCTTCAGATTGTTCTTCTTTCGGCGTCGATCATGTTGCTTTCGTTGGCTGGCACCGCCGCAGAATTGAATATTCTCATTGCAGGGGCCTTTCTTCTTCTCGGATTTATATCCGCGGCAGTGATTGTGTGGCGCGAGAATTATTCCTTGGCAAAACTCCTTCCCACGGGTGCATTCTCAATGCACTCACCGTTATTCATTTTGTACCTCATGATGATCTTAATCAGCGCCTGCCAAGCGAGTGAAATTTATGTACCGTACTTCTTGCAGCTCTTAAAAAAACAGCAACCGCTTTGGGCTGGCTATATGGTGTCGACCATCGCTTTTGGATGGATGTTGGGAGCGATCTGCTCCGCGGGACTTACCGGACGAAAAGCCCGAATTGCCGTCCTCGTTGGGCCCATCGTTGTTTTTCTGTCGTTTGTAGGGCTTTCAATTTTTCTTCCTGTGCCCAGGGTCGCCGTCGACCGAAACGAAACGGTCGCGATAGTAGTTTGCTTGTCCGGATTGGGTTTAGGGATAGGTGTTTGTTGGCCACATCTGCAAAGTGCGGTGTTATCTCGCGCACTGCCTCGTGAAGAGGATTTAACCTCGGCGTCTATCCCCATTATTCAACAGTTCGCTAGCGCTTTGGGCGCTGCGGTTGCCGGATTGGTCGTGAATTTCAACGGCGTGTCGGACGTAGTGAATTTGAATAGTTTATCGAATGCTGCATGGTGGCTGTACTTCACTACCTCTACCGTCGCTGCGCTTGTTGTGCCGCTCGCCCTCTTCGCAACGCGCATCGTCTCGCCGATTAAGACCTCTGACCCAAATGGGATAAAATCATTGAATAAGACCTCCCTCGACAGGACTACTAATGTGTAACCCGAAGGTACGGATCGAGCGAACCCGTATCCTAGATTGCCACAGATCCTCTAATAGTTTCAGTTGCATAGGGTGTGATTAGACGGATCTAGGGTTCTAATCCTGTCAAGGCGAAGAGCGGGAATGGCGAAATCCGCTTGTGTAAAGCGTATTTTCACTGCACAGTGAAAATTAGCGTGACATCGAATATTAGATGATTTATTGAATTTTCACTCTGCAGTGAAAAAGGTTGAATAATGGAGATAAGCGAGCGTGACCGTGCGACAAAGGCGATCGATGCGCTCGTTGAAACGCTTGAAGGGCTGCCGCAGGTCACGGTTTCCCATGTTGAAGCCGAGCCCGGTTTCGGCCGTCACCTATACCTAGACGCTGCAGTGGAGGCCAATGTAGCCGGCAAAGGCATCCTCTTGATCGTCGAGTGCAAATCCGTCGTATATCCTCGTGATGTCCGCGAGGCGATATGGCGCCTCCTCGCTGCCAAGAAAGACGCTGAAGCAAAGCGCGTTGAGACTGTCGTGCCCGTTCTCGCAGCAAGCTCCATATCGGTTGGCGCTCGCCAGCTGCTTCGAGAGGAGGGGGTTGGATACTTCGATGATGGCGGAAGCCTCTTCGTGCCAGCACCAGGCGCTTACCTCGACATCGAGCGCCCGGTCCCGAAGTCTGGGGAACGAACGATTGGATCTCTGTTTACAGGGAAGCGCTCCCAGATCTTGCATGCCCTGGTTCTGGATCACGGAGACTGGTTCGGCGTCAGCGACCTAGCAGAGCGGGCGAAAGTATCGTTCGGAACCGCTTCAGAAACACTTAGCGCGCTGGAGCGCCTGGAATGGGTGTCTGCTCGCGGCCACGGCCCGAATAAAGAACGGCGCCTGTCGGACACCACCTCATTACTCGACAGCTGGGCTCGCCATGTGGAAGAGGGGCCGCGGCACAAACGCCGGCGCTTCTACGTTCCTGGTAAAGGTGCCGACACTATTGCAAACAAGCTGGAAGCTGAATGCGAGGCTCTTGGCGCCGAGTATGTGCTTACCCAAGACAGGGCTGCACAAGAATATTCGCCCTACCTTTCATCTATCAATCGCATAGCTTGCCGTATGGCCCCCGGTGAAAAGACAGACATGGTTCTAGAGCATCTTGATGTCCGAGCTGTGACGGAAGGTGCAAATCTCGACGTGATCGAGACGCGCTCCCCAACTGAGTTTCTTTTCAAAGAGAAGCGGGCAGGACTTTGGCTTGCGAGCCCCCTGCAGGTCTATCTGGACCTCTTGCGAGGCGAGGGGCGATCAAGGGATATGGCCGAACACCTTAGAAAAGAAGTTTTAGGAGTCTGAGATGACGAAACCGTCGACCGCCGAGGGATACAGCAATCAGGTCACTGAGAACTGCGAACGGGTCCTGGTTACGCTTCTTCGAGGGTTGGGGCCATGGCGTGACTCCATCTTCCTGGTGGGTGGTTTGACGCCTCGCTATCTTATCGAGAGGAAGCCTCCCGAAATTCCTGCACACGCAGGAACGGGCGATGTCGACGTCGTCATCCAGCTTCAGATGCTCAACGAAACGGAGGCTTACCATAGCCTTGAAGACAATTTCAAAAAACTCGGATTAACGCGTGGCACAAACACGAAGGGGCAGTCTGTCTCTTGGCGCTGGGAGATCAGCACGGGTGGTACGAAGGTCGCAATCGAACTCCTCGCCGATGATCCCGACAAGTCAGGCGGCAAGGTCGTTGAGTTGCCCACGGAAGGCAGCGTATCGGCCATGAACATCCCGCATTCGGCAATTGTCTTCGATCATCATAAAACGCGAAAGATCTCGGCAGAGCTTCTCGGGGACGACGGCGTTGCAACGGTCGACCTCCACTATGCTGACCTAGTGGCGTTCGTTTGCCTGAAAGCTTATGCCTTCAACCAACGGGCCGAGCGAAAAGACGCCCACGACCTCGTCTACTGCATCGAGCATTATGATGGTAGCGTCGATGCGGCTGCAGACGAATTCGTGAAAGCGCTTGGTGGTAAACACAAGGAGGTTATCGCCGAGAGCCTGACTTTGTTGGCTCAGCACTTCGTTGATGACGAGCGGACCGAAGGCTTCGCCAAGGATGGTGCTGTCGCGGTGGCGAAATTCGAATTGGGAGAAGACACCGATCGCGACACCCGTATTCTGCGGCAGCGTGAGGTCTCCGATCTCATATCGACGCTCCTGAAGAAAGTTGGCGCCTGACGCCCTGAGTCAGGACCTATTGATTTGAATTGACGGCTATGATTCAGACGGGCGCCCAGGAGCCTGACTGATGAGTAATTTGTTCTGTTTGAATAACGAGAAATGGCTCGTCTTTAGCCCTATTTCCCCAAGAGCCATGGCCGCCAGCGCGTAGATGATCGGCGTGTGCTGATCGGCATCATTTTCGTCAATCGCAAGGGGCTCCGGTGGTGCAATGCGCCTAAGGAATATGGCCCGGCGAAAACGCTGTATAACCGCTGGAAACGCTGGAGCGACAAGGGCATGTTTATCCAGATGATAGACGGCCTGGCGGTGCCTGAAGCTGCAGAACACCAGACCGTCATGATGATGTAACCTATCTCAAGTCCCACCGCACGGCTTCCAGCCTGGGCGCACTCCCTCAAGTTCCATAAATAGGAGTTACGCCATCTTTTCAGGGGCTTAGTTCATTTGGTGAGCGTGCCATTGGTTCGAATCCGTTCAAGAGCTAGAGACGACGGCAGTCGCGCGACGCATGCGGGCATTTTACGTTCATGCCTGCAATGGGCTGAGAGACTAAACCATCACACTATGCGGCCTCCCACACTTGATTGAGGATCCGGGCCGCCAATGCTGCTTTGTCCTGTGGCAGAAAGCGCCCATAGTGCTGCTGCACGACGTCTGGCGTGTCTTGGATGGCATAACTTGCCTGCTCGTAGGATCCAGTCTGCTTCAGGATGTGAGTAGCGAGCACGTCTCGGACATTGTGAGGACCATGAGGAAGGAGCCCCTTGATGGCGCCGCGGCCGGTATACGGATTGTAAATGCCATAGCGCTGAATCACCAACCGCCAGGCCTCGTAAAACGTCGTCTGATTGTAAGCGGCGTCAATGCTGGTCGTCTTAACTGTCTTGACGAACAGCGTGCCGGGATCGGATGCGCGACCCAAGAGCACCTTCCGATGCCGTTCGATATAGGCATTGAGGTAGGTGTAGAGATCAAGAAGATCCGGCAGCACCAGGCGAAATGGCTTCTGCCCGAAAAAGGAGGAGCCCGAATTCTTGAAAGCGTTGGATGGGATGAAGACTTCCCACCCACGCTCGCGTTCGTTCCAGCGCAGTTCACCGCACTTCATGTCTTCGAGCCGGCGTTCCGCCGTGGGGAACTGTCCGCGTGGGCAGACCAGCAGTTGCCGAAGGTTTTTCTGCCTGAGGCCGAGATGTAAGCCAAGCCTCAGCATAAGAAACGAACGGACGGCCTCAGCGGCCGCTCTCGGGTAGCGGTGCTCGTCGGGCATCCGCTTCAAGATCTCCTCGGTGATCTTCCGGTATTCAGCGAGCGGGCTCTGCGCTTCCAGCACGCACATGATCGGCTCGAATGGATCGCGGTGGACCCGCATCACCCGCTGGATTTCTTTTGAACGGTTGGCGGCATGGCGATGGAAGTTTTCGCATGCGCCATGCCAGTCCCGACGAGCAGACTCGATCTCGTCTGTCGTGAGCAGTCCTTCGATTGGCTTCACGTTGCGCAGGAGTTCGGGATGTTGGCGAATCCAGCCGACTTCAGCGCGAGTAAGGGCCATGGCCACCATCAGCATGTCGTCTTCCCATTTAGTAAAGAAGCCGCGACGGCGCTCGCGCCACTGCAGATACCAATCCCACACGCCCGGGAAGATCAGGAGGCCGAAGGTAAGTTGATTGAGCGGCACGCCTCGGCCTTTGACAACCCCGTTCGGGGATGCCGCAAGTGCCCCAAACATCAGGCCGAGATGTTCGATTTTCTGGCTGGCTGTCTCCTCATTCCAGACGCCATTTCTGCGGAAGCCGATCTCGGTGAGAGTCGACGTTTTGAAGCGGATGAGATCTGCCATCTCCATCGCAAGCCGAGGGGGTGCATCGACGACGCCGGAGAGCAGGTCTGGATCCTCGAACGCCTCGGTCGAACACCCTTTTTTGTCCTCATCTCGCAGCCAGCTAGAAGCCGCTGGTCGAGGGGTGAGTGCACTCCCGCCATATGTGATCCCGGGGAACCGGATTGCGTAGCGCTGCTTCGTCGCTGCCGCTTGGAAACGCCTGTAATCGGTCGATCCCGAGATAATGACGCGCCGGACCCATTCCAGGATCTCTTCGCGCTTCGAAAAAGGCAGGCTGCCGAAGTCGTCGGGAAGATGCCAGGCAAGCCGGCGCCGCTCCGCCGGGCTGATGTCTTCCAGATCGTGGCCATATAAGGACCTGGACTGATGTGGCAGTTTCGCTTTGAAGTAGCCGTTCGGCAGGCCGTATCTGCGCTCAATGCGGCCGAGGATGTCGAAGCTTGCGACCGAGCGAGGTACACGCTGGCCCTCTATCCACGACAGCAAGGTTTTTGCATCAAAAGATTCGTCTATCCGAACGACCGCTCTATGGAGTTGCCAGTAACTCTCGCCAAAGCGACGCATCTGATAGGCGAGGGCATCTTTGAATGAACTAGGATCTTCGTTCGCCTCGAACAAAGGTTCTGGTTTGTCAGAAACGCGCCTCGGCTTAGGGCCGGGGCGGCCAGTTAAACGGGAGCTGCCGACCTCTTCAACTCCGTGATGCTGGTCCATCGGGGAGGGGGCAAACTTGTTCGTGGCACGAGCTTTGGGTCTCGCTTGCGGTCTTTTACCTTTCTTGGCGTCGTCTTCTACAGGCGGCTCCTTCAGCCAGCGCATGATCGCATCCAGTGCTGGTCGCAGTTGCTTCTTCAACGCTGTCGTCAGCGCTTCATCGATCCCGCAATCGCGCGCGATCTGCCGCCAGTCATAGCGGTTGTTTGCAAGAGCCGGCGTCGTTCGAAACGCGATTAACGCCAGAAGGTAGGCGCGGAGGTTGTCCACTACCCAATCCGGCGCAACGGGAACAATGCGGACATCGCAGTAGGTCGAGATCTTTTTCTGGAAATGGCGTTTGGAAAGGTCTTCGTTTGGCATGTGTCATCCCATATTTTCTCGGGGCCTCAGGCCGAGGGCGTGCGGAATTAGGGGCAGACGGTTAAGAAACCGTAAAGTTCATAAGGACGACCCTATGACCCAAGAAAGTTGTCGGGCGGTCTCGTCAATTTTTCAAGGATTACGCAGGCTCACGCCAATCCGGTTATGTTCCGGCGAAGCATCCCTGAAAACGTCTTCAACCCGCCTTGATGAAGCGCGTCGACGAACGCCTCAAACGATGGGATCGACTTTCGCAGATTATGCCTCGCACTTTTGACACTGGAGATTAGCGCTTCCGGAAACGCCGCATGGAGATCGGTGAGGAAATCATCTGGCGACTTGCTGGTCACACCATGGGCGAGAAGGTGGCTTGCGGGAAAGTCCTTCAGGTTCCAGGTGACGATGACGGAGGCTTTGCCCGCGATGGCTGCCGCGAGGACATGTCGATCGTCGGGATCCGGTAGCGTGAGATCCGCAATAAGCGGGCGATGGTCCCCCACCGCTGCCTCTGGGAGGACCGCGTTCATCCGGTCGCGCGTAGCTTCCAGGCGCTCGATGGACAAACCTGGCGTGTTGACGGCGAGATTGCGCATCCATTCATCATGTATATCGTCGGTCCAGCGCGCCTCGACGAGACCGTCGAAGGCACACTGGATCAGAATGTTACGTAGGTGGAAGGGGTAGAGGACGCAGGCATCGTAGACCGCGACGGGCGGATTAGAGGCCATAGGTCTCGATCAGGTCCTCTGTGTCCTCGGCAAGTGCTTCCATTGCCGTCTGTCGTTTGTCGAGCTTCGACTTTAACGCGAGCACATCCTTCAGGAGGGCGCGGCGATGTTTGCCGACGTAGCGGAATGGCAGATCGCCCCGGTCCATGCGGAAGACGACGAGCGGACGAGAGATGCCGAGAATGGCTGAAGCGTCACTCGGGCTTACTTCCTGGTCCTCGGCCAGTACGGCGACGCGCTCCCCGCGCAGCATATGCGCCAGAAGGGCTTCGACAGCTGCGGCGGCCGAAGGCGGGATCTGGAGCGTGCGCGCCTTGCCACCAGCATCACGAACATGGAGTTCCAGCCTGTCGCCGGCAACCAGCTTTGGCAAGGGCGTAGCTATTTTTCGATCGCGATCTGACAGTCTGGCGAAATGAACAATTTGGCTGGCCATGCGATATCTCCTTGGCCGTCAAATATAGCGAACAAGACCTCTATCTGCAATAACTGAAAGTGTGGGTTAGTTGCAATGGCGGCGGTTCTTCGGAGCGCCAGTTCAATTCCGATCAAGGCGAACGTCCCTGCCACCCGTCTCAACGACAGCGGATCCGAAAACAAAGTAATTTCGCTCGTCTCGATAAGAAGCTGTCGTCGGCCCCGTCCGTGGCAGTTCAAGGCATGGCCGAACGCTGAACCGGCGAACCGCCTTAGCTCGACTGAGCGGCCGCGCTGAGCTTGCGACTTCCCTCAAGCAAATGACGCTGCAAAATTGCACTCGCAGCGTCGATATCCCGATCTCTGCAAGGCTTTAGCAGAGCACGGTGCTCGTCCTGCGATTGCTGGTCATAGTCTAAGCTGGATAGCAACACCCGCACGTAGCGGTATGACGAACCGGAGAAGAAAATGAGGAACGCAAAGCGTACAAGCCCGCTTCGGTACCGTGGGGTATCGACCATCGGCAGCTTTTGCTCTGCATTTTTGGTTTTCGGAGTGGCCACGGCGATGTCAGCGGACATGACGCCGGAGTGCCTTCTCAATATCTGCGAAGCACCATCGTACAGACCGCGATGATCGACGTTTTGACAGAGATAAAATCGTCAGGTCAACGCTCTTATCTGTGCCTATGTCAGTTTGCCTCTATGGTGATGGTGTAGCTTGAGGGGTTGTCCGTATAGGTACGCAACAGATACGTCCCCGCATTCACTTCGTATTCGATGCTGGGTTCATGCGAGAAGGCAGTACTGATCAAAAGGCCATCGACGCCGAGACTGCCAACCACGCGCAGGTCGAATGTGACGTCTGGTTGGTCTGCCGCGATCCTGACTCGGGTAGCGTTCGGCAACGTGAAGGCGAACCAGGCGTCCTTCATTGGCCCTTCGCCGGTTCGTCCCCTGAAGGTCAGGACGCCTTCGACCTTACCCAAATCGGCAGGCTGTTCCGTTGTACCGGCGGTGACGTAACGAGATTCCGCAAAAGCGGGCATATCCGCCGGGCAAAGCAGCGCGATGACGACCGACAACAGGCGCAAAACTGGTAGAAGTCTTTCAATCATTGTTTCCCGTCCGAACAGCCCGCTTCCCCAGAGGTACTCCAGGAAGCCGTTCATGCGCAAACCACCCCTGCTGGACATGTTTACATCAGCCTTTTAGGGTCCGCTTCGGTCAAAGCCAGTGGCATGTTGCCGTTCAGGCATATCCGGCGAAAAGAGGAGAGTGGCTGCCCTTGAACAGCGTAACGTCAGCAGAGTGGCAGGAATTTGTGATCCAGAGGTCGAGGAAGCTTCCTGACCCCGCCGTGGCCGAGGCCCTGTCGAGGTTTCAGCTGGTGTCCGGAGGACCCCAAAACGAAACCGCGGACGCGTGCATTCATCGCGGCGATCTCGCGATTGACGGGGATTTCGTCCCGTCTTCATGGATCACTGTCATCGACGGAAACCTGCATGTCAGCGGCAAAGTCTCAACATGCATCGAAGGGGGCGATGGGCATGTTACCCTCGTTGTCTTTGGCGATCTGAACTGCGGCAGTATCGACAATGACTGGGCCAGCATTATCTTCGTCACTGGAGATGCCGTCGTCAGGGACTGGGTTTTTGCGTCCAGGGAAGACTCGTCGATGGTTGTCGGTGGCGATTTCAGGACGCCGATTTTTATCGGTGCCGATATCTGGGTATCTGTCGGCGGCTCGGTCGAGATGGAATACGGATACGGGTATGCAGTCGCTCTTGCATGGTTCGCTGATGCCTATGGTGCACCCCAGGTCCGGCCGACATATGGTTGGCGCGAGTTGGCAATGAAGCTCGGCTTGGGGCAGGGTCGTATTCGCGAGGAGCAGCTTATGGAATTGCTGGAAGAGCGTTTGCGAACGACAGGAAGCCTGTTGCGCCCGGTGTGAACGCCGGGGCATGATCCTCAACTGGCTGCATCCATCCCGCAACGTTTACTTTCGGACGCGGCGGTCTGATCCCATGGACGATGATGAACCGGAGAAGAAAATGAGGAGCGCAGAGCGAGCAAGTCCGCTTCGGTATCTTGAGATATCGACCATTGGCAGCTTCTGCGCTGCATTTTTGAGTTTCGGGGTGGCCACGGCGATGCCGGCGGACATGACGGCGGAGCGTCTTCTCACTATCTGTGAAGCGCCCACCGTGCAGACCGCGATGACCAAGGGTGACGAACTTGGCTGGCCGCGGCTGACCGATGCGGAAACAGAGGAGTGGCGTCGTAGCTTCGTCGCCCATAATGGCGGCTCGGTGGACGTTGTGGGCTGGCGGCAAGAGAAGGCAGGCGGAGCCGAGTCATTGTCTTTTTGGCTTGCTGCTGGTCCGAACGGACACAAAGCATGCGCATATTCCACGCCAAGGCCTGCCGGTTTCCTGGATGCGTTATCGGAGAGGCTTGGTACACCGGATAATCTGGACAAGAATGACGCGATCGAAAGTACGACAGCCTGGTGGAAACGAGGTGCGGTCGAGTATTCTTTTGTTCAGGTAGGTTCATCCGCCGTCATCAATATCAACTCAAGTCGATGAGATAATGGGAACAGCCGAAGCGTATTTTACGTCGTTACCGAGCAGAAAAATAGACGGAAAAGGTGTCGCGCGTGTCACTTGCCTGACTCAATTGCTGTGGGTTCTCAGGAAAACCAGACGTCCGGATAGATGGCAATTGCACTTTGGTCGGGGAAGCGGTCAGCCTTTCTCCAGATAGACCGTATAGTCCGCGCCTCGTCGAAATTGGCCGGCACTCTGGAAGGAGCAACCTCTCTTGAAGCGCCCACGCATGGAATAAACCATGCCGGCATCAACGGTTTGGCACTGAAGCCGCCGCTGTCGGCCCGAACCAGCAGCGTCAGGGCAACTTCCTCGCTCGGTCGCCACGGAAAGATCATCCGACCGCCGGGCTTGAGTGCTCGTAGCCAGTCAATTGGAGGTGCTGCCGCTCCAGCATTCACATAGATCACATCGGATTTAGGGAGCCGCTTTTGAGTCGCGTCAGCGTTGATCACGCTTACTCCCTCGAAGGGTTCAAGATTAACTCGAGCTTTTTCAGCCAAGCTCTTGTCGATTTCGAAGGCTGTTACTGTACCTGTTGGCAACACGAGCATCGACAGGATCGCTGAGTAGTATCCCGTTCCCGCACCGATATGCGTGACCGCTTCTCCGCGTTGCGGTGCAACTGCTCCGAGCCAGGCCGCATGAAGCGAAGGCTCCCCGTTGTTGATTCCTTTGTCTGCATCAAGCGCCACCAGGACGTTATGGTAGAGGTAAACGGGATCAGCACTCGGCGTATCGAAATACCGGAGGTTGATCATGACTTTCCAGGGACCAGGCGGGAAGAAAGCTTCGCGGGGCACGACCTCGAAAGCCCTTTCGAGCCGCGGGTCGGACGACCTGCTCGCTTCTACCATCAACCGCGCGTAAAACCCGCGTATTTCTTCGATGCTGGCTCGTTCATTTGCCATGAGCTGGTCTCCTGTCGATGTAGAAAACATCTGACAAACCAATCGGAATTTGCCTTCAATCCGATATTCGGCGTTCGTTCAGGAAGTTTTCGATCTTTTTCGCTTCCTTCTCGTGGGCCGGCTGTTGCCCGGGGGAAAGTTTCTTTGGCGCGACCTCTTTCGGGGTATCAGGGGCTACGCCTGTCCCTGCTGTCTCAGCCGTGAAGTTGAAGCGTACGTCGCCATCGATTGGAAGGACGGCGATCTTTGCTTCGCATTTCAGGATCGCACGAACACCCGCTTGTGCGAATGCCTTATTGAGTGGCCCATCTCCTTTCGACACGACTTTCGGCACGCCTTTCAGTTTCCCATCTTCGAAATGTGCTTCGATGATGGCGGAGGTTGTCGCGCCGGCAGGAACCATAAAGCAGCCGAGGACGGCTTTCTGTAATCTGGCCTTGTCGTGATCGGAGGGTTCCGCTGCCATCGAGACTGATATCAGGAGCGGAAGAGCAAACGATGCCATGACAGTGGGCCGCCAGTGCTGCTTTTGGATTTTGCATCTATATGGTTTGCTCTTCGTGCCGCGCATAATCGATCGCTTCCGTTCGTTGTTCCGCATGTGATCGTAACCGCTCCTCGGGCACAATAACCAGGACGTTGAAACCTTGGTCGATATCAAAGGTCTGCGGGTCGAGCAGTTCGTTTACATGCTCCGAGCTGAACCAAAGCCAGATATTTTGATCGTAGACGGTCGCGACCGCTTCTTTCATGACATCTTTGATGGCTTCGATGATTTCGACCCCGGCCCCGCCTCTCGTATTGAGGTGCATGAGCTTTTTCCGTGCTGGGCTTCCCGCATCGGAAACAGCGATGGACACCCTGTCCTTCATGTAACTTTTGACCCGGACCCGCAGTCGCTTCGGGCGAGACGCATCAAATTGGTCGTTAATGGCTTTGACGCGCGCCTCGATGTCGGCATCGTCCAGGCGCTCCTTGGGCAAAACATCGTCCGCCGGCGCAAGCTCGTCGCCAAACTGCGCGCGTGCCACCTCGGCAGCGTGATGCGCGTATGCGAGATGAGTAACGGGTAGTGCCTTCAGCCATTTGCGGCGTTGCGTGATCGCCATCGACTTTGCCGCTTCCTCACCGAATTTGGCGATGGAGAAGTTTTCTCTTTTTTGCCCCTCACTGGTCATCAGCGTTGCCTGCCAGACATCCCCGTCAGCCGCATCAACGCGCCTCACGCCGGAAATTCCGCTCCGATTGTTCTTACGCAGAAGTACGGCCTGCTCGTGATTGGTGGCAGGCGGAATTGCAAGGATAATGGCATCGCGGTAGGCGCGTGCCTGACGATAGGCGGCATCGCCCGAACCGTAGACACTGTCCTTGAACAGCCTGACGATCCTGTGGCCGCGCCGCCTTAGGCTGACCCACCAGCCAGCACCGCGGTGTGCCCCGGCGGCTTCTTCTCGACGCAAGCCATAGTGGTCGGCGTCGTGTTTTGTCTGTTTCGGCCTTGCTCCAACCGGCACGTCCACCCCCTCCTGTCAGATTTCATCGATGGAATTTTGGCATATCCAGGTTGCGGAATTCATGGTGAATCCATGGTTTCGCCACAATGTTTGATTGCATTCTGTCGAGATTTTGGCAGTTGATTGATATTTTTCCGATCTTCCATCGAGGTTTGCCATGAATGATCAGACTTCTTTTTCCGATTTCATTCAGGCGAGCCGTGTGCTCAAGGTCAAGTCTCCGTTAGGGGAAGATCAGCTTCTGCCGGAACGACTTGCGGTTGACGAGGGCGTATCGCAGCTCTTCGACATTCGTCTGACGGTGCGTGCCAAGAAGGAAGCGGTCAAGCCCGAAGAGCTGATCGGACGGCTGGTCGATATCTCCATCGAGATCAGCCAGGGCGACGGCGATGGCGGCGGTGTTCGCCGCCCCTTCAACGGCCTGGTGACGGAGCTGCATGAAGGCCCGCCGATCACCCGCGGCATGCGCTCCTATGCGCTGACCATACGCCCGCAAATGTGGCTTCTGTCGCGCCGGTCGGATTGCCGTATCTGGATGGACAAGACGGCGGTGGAGGTCGTCGAGACGCTGTTTTCCGAACATGGCATTCCCGCTCCCGACACGTCAGGCATCATTTCGCCTCCGCCTGCACAGCATTACAGCGTTCAATGGAATGAAGATGACCTCTCCTATCTTCTGCGTCGTTTCGAGGAAGATGGCCTGTTCTACTGGTTTGCCCATGAGGACGGTTCCCACAAGCTGCATGTGGCCGATAGCGCCAGTGGCTGGCTTGGGCCGTCGCCGGCCGCGCAAGGGGAGGGGACGGTACGGCTGGCGCAGGGATCGTCGGATCGCAACCATATCAATGACTGGGCGCGGCGTTTTTCCTATGTCTCGGGCCAGCGTGCGGGTGCCGACTGGAATTTCGAGACGCCGGGCATGGTGCCGGGCACGATGACACCGTCGCTGGTGCAGATGCCGGATGCGACGAAGCGCGAGCTTTACGAATATCCAGCCCGCATCAAGACGGTGGAAGAGGCCGAGCGCGCGCAGAAACTGCGCACCCAGTCCATCGAAGCCGATCACGACCGGGTTTTCGGTTCGTCGACCTCGCGCATTCTGGAGGCCGGCCGCCGCTTCACGCCTTACGAGGTCGCCCATCCCGAACACGCCTATGAAGAACATGTGATCATCAGGGCAAGCCACAATATTGTCGATCTCTCTTATGAGACCAATGGCAACGAGCCGGAATATCGCAATCACTTCGAGGCGATCCCCGCCCGTGTGCCGCTGACGCCGCACCGGTCAACAAAACGCCCGCGCATCGAAGGCACGCAGGTGGCGATCGTCGCCGGACCTGAAGGCGAGGAAATCCATCCTGACCAATATGGCCGCATCAAGCTGTGGTTCCCGTGGGACCGCAAGGCGAAGAAGGACGGCACGGACACGTGCTGGGTGCGGGTCAGTCAGGCATGGGGCGGCGGCACATGGGGTGCACAGGTCATTCCGCGCATCGGCATGGAGGTGATGGTCGCCTTCGTCGATGGCGACCCGGATAAGCCGCTGGTCATCGGCGTGGTCAACAATCCGGCCAATTCCGTGCCTTACGACCTGCCGGCCAACAAGACGCGCATGGTGCTGCGCTCCAACAGCCACAAGGGCGACGGTTTCAACGAAATCACCTTCGAGGATGAGGCCGGCAAGGAGAACCAGTTCTTCCACGCCCAGAAGGACCAGACGACGCGGGTATTGAATGACCGGACCAAGCGCATCGACCGGCATGAGGTCGCCTCGGTCGGCGGCAACCGCGCGGTGGAAGTTTCCGGCAACCAGAAACACGAGATCGGCGGCTCGGTGAACACCGTCGTCGGCGGCACGGGACCGATGGCGATGATGGCCATGGCGGGCGTGCAGGCGCTCTCCGGGCAGACGGCGGGCCTCCTTTCGCAGGCCGCCCAGATCGCCGGCGGCGGTGGCCCCGGTGTCGCGGCCTTCGCCACCACGCTTGCCTCATCCGCACTCGGCTTCCTCGGAGCCGGCGGTCTTTCATCGCGTGAGGGGGTCGTTTCCGGCCCGAGCCCGCGCGCGGATGCGGGTACGGCGCTAGCCGGCTCCGGCTCGGGCGTCGGTTCCGATGCTTCGGGATTGTTTCCGCTGCCGGGCATCATGAACACGATCGTCAGCACGTTCAAATCCGACAGCGTCGGTGTGGCGCGGGCTGAACAGATCGGGGTCAGCAAGGTTACGAATGTAGGCCAGACGTCGCTGGAGAGCGTCGGAAAGTTCAAGAAGATTGCAGTCGGTGAAGAGTTCGTCATCGAATGCGGCGATTCCAAATTCATCATGAAGGCGAATGGCGAGGTCATCATTCTTGGCAAGACCTTCAATTTCGTGGCGACGGATCATTTTCAGCTTCGCGGCAAGCCGATCGATCTGAACTGACGGAGGCCGGGTCTTGGAACTTCAGAACCGCCTGCCGTTTCCCGCCATGGCTTTCCGTCAGTTCGATGCCGAAGGAGGGCTCGATTGTATCGTCTCCGTGCGTGCAACATTCACGCATGCTCAGGGCGGTTCGCTGGATGTCGCAGCCGAGCAGGAAAGTTTCCAGTGGGAGGATGCCTATGAGGGCGATCCGCACCAGACCGTCCTCCTGCGCCAAAGCGACCTTACCCCGGACAAGCCCGGCACGGATATAACCTTTCTCGGGAATGCGTGGTCTGCGAGTGGCGAGCCGGAGAAATCCTGGCGTGCCTCCATCCGCGTTGGTGGAATTTTCAAGGAAATCGAGGTTTTCGGCAAACGCTTCTGGCAACCTGTCGTTAAGGAGAAATGGGCAGGTTTTACCGCCAGGGAAGCCGAACGTGTGGTAGCGGATTGGAAACTGAGCGATCCTGAACCGGCTAGAAGCGTGGCCATATGCTGGCGCAACGCTTATGGCGGCGCGATCCCTGGCACAGGTGACGCGGGGACGGAAACACCGATTGACGTGGAGCGCCGAAATCCGCTTGGGTGCGGCATCGTCAATCTTGAGATGCCTGCCGACGCCGGGCCTGTTCCAGCTCCGCAGATCGCTGCCGTTGGTGAGCATTCCGATTGGCGGAGCACGCCGGAACCGCAGGGATTTGGACTCGTTTCGCCTTGGTGGCAGTTCCGTCAGCAATATTCCGGAACTTATGACGACGGTTGGCGGGAGGAGAGGCACCCCCTCTTGCCGCGTGATTTTGATCCACGCTTCTGGCAGGCGGCCCATCCTGATCTCATCGCGACGCCTCACCTCAAGGGTGACGAGAACTACGAGCTCGTTAATCTGAGTTCTCAGCATCCGGTCGCGAAAGGCTCGTTGCCTGGCCTTACCCTCGGTGTCCATTGCTCTCGCGAAGATCGTGATGAATGGCATGTGCTGAAGCTCGATGGCGTGCAATTCGACTGGCGCAATGACGGGCGGGTGCTTCTGACCTGGCGCATCAGGTTTCCTCTTCCCGATGCCGGTGAAACAAAACTTACCCTGACGCGCGTTCGTCTGAAGTCTCCTGAAACCGAAGCGGCTTTAACCGAGAGGGAGACAGCATGAGCATCCCCCGCGACAATTATATCGGAGAGCCCCAATATCCCGGCACATGGACCACGGGGACACCGCGTGAGGGACTGCGTGACATCGATGAGGCGCGTATCGTCTCTTTGGCGCCTGATGTATGCCTGACACCGGTTGGCTCGTCGGTGGTGCCTATTCCCTATCCGGTCGTGGATTTTTGCGGCCATGATAAAAACTACACGCCGTCTGTTCGGTTCACCGGCAAAAAGGCAATGGTGATGCGTTCGTGTACGACACATGTGCACGGCGACGCGCCCGGTAACCGTAAGGGGGTGAAATCCGGCACGGTGGAAAGCATCTGCGAACCCATCGGGCACGCTGATCAGGTGCGTGCCGAAGGCTCGCATGTCATTCGCCACCTCGATCGTTTTTATATGAACAGCAGGAATACCCAGGGTGAGGCGATCTTCGTCCGCAGCACGCAGACCTATGACCCTCCCAAGGACGATGATCCGGTGCGGGGGTCGCTTCGTGCAATTGAAGTCGCCGATGCTTCAGAAAAGCAAAATCGTTCATCTGATGCCGTGCCTTCTGGCGGCGCTGCTCTGGGCTTTCTCGTCACGCCAGGATTTGCTCCACTCGTTCAAGGTGCGGGTGGAGCTGCGGCTGGAGGAGCAAGTACCGCTGCCGCCGGTGCGGCAACTTCTGGCGCTGGGGGGGCTGCCGCGGCAGGAGGCGTCAGTTTGGGAACGATATTGGCGGGGATCGGAATATTCGCCGCCGGTGTGCTTATTCCGACCAACAAGATGAACTTTTCCGATACCGTTCCACAAGACGATTTTGAACAGAAATTGCTTTTAGATGCGCAACGCAGAATCAACGAACTTCCATTCTGGGACAGCGGTACTGATATCCGGAATGAGACGTTTGCAAAAATTCAGGAACACAGAAATAAACCGACGCAGGACCCGGAGCCCAAACCTGTTCCTGTGCCGCCACCTGGATCAAATGTTCGTATTGATGAGGATGAAAATCGTAGATGTCGTTTATTGATAATCTGCTTTATGCCCACAAAAAGTACGATCGATCTCGATGAGTTCAAGCGACAAATGGAATTGCAGGAACAAGGGCTCAACAATATGAGTCCGCAGCAGATGTTGGCCAATCAAGCAAAGTATTTAGCGAATCCGGCGGGCATGCGGGCTTTGTCAGAGCCGCTCCAGGCGAAAGCGCGCCAAGAATATAGGAATGACCCGCGCATCCAGAAAATGTACGTTGATAAATACGGTCCAGTTCAGGGTCCGATAAAATTGGGGCAATATCTGGATTCCGCGGCCGCATTGCATAATCCAGACATGATCGCGGGTGGAAGATATAATTCTGTAGTCGATCAGGCGTTGCCAATTGAAAACCGGATAGGTGGCCTTTCCGAGAATAGCTCTATGGGAAGCCAATGGATCAATCCGAATCGAAACGGAAATACTCGCGCTAGCCGATTGACGGAACATGCGAAGAGACAAGCGGCGAACAACTGTCCAAGTGTGCAAGTTGATCTTCGACTTTGCCCAAGTAACCCCAGTCGTCCCGGTGAGCCATTAACAGGAACATAAAAATGGTAGAAAAGCCGAACTATAACGTGTTTGAAACTAAATGGATTGACGAGCTCCTGAATGCATACGAGATCGACCATATAGTTAAGCCTGACGCGCAATTAATAGAGCGCTATAAGGATCGTTTGCCTGAAATCTTGGTGAAATTCTGGATCGAAAAAGGTTGGTGTAGTTGGTCAAGGGGCCAATATTGGATATGCGATCCCTCTATATTTCAGCCCGTCATCGACTATGTGTTTCTCGGTGATCCTGAGCTTGATCCAACGCGCATGATTGCCTTTGGATATAATGCGTTCGGTAATGTCGATATTTGGTATGGCGATGCGACGATACGGTTGAACCTGCCGAATGGCATGGTCCGCGTGGAGCCCCGCGGATATGACGAAGACCAAAATCGCCAATGGACCGATGAAGTAATGATCGGTCTTAAACTGTCATTCAACGTCTCTCCATATGTTGCGCCATGGGAAGACGAAAAATACCAGAACATGATGCCACAAGCTCTAAAAGCACTTGGAGAGCTCGAACCAGGGGAAGTTTATGGCTTTGTGCCAGCTCTTAGCGTAGGCGGACGAAATACTGTGAAAAATCTGCAAAAAGTAAAACTTAAGGAACACTTACTCTTACTGGCTTCCTTCGATACTCCGACTCTATATGACTACGCTCCACCGTCTGAAGGCGGAAGCAGCATGGGTGAGGTCACCCCACTTCGAAAGATAGGCGCGAAACGCTGAGAGCGTGGTGTACCTTAAACGCGAAGGAATCATAAAGTGACAGACAAGTCGGGAGCGTGGGAAGTTTTACTGGGAGAAGGCATCGGTCCGCTGAGGCTTGGTACATCTAAAGAAGTGATTTCGAAAATTGAGGGCTTTGCTGAACCCGAACTCGTGCAGGATGAGTCAGCGGCAGTTTCGGACTTCGAGAAACTGCTAAACTCGATGGGGCCTGAGATGGGTCTCGATCCTGAGGAATTTAAAGAGATGATTGCGGCGATGCAGGCTGAAGCTGCGGCAGAGGTTCGGTGGGTTCCCAAAACCAAAAGCCTGCCAGTTGTTTTTTTTCACGGAGATATCCTTATTCGTATCGTTTTGTCGGCCGAGTGCCGTCCAAAACTTGAAGGGCGAAATATTTTTGAGATACCTGCCAAAGAATTTTATGAACTGGTGATTGCCAGATCGCAATCCGTCTTCAGGAAACGTAATGAAATAGTCGCGCCCGACATCTCCATGCGCTTCACAGTTCCCAAGAAGTCCGATTTCGAGGACGGAAGACCTATCGAACTGCTCGTTTTAGAGAAAAATAGGACGGATGAGTTGATCGCTGACGGATATAAGCAATTGCCGATCTGAGGCACGAACTCTCCAGTCTCTTGGTCTTTGGACATCTAAAGGGCGGGCTGTTGGAACGAAACTTCGAGGGCTTGAGGCAGTAAGCGATGGGTCTAGAGCACGTCCACTGAACTCGGAATCGGATTGAGGATTCCGTTACGGTCCGATTTCTGATTCCATGATCCGACTGGTGATTTGGTCGGAGGCAATATGACCCGCGCTTTCAGCGATGATCTTCGCAGCCGTGTTCTGGCAGCGGCTTATGATGGTATGTCAGCACGCTCGGCGGCCGCCCGGTTCGGAATCGGAGTCTCGACGGCCATCGCCTGGATAGCCAGCGCACGGCATGGTCAGATGAAGCCTGCTAAGCAGGGACGGCGCGGCGGTTCTCGTCTGGATGCCCATGGCGATTTTATCGTTGGGTTGATCGATGAAGAAAAGGACATCACGCTGAACGAAATGGTTCTGCGGCTCGCCGAAGAGAAGGCCGTTTCCATCGGCCGCAGTGCCCTCGATGTATGGCTGCGCAAGCGCGGCTGGACTTTCAAAAAAAGACCGCACATGCATTGGAGCAAGAACGACCCGACCTGCTGAAACGTCGTCGCGACTGGTTCGATGGTCAGCTTGATCTCGATCCGGCAAGGCTCGTGTTCATCGATGAAACTGGCCTGTCTACCAAGATGTCCAGGCTGCGCGGCAGGTCCCCTTGCGGCGAGCGTTGTCGAGCCGCGATTCCACATGGGCACTGGAAGACGACGACTTTCACCGGTGCGCTCAAGCTCTCGGGCATGACCGCGCCCATGGTGCTCGATGGTGCCATGAACGGCACGGCCTTCCGCGCATATGTCGAACAGGTTCTGCTTCCAACGCTGACAGTTGGCGATGTCGTTGTGATGGATAATTTGCCTGCGCATAAAGCGGATGGTGTGCGGCAGGCTATTGAGAGCGTTGGTTGCCAGCTTCTCTACCTTCCACCCTACAGCCCGGACTTCAACCCCATTGAAAAGGCCTTCTCCAAGCTCAAGGCGCTCCTGCGTGCGCGAGCCAAGCGCAACGTCGAAGCTCTGTGGGACACGGTCGGCGAAATCGTCCCGCTCTTCAAACCCAAAGAGTGCGCCAACTATTTTACGTCGTGCGGATATGACCCCGAGTAAAGTGGACGTGCTCTAGTGAAGCTGGCTGGAGATGTCGGCGCGCGCGCGGTGGTTCGGCGCCATAGGATGTCGATAGTCGACGTCGAGATCGGACCAGCAGCCAGGATGGACCTCGATACGCTCGAGTCGTTGCGCGAAAGGGGCTGGTTGCCCGCCCAAGGTTGAAAAAGCGGGTGCGTCCAGTTCCTGTAGCGTTGGCTGGGATTCAAAGATTGGGTGGGAGAGAAACGCCACCGGTGTCATTCCGCGCAGGAGTGCGGGTTCATGAGCAAGGGCCATGAGTCCTTGCCTAGCAGAGCATCCAATCTTGCGAAAAAAGAATGCCGGCGGGGATAAGTTTCATTGAGATAGCCTGGAAAGCAGTACAATTTTTTTTGTTGCAAATCTTGAATCCGAAAATCGTCAAAACCAAATCGATCGCCGCCAGCCGCTGAAATAAGGGCTGGTATCGCCGGGAGCGCCGCTTTTGGCATTCCCGTACCATGTTGCTTCAAGGAGGATATGGCTATGGCAACATCTTACGACTTCGCACCGCTGTTCCGCTCGAGCGTCGGCTTCGACCGGGTGTTCCATCTGTTGGAAAATGCTCAGCGCGCCCGCTCAATCAGCGACTGGCCGCCTTACGACATCGTCAAGACTGACGACGATACCTACCGGATATCAATAGCGGTTGCCGGCTTCACCCAGGACGATCTCGATATCACCTTCCAGTCCAACCTGCTGACTGTAACCGGCAAGAAACAGGAGGTATCTGCCGTTGGTTACCTCCATCGCGGGATCGCTGGGCGTCCATTCGAACACAGGTTCGAACTTGCAGATCACGTCAGGGTGAACGGAGCGGACCTTAGAAACGGCCTCCTGTCGATCGAGCTTGTTCGAGAGATCCCGGAGGCGTTGAAGCCGCGAAAGATATTGATCCAGAGCACGCCTGCGTTGACGTCCGCCGTTCCGGCGCAGATCGAAGCACAGAAGGCCGCTTGATATCCAGGCTCGTCCAGTAAGCAAGGGTGCCATTGCGATGGCGCCCATCACCATTCCGGGTTGGGAAGGAGAGACCAATGAAACCCGATATGTTCAGAAAACCTGTCACTATCCTTGTCGGCTTAGGCTTTCCTGTGGAAGTACGCGGCATAATGGATGCCTACCGGCATCTTGTCGAATGGCCGACCTCGTTCAGAGACACGGCACACTCGATTGCCCTAAAGGCTTCTCAAGCGGCGCTTCGCGGAGAGATCGAAGCGGAGACCGCGCGCGGCCTGTTTGCCGCATTCGCCGCGAAGCATGATCTTCTGGCCCCGGAGTTGCCGGTAATTAGCGCTTCTCTCATGCATGGCGACAGCGGTCCCCATATAAAGTGAGGACCTGCCCACTGCAAGCGGCCTGCCACGAAACTACGGGTTCTCACACTGCTCGAGCGATGCATAAATCGCATCCATGCCGACATGGATGATCTTGCGGACTGGCGTGTGGCAACGACATTCCTGATGACAACGCAGTTGCCTTGAGAACGAAGGGTGTTGATTGCCACTGAGAACTGACCGGGCGTTGGAGTGAACCCCTCGGCCTGGACCAGCGAGGCACTTCAAACTAAGCCGCTTGCTGGGCGAGTTGAGTTTCAAATTCTGCTGGCGACCTATAGCCAAGGGCCGAGTGCAGCCGCTTGGCATTGTAGACTTCTTCGATGAAGCTGGGCAATCGCTCGGCGACGTCTACGAAAGTTTCGTACCCGGCAGGATAAATGCCCTCTACTTTCGGAGTCTTCATAAAGCTCTCTGCCTGCGCATTGTGATAAGGGTTGCCAACGGCACTCGTGGATCCCTGTAGGGCTGCCGCATCGAGTGCTCGTCGATAGGTCTCACTTGCGTACTGGCATCCGCGGTCCGTGTGGTGAATGCAGCCAGGCGGAGGCGGAGGCATTCTGTTCTCGATGGCCGAATGTAGTGCGGCCAGCGCCAGCGGCGTATCCGGCCGTGTCGACAGGCCATAGCCGACGACTTTCCGGTTGCAGGCGCCGAGAATGACGGCGAGATAGCAACAGCCGATGGCGGTGCGGATGTATGTGAAGTCGGCCACCCAGACCAGTCGAATATGCATGCAAGTGTTGGTCGGTAATGGTAGCGCTTTCTTTGTATTGAAAATGACATTTAACAAGTTTAACGACTCGCATGCGGAGTTGGGGACATACCCTCGGCTGATACGATTCCCGTCAGACCGGTCGCCATCTCCGCAAATTCAAAATCCAGTTGGACCCCGCAACCGGGATTTGCCGGCTATGTGATATCCGGCCTGAGCCTACCAAAAATTGGTATTTGGTGATGCGTCGTTATCGAGATCACGGTCCACAATCTTGTAATTCCCTTTATGTATTTCAGGGAATTTCCTGGTCTGTGTCTTAATCCAACCGAAACACCGAGTAATGTCATCGGCTTCGAAAACTGGACTTTCCTCGCCAGCGCATTTTAATATTACGATGTACCGCAATCATCGCTCCATTATGAAATACTGAAAATAAATACGTGTATAGATTTTATTTGAAATTTCGCAACGAATGCCTTCGGTGCAGCAAATTTTACCCTATCTGAGTAGTCTAGAAACCTTCCGATGTACACTTTGGAGCGGCATTTCAGAATGGCCTGCTGCCGAGCATGGACCTCAGCAAAGATGGAATCCCACCCCCCCCGCGAGCCGCCCCAACGGGACGGCCCCCGACCGGCCGCAAGTTATGATGGTTGCGCCCTTCCGTAACCGGTAGACGCGGCTATGCCAGAACGGACACCGCGCCAAACTCCAGGCGTGGCAACCGCGCGAAATTGCCGGCCGGGTTGCCGTAGCCGACATTCACCATGAAGTTGACCTTGATCGCTGTGTCCGCGAAGAAGCCACCATCTTGGCTACGCTGTCGCGCGACATGTTGAAATGCTGCTGCTCGCCGCTGCGTCATCCCTTCGGAAACAGCCAGGCGAACCCACAGATAAAGTTCGACGGTATAGATCCCCTGTCCCTCCTGCGCTCATTGCAGAAAGAAAATAAGTGGCCGGTTTTTACTCCGCTTGCGGACGGATTATTCCGCTGCGACCGTGGCCGACTTTTCCACCGCCGAGGCTCACGTCACGCGAGGGTCTTGCTTTCCAGCGTCTCGGGCGGCTCGAAGAGGAGCGGATAGCTTATTCGAAGGCGCTTGCCACTGATCCCGCCTGCTACGAGGCCCGCCTGTTCAGCTTGGTGAGATCGATTCCGAACCAAGCAGCGCTTCCGGGGCGCGGAACCTTCCGTGTGGCCAGTCAGTTTTTGTCGGTGAAGCTAGAGGAACTGACAATGCCCAAGAAAATTTCGGCCCCCTCCAAGACGACCGACCCTAAAGAGCAGCCTGTCCGCCCTTCCGAGGACCAGGTGGAGCCCGCCGAGCCGGACGATCGCCAACATCCGCCGCGAGATACAAGAGAGACGCCGGCTCCGAACCCAAACGACAAAGGGCTTCCGAACAGGGCGCCTGAATAAGTCGGAGACCGAAGACTGACTTGAGGCGCGCGATCGGTAAGAGCGTCGGCTCCCCTCCTGCTCGACGCCATGCCCTGAATAACGTCCCAAGTTTGGGATCACCCACAGGTTTGCCCTCAATACTTGAGCAAATCAGCGCGTGAAACCTATGTGCCTAATTTAGTGCATTTCATGCGGTGGCCGCTAGTTCGATTCCCTTCAAGAGCATTTGAGCGCCGAGAGCGGATTATTCCGGCACAAAACTGCATCTGGAAATCGTCATTCAATTGCATTACTATCTCTGAAAATGTAGGAGATAGTCATGGCTGCAAACGCTCTTGTCCAAACACGCATTGATGCCGAAGTTCGGGATCGGGCTTCGGCCGTGCTTGAAAGCATGGGGCTCACGGTATCTGATGCGGTTCGTATTATGCTCACCCGGACTGCTAACGAAGGGGCGCTACCTCTTGAACTTCTTTCTGGGAGTGAAACACACGATGCCTGGTTTCGGACCAAGGTGCTCGAAGCGTTAAATGATACTCGGTCGGATTTAACAGACGACGAGGCCGAGGCGCACTTTGCCAAACGCCGAGCGGCGGCCCGCCTTAAAGTGGGTTCGACAGAATCGTGAAGCTTACTTGGTCGGCGTTTGCGCTATCGGATCGCGACGCCATCTTCACGTATATTGAGGCAGATAATCCTGCGGCCGCTATTCTCATCGATGAGCGGATAGTATCCGCCGCCCGTCGCTTGCTCGACTTTCCTGCCAGTGGGCGCTTGGGTAGAATCGCCGGTACACGCGAACTCGTCATCAATGGTACACCTTACGTCGCCGCCTACGCCACTACCGAGACGACAGTTCGAATTCTTCGCGTACTCCATGGCGCGCAGGAATGGCCAGAGTATCTGCTGCAAAACTGATCAACCACAGTCGAACCGGACCGACCAGTATCAACACTGCCGATCGATCCCGCGGCGTTTCGTATGGTCCGTTGTGCAAGCGCGCAATCGGTCCGTCAGCATAGCGCTATCTAAACCCACCCTGATGAACTGCTCGCGATGGCCAGAATTATCGGCTTCCGGGGCAGATTCGGAGTATCGGTCCGATCTATGAATTTTCGATCACGGGTGCCGATATCGTCGACGTTCAATACATCGACACGTCCTGGAATGGTCCGATACCGTAAGCCTTTTACCACTTCACGCGTAGGCCCACCTGTCCCTTGACGGAGTAACTGTCGCCGAAGTCATTCAGGCTGGTCTGAACCAGAGCTTCGCCATAGATCGAGTACTTGTCGTCGTCCCAGCTATAGGTTCCTCCGAGCCCCAGGCCGCCCCATATACGATCATCTCGGTTGGTGAAGCTCACGCCCTGGACATTGACACTCGTCCCTTCAAGAAACTCATAGTAGAGATTGCCAATGCCGTAGACGTGAGTGCGATTGAGCAGCCCCTCGTCATTCCGCCGCGAACTTTCATGGTCGAGGGTCACACCGAGACGGCCTTGCAGACTTTCGCCACGGTCGAGGCTGACACGGGCGCCGAATGCATCGGTAAACGCGTTGAAGTCGACATTGGAATAGACCAGCTGGGCCTGCGGCGTGATGGACCAGGCTGGATCGATGGCAATGCGCTTGCCGCTTTCCAACGACAGTGTGTAGCCAAAACCGTCATTGTTGTCGGTGAGGTTCGTACGGGCAAGGAGAGAGTCGAGATCGCTCGTGTACCAGGTCATTTGGGCCTGCCCGTCCAGATACAAGCCACTCTCGCCATACCAGGTCAACGTCCCGCCAAGACCGTAACCTTCCGTGCTGATCTCACCATCGCCGTAAACAGAACCGCTGTCGGTTTTGCCATGGGCGTAATGGACTGTGAACCCGCCAATCAGCATGCCGCTTTCCGTTTCTGTCAACAGCCCATCAATACCGGCCTGAAGCTTGAAGACATTCTGGTCGTACTCGGTGCCGGAGGCGGAGAAACGCGGCTCAATGTGGTTATGTACGCCTTCAATGCGACCCCATACACCATTTCCTTCGACCGCAACGCCTGCTTCTTCGGGAGTGACATAAGGTGTGCCGACAGACGCGCCATTACCGGCCCAGAAACGATTACCGACACGTTGCTGCAAGGTTGGCAGACCGTTCAGACCCAGCAATGCCCGGGGGTATGCCTCGTAGGTCGGAACACCGGCCTGGTAAAGCGGAGCAGTCGGCGCCGGATTCGACACGGTCAATTGCGAACGCAAATACCAGTTGCCATCATTCGGTGTTGAAGTGCCCCCCTGATAAAGCTGATAGGCGTAGGCGCCTGCAACGACCGCCTGCCTGTCGCCGATCGTGTAATCGCCAATGAGCGAGAACGAACCGCTGGAAGCACCGTTCACTTCGATGATACGGATACCTTCACTGGTCTGCGCACCCGTGCCTCCGACGTTATTGACGACGACATTAGTCGTGCCCGATGTGTCGCCATTGACGATGACCATATCCGTCCTGGAGTTGTCGTCACCAAGAGCAACATCGAACAACATCTGTCCGCCATTGCCGTTATAATTTCCACCGATGACGACAACATCGCCGACAGCATCATCTACCGTGGTGATGGTTCCGGCGTTGGCCACATCGCCGCTGAACGAATAGACCCCGGTTCCATTGCCCGTTCCGACTAAAGTGGACGTTGAATCAATCGTCATATTGCCGTCGAAGGCGAGTGATGTCATGCCGTCAAGTGTGGAATTGTTGTTCAGGAACACACCGGTCGTTGCTTCGTCCGGTTCGCCGACATGCCATGTGCCGTCGTCGATCGACAGATTGGCACCATCCAGATTGACAACTTCCCAATTGATGATCCTGCCGCCATTCGTGGTCGCTTTCACACCGCGAAGCGTAAGCGTATCGATCATGCCGTCGGCAACCGAGGTATCATCGCCGCCATCAAGAACCTGCGAACCATCAAAGGCCGATGCGCTTACCACAGCTGTATCGGATCCGTCTTGACCGTAGAAGCCGCCAGCCAGAGTGCCGCCCGTCCAGGTGAACGTATCATTGCCTTCATGGTTTGTGACACCGTCGTTGCTTCGAATGTCGTCTCTGTCGTCACCGAAAATATTACCGGTATAGGTTCCGCCAGCCAGATTGAAGGTGTCATCGCCGAGGCCGAGGATCGCATCACCGGTTACGATGCCAGCGCTGTTAACGGCGACATTCCCGCCAATCGTGTCCGATGCAATCGGGTTACCCGCAACACCGCCGTCACGAATGGCTGTTCCGGACGTTGCCGTGACCGTTGCAGAAGCTGCGATATCGATCATCGAGCCGTTCGCTGCAATCGTTTGAATACCCGCGCCCGCGCCGCCACTCACCGTACCACCGACACTGACCAGCGAGGCGCCCGTACCCCTATTCGACGCCAGAATGCCGGTTCTGCCAGCAATAGAACCCGCCGTCTGTCTTACAGTCAGATCCGAGGCGCTGCTGGCATTACGCGAATAGACGCCGTAGTCACCGGAGGCGATCACATCGCCGGACAGTGTAACCGTTGTGGAGCCGGTTCCCGCATTGTCTGCGAAAACGCCATAGGTGCCGCCTTTGACGGTTCCGGAGGTCTGGCTTACAACGATACTGTCCGCTGTGGCCGCGTTATAAGCGTAAAGTCCAGCGCGTACGATTGCCGTGGCATCGCCGGAACTAATGATCGTCGTTGAGCCGCTACCCTGGTTATTGGCATACATGCCGAACCAATTGCCGGAGATCGATCCCGCGGTCTGGGTAAGAATCGTATCTGTCCCGGCTATGGAATTGTAGGCATAGACACCAAAGGTGTCGTTATTTGCCGCGCCAGTCTGGGTCTGGTTGATGATCCCGGCTGTCGTGATCGAGATAGCGCCGGCCGCCCAATTATCGGCGCGGATGCCATGCGTATAACCGGTGATCGTGCTACCGGCTGCCTGGGTAATCGTGATGCCTGTCGCGTTAGAGAAATTTTGCGCCCATATACCGTTTTCGGCTACACCGTCCACATTGCCGGCGACACTAATTGCGGTCGCTCCAAATCCCCGATTGGTCGTGAAAATTCCGTTATCCGCGCCAAAAATCGTCCCGCCCGTCTGGCTGACGGTCAGGTCTGTTGCGAAACCGTCGTGGGAAACATAGACACCATTACCGATTGTCCCAATCGCCGTGCCTGAGGATGTGATCGTTGTGGGACCTGTACCGGTATTGATGACATAGATACCGTCAACGCCGGTGATGCTACCGTTCGATGTTATTTCAACCGCGCCGAAAACATCATTGATCGCCAAAATACCCTGCCCACCAGAGGACGTTATGGAGGACGCATTTCCGTCCGTTATGGCGATCCCTCCGATGGTCTCGACTCTGATGGCTTCCCCAGAGGCTGACAAACCAAATCCTGGTTGTGTGACAACCGTTACGGGCGCGGAGGAAAAGATCACCGCCGACGGATCGCTCCCTGTGGCAGCGCCGGAACAGCTCCAGGTTCCAGGGCCAGCGGGATCGCAGCTACCTGCCAGCGATGGCGAAGACCAGAGGAGCACCGATGTAACTGCCGCCGCCGAAATGACGGACAAACTTTCAAATGACAGTACCAAACGCGCTTCACAAGGCGCTATGCCACCGACGATCCTCTTACACTTCCGCACTCGGCCGCCACGGATGAGCATGTTATTTGCTCGATTTGTATCAGAATTATCTAAGAAAGACCCACCCCCGTTAGATGGACGCTTCTTGAAAAATGCTCCAGGTGCGGTCATTCACGGTCCCCATCTTCCGTCCCGATAAAGCTGAAGAGTGCTTCTCGCGGAACCATCTCCCCGAATCGAATTCGCCCAATGGTTGTTCCAGATGATTGAGATCTATATATTACTAAAATATAATCAACGGTGAATTCGAAGTTGCGCAGCCGTTAGAAAACTGGACCGACGCAGCCGAAATGGTTGGTGTTCCGCATCCAGCGGCTACCTAGCGTATTAATTTAGGGTGTCGTGGGTCCACACTACTCTCTGCAGCGTTAACCATATAGGGAACCGCCATCCCAAATCCGCTTCGGTTATGTTAACCCTTGGTAAACAGGGGCGATAGACGGACCAACGACGTGAGCTTTGTGTTGGAGAAACACTGGGAGCGGCTGCTTAAGGAAATCGCGGCCTGCGAAATGGCAGTTCGAGAGATCGAAACCGATCTCCGCCTCAGGGCAATGTCGAACGACGCTGACGACAGAGAGCTGACCTTTCTGCGGCGACTCAAAAATGAAAAGGTCGAACTGCTTTATCGTTGCCAAAACCTGAGAGAAGCGTTCATTGCGTTGCTAGGCGATAACGATATCGCCGCCGAGTAGTTTCTGGGTCGAGATCGCAGGCAAACCCAGTGAACTTTACCTAAAACGCGATTTGCAGCAGTATTCCTCCCCACAAGTCGCAAATACGGCCTCGGTCACCGGAAATGCGCCGCCGAAGCGTTCTGACAAGCCGACCTTTTCGCTGTGCTTAGTCCGTAGGCGCGATGGGGCTGGGTAGATACGCTTATTGCGGAACCAGAGACGGCTCTCCTATCGATGACGTAACGTCCCAAGTCTGGGATCACCACAGGTTTGCCCTCAATACTTGAGCAAATCAGTGCGTGAAACCTATGTGCCTGATTTAGTGCATCACGCGGTGGCCACTGGTTCGATTCCGCTCAAGAGCATTAACATTGGGCGAGTCGAGGCGTATCAGGCTTGGCAGATTGTCGACGAGAATTGCGCTGGCGAGTGCATTCCGCACCAAATTTCAGGGCAAAGTCCTCCATGCTCACATAGCCCTCGGACGAGGTGCCCTCAAGATGGCCAAGACTGATCCACTCAGAGCCACCACGGTCGCGACGCGAGTTTTTTAAAGGAGGCTGGCGAGGCGCAGCGTTTATGTTGAACTTCTAACGACCAGCCTTCCCCGGAGAGTTACGGTCTTCAAATCCGAGCTCCCTCTGATCATGCTGAGAATGGCATCAATCATTTCGTCGCGCGGTTGCTCATAGGTGGTGATGCCATATCCGAACAAGCCGGACAGCTCGTAATTGTCGAAGCCCACTACCGCAATGTCTTCAGGCACTTGGAGGCGAAAATTTGCCCGCATCTCATCCATTGCGCCCATCGCTAGAATGTCGTTTTCGCACATCAGGACATCGACGCGATCTTGCGGTAACGTCTCGCTTAGGTACTTTCTGACCGAGGCTGCGCCAGCGTCCCGACTGTATTTTTCCGCGCTCATGTGGACGATGGTCTGGACACCTTTTTCTGCCCAAAATTCCGTGAAATAGTGGCTTCTTTTTAAAGCTGTAGACAAAGCGGCAGCACCACTCATGAAGCCTGGGCGCTTATATCCCTTCGCATGAAGGTGGTCTACGATTTCCTTGAGGGCCACTTCCGCGTCGCAGACAACAGCGGGAACGCCGTCGATCTGACTGTCGCGTGCAAGCACGAACATAGGCGGCATGCCTTGCCCCTGCTGCAGGTCTGTCAGAGTTTCGTCACGAAACGCTGTGCCAAACAGAATGATGGCATCGACCTGACGCTGGTCCGCGTGGAGAAGGGCGTTTACATGGTCAAAGTGACTGTTGATATTGATCAGCATCACCACCAAGCCGGACGCCTGGAGCTTCTCGGTGAGCGCCTCAAGGAAGGGGAGTTTTTGCGGGTTGGAAAAGTCATCCACGAAGACGGCGATCTGTCCCGTCGAGTTGGTTGCAAGGCTTCGTGCAAGCAGGTTCGGCGTGTAGTTCAAAGCTGCAGCAGTCTCAAGAACCTTCCGCTTGCTTTCCTCGGTGATTGAAGCCCCGGGCGTAAAAGCTCTGATGACGGTCCACTTGGAGACGCCAGCAGCCTCCGCTACCTGTTTTGCCGTTGATCTCTTGCGCATGACTTCTCCCACAAATGGAATATTCGTTCCAATCTGCGATTACAGTGAAATGAATCCTTGCTTTTATCGCATTCTGACATAACATGCACCTGCTTGCACCCGGTAGCAATCACATTTGCACCCGGTAGCATTCGAATTTGTCATCCAGAGGAGTGGGCGACATTGAGGAGGAAAAAATGAAATCCATTTGGAAGAAGTTCGCTTCTGCGGTTTTTGCTGTGTCACTGATTGGCGCTTGGTCGGTTGGCGTCAAAGCCGATGAACAGCCCAACATCATCGCTGTCACTCATGGACAAGCGTCTGACCCCTTCTGGTCGATCGTGAAAAACGGTATGATGCAGGCCGGCAAGGACATCAATGCCAAGGTTGACTATCGTGCACCGGAAACCTTTGACATGGTCGCAATGGCGCAGCTCATTGAAGCCGCAGTCAATCAGAACCCGGCGGGTATTGTAATTTCCAATCCCGATCCGGATGCGCTGGGCCCGGCGATTGCCAAGGCCGTCGCGGCCGGTATCCCCGTTATCTCCATGAACTCCGGCATTGCCGCAACGGAAAAGCTGGGCATCAGGCTCCATGTTGGCCAAGACGAACTTACCGCAGGCGTGAAGGTCGGCGAAAAACTCAAGTCGCTCGGCAAGACGCACGTGCTTTGCGTAAACCAGGAGGTCGGAAATGCCGCCCTTGACCAGCGCTGCGCGGGTACCGAGAAGGGTTTCGAAGGTGGAAAGGTGACGATCCTGCCGACGACCGCCGACCCTGCGGAAATTGAATCGAAGATTCAGGCTGCTTTAACCTCAGATCCTTCCGTCGATGTCGTACTTGGCCTGTCGGCACCCCTCGTTGGTGAGCGGGCGGTTGCTGTTGTCGAGAAGATGGGCAATGGCGACAAGGTCAAGGTCGCTTCTTTCGATCTTTCGGCGAATTTCCTGAAGGCTGTTTCGGAAGGCAAGGCATTGTTTGCCGTGGACCAGCAACCCTACCTTCAGGGGTATCTTCCGGTCACATTCCTCGCGCTGAATGCCAAGTATGGCACTATTCCTGCTGGAAACGTCGCCTCGGGTCCGAGCTTCGTCGAGAAGGATGCGGCAGCCTCGGTGATTGAGAAATCCTCCCAGGGAATCCGCTGAGCGGTACCCATCCAGCAGCTTCCGCACCTCCAGCGGGGGCTGCCCTCATCGCCAGACATCCGATCCGCAGGGCGCGTGAACGGCAGCCGATGGCGCACGTAAAACAACTTACATCTGAGGTACGACCATGACGCTGGCAAACGAACAGAACGGGTCCCCGACTCGATCCGACGAGCGCCTGAAAAAGGTTTCGACTTTGACCGCGCTCGCGCGACGTCCGGAACTCGGCGCAGTCGCAGGACTGGTGCTCGTCACAATATTTTTCATGCTGACCGCCAACCCCGCCATGTTCACACTTGCAGGCGTTGTAAACTTCATGGCGCCAGCTGCTCAGCTGGGGATTCTTGCGGTTGGCGCGGCGCTCTTGATGATCGGCGGCGAGTTCGATCTGTCGATCGGCTCGATGGTCGCGTTCGCGGGGCTGGTTTTCGGCACGGCCCTTGTCGTCCTTAATCTCCCGCTCAGTGTCGCGATCCTGATCGCGCTTGCTTTTGCCGTGGTCATAGGTGTCACCAATGCCCAGCTCACCATGCGCACCGGGCTTCCATCGTTCATAGTGACGCTTGCGTTTCTCTTCATTCTTCGCGGCTTAACGCTCGTCGGCCTGAAGTGGGCGAGCGGCGGTTCAACCCAGCTTCGCGGGATGAGAGAGGCTGTTGCGGACAGTCCCCTTGCGCCGCTCTTTTCAGGCGACGCCTTCCCGGGTCTCTTCACATGGCTTGGCAATGCAGGAATTATCGAGACCTTCCCGAACGGAACGCCGAAAGTCCCGGGTATTCCGGTGGAAGTCCTCTGGTTTGTGCTCATTGCACTCGTCGCGACATGGGTTCTGCTTCGCACGAGGTTTGGAAACTGGATCTTTGCATCGGGCGGTGACCCGAAGGCTGCCCGCAAGTCGGGTGTTCCTGTCGCCCGTGTAAAGACCACTCTATTTATCGTCACCGCGATGTGCGCCACTCTTGTCGCCATTCTAACGGTCCTCGACGCCGGTTCGACTGATGCCCGACGCGGTTTTCAGAAAGAATTCGAAGCCATCATTGCGGCCGTTATCGGCGGATGTCTTCTGACTGGCGGATATGGTTCGGCGATCGGTGCGTTCTTCGGTTCTATCGTCTTTGGCATGGTTTTGATCGGCCTCACCTACACGTCGATCGACCAAGATTGGTACCTCGTCTTCCTCGGCGGGATGCTGCTGACTGCAGTTATTTTCAACAACATCATTCGTAAACGTGTGACGGGAGAACGCTGATGAGCACGACCCAGACACCACTGGTCGAGGTCAAGAACCTCGTCAAGCACTTCGGCTCGATTATCGCACTCAACGGCGTTTCGCTGAGTGTCCACGCAGGAGAGGTTCTGTGCCTTCTTGGAGATAACGGAGCCGGCAAATCGACTCTGATCAATACTCTGTCCGGCGTTCACAGGCCGACATCCGGCGACTTCCTCGTCGAGGGAAAACAACATCTCTTTACCGGGCCAAGAGATGCGCTCGATGCGGGGATCGCGACCGTCTACCAGGATCTGGCAATGATCCCGCTGATGTCTGTCACAAGAAACTTCTTCATGGGTCGCGAGCCGTTGAAGGGCTTCGTTCCGTTCAAATACATGGACATGGAATTCGCGGATCGCGTTACCAGCGAAGAAATGAAGAGAATCGGCATCGATGTGCGTGAACCCGGACAGGCCGTCGGCACGCTCTCCGGTGGCGAACGTCAATGCGTGGCGATCGCACGCGCCGTATATTTCGGGGCAAAAGTCCTCATTCTTGATGAACCGACATCTGCACTCGGTGTCGCGCAAACCTCGATGGTCCTGAAGTACATCGATCAGGTTCGCAGCAAAGGTCTGGGCGTCATTTTCATTACCCACAACGTCAGACACGCTTTTGCCGTCGGCAACCGTTTCACAGCTCTGAACAGGGGAAAGACGCTTGGCACATTTGCCAAACATGAAATCGACCTCGATGGCCTGCAGAATCTGATGGCGGGGGGCAAGGAGCTCCAGTCGATCTCAGCGGAGCTGGGCGGCACCATCTGAAGACACTTGGAAATATGAATTTTGGCCCGGCGCATTCGCCGGTCCTTGGGCAGCCATATCCAAAATCCAGGAAACCACTCGAAATGAGCAATGAGAATAATACCCAGTTTCCCTTAGCCGCCTGCGCTGAGATGCTATGGCGGGACAAACCAATCGAATGGCGCGCCTCCCGATTGAAGGAGCAGGGATTTGGCGTCGGCCTCTGGAATTGGCCAGAGCACGACATAAACAAGCTCGAAGCCACCGGTGCAACCTTCACAATTATGAACGGTTACCTGACCGGCCGCCTCACCGATGATGAGGGCGCAGCCGAACTTTTGAGAACCGCGCGCGAAACGGCTCAGATCGGCAAACGTCTTGGCGTTCAGCGCCTCAATCTTCACGGCACAGGCCTCGGGGATCGTGGACTGCCGGTTCAACCTGTCGAGGTCGTCACGGGAGTGATGTGGCTGAAGGCTCAGGAGACGCTACGCCGTATCGTTGACCTCGCGGAAGAAGAAAACGTGGTTTTCACACTGGAGAACCTGAACCTTCCCGTCGATCACCCCGGCGTGCCGTTCGGGCGCGCCGAAGACACGTTGGCGCTCGTGTCGAGCATCGACCACCCGCGTCTGCGTTTGAACCTGGACCTCTACCACGCGCAGATCGGTGAGGGGAACCTGATCGAACTTTGCCGCAGGAGCCTGCCGTGGATCGGTGAGATTCAGGTGGCTGACGTACCTGGCCGATTTGAGCCGGGCACCGGCGAGGTGAATTGGAAGCAGATCGCAAAAGCCCTTAGCGATATGGGCTACTGCGGCCCGATCGGGATGGAAGCATGGGCATCCGGAGATGCCGACGCGGCGCTCGCTGCCTTCCGTGAAGCCTTCACTCTCTGATTTCAGAAACAGGACTAAAAATCATGACCAAAGTAAAAAAAGTCAACGTCGGACTTATCGGGGCAGGGCGCATCGGTTCGTTCCATGGGGAGAGTGTAGCAAGAAGGCTCGTAGACGCAGAGCTTGTGGCCGTCGCTGATCCTGCTCCCGGGGCCGCCGCAAAACTTGCAGAGGCGCTGGGCGCCGCCGCTTCTTATACCGACGTCGCAGAAATGCTTTCTCACCCCGGTCTGGATGCGGTCATCATTGCCACACCCGCACGTTTTCACACCAATATCCTGGTGCAGGCCGCAGAGGCCGGTAAAGCGATCTTCTGCGAAAAACCGATGGCGCTCACGCTTGAAGATGCGGACCGCGGCATTGCAGCCGCCAAGGCCGCAGGCGTCCCCCTGCAGGTCGGTTTTAATCGCCGCTGGGACCAGGCATTTTTTGAAAGCCGCGCAGCGATCGATGCTGGAAAGGTCGGTGCGGTTCAACTCATCCGGTCATTGACACGCGATCCCGGTCCGTTCGGCTCTGATCCAGAGAGGATTCCTTTGTGGACCATCTTCTACGAAACGTTGATACACGACTTCGACACCTTGCTTTGGTTAAACCCCGGCGCAAAGCCTGTCGAAGTGTTTGCCATGGCAGATGCATTAGTTCGCTCGGATGCACGCGACAAAGGCTTCCTGGACACGGCGGTCGTCAATATCCGCTTTGACAATGGATCTATTGCGGTTGCGGAAGCAAACTTCTCTGCAATGTACGGCTACGATATTCGCGGCGAAGTATTCGGCTCCGGCGGAATGGTCACGATGGGGGACGTACGACGTTCGAGCATGACGCTGTTCGACGCAACTGGCGTCTCCAACGACACATGGCGGCGCGACACAGACCATTTCATTCAAGCCTACACGGCGCAGCTTGCTTCTTTTGTCGAGGCGGCGCGTAGCGGTACCGTCCAGAACGCACCCACGGGAGCTGATGCTCGCAACGCTCTGGCGATCGCACTTGCTGCCATTGAATCCGTGTCGAGAAAACAGCCGGTTCCTGTGAGTTGAAGGCCTGGTTGACAGGGGCGCTGTCGGCCTCTGTCAGCACATATATGTTGGAAAAGTTCGTGACCAGAAGCCTGTTGGTGAGGCTAAGAGGATCATCATGGAAGCGAAAGCTGACTTTCAGAAGCCAACAGTTCTTGATCTGGAAAGCGTGCTTGCGGTCCAAGGTGTGCCGCTATCTTTCCGTCAAGAGCGAGTAGCGCGATTTGCGGTTGCCTATCCGGAAATCGTCGCCTTCGGTACAGCAAACTCCCTTGCTGCTCATTGTTCCGTGACCCAGTCGACGGTGGTTCGGCTGGCAATCTCTCTTGGGTTTGAAAATTATCGCGAATTCAGGCACGTTTTTCGGCAGCACGTGAAAGTCAACGCAATCTACAGATAGGTTATTGATTTTCTCGCTGCACGGTCACCGTCAGAGAAAGCTGCTTTTGCGCGATTTTGGATCGTGTCGCGCCGCTCGGATAAGAGCACATCAATCTGAACGGACACTATTCTCGGCCAAAGTCTAAGCGTAGGGCCTTCGGGGCATCTTTGGCATTCACGGCAGCCAAAGCCTGTTCGATCGACGTGTGAATCTTAGTGTCGATGCCTTTTGCGAGCCACGAGACGACGTTGAGAACATCCCCACGCCTGTTTTTCTTGCGAAGAGAACCGTTCCAGGCGGTAGGTCGTTTTGGTGGATCATTGAGAGCACCTCCGTTCGGACGTATGGCCAGAATTCCTTGGGTATCCCCATGGCCAAAAGCGCCTGCAACTCGTTCCAGAACAGTGTCGAACCTATCGTGCGTTCGTCTTTCTGAACCACAACTACATAGCGGTTTGCCTGTCGCAGACGGAGCAGGACAGGCAAGCTCGTTGACTGGGGTGGCAAGTGTTGTCGGCAGTTCATCAGCGGTGAAACTCCGTTTGTATCGATACGATTTTCGACATCCGGGTTGATGCCGGTGCAATGGCAATATTCGGGGCACTTGACGTCTCTACCCTGCAGTTTGAGCGTTCTCTTGCCTGCCAAGATGGAACATCCGGCGCGGCAGCACGGCGAGGGTCGTTAGTCCCCCGTATGCGATGGCTGCCGCCGCCACGATCTGGAAAAGGGAATTGACACTTGCCTGAAACCAGATCACCGAAGCCCACCCGACGAAAGCTGCCAGGATCATCCTGACTGTTCCGGCAAGAACCGGGAGTAAAACACGCTTCAGTCCCTGGCTTGCAAAATAAAGCGCCAGCCCCAATCCAACTGCACCATAAGCCGGTGCGACAATTTGCAGATACTGGGAGCCTAGCTGCTGCACATCCGGATCCGCCGTGAATAATCTCATCCAGGTCATGGGGAACAGAGTGGCGAGAATGCCGATTGTCTGCGTGAGGCCGAATGCGATACCTGCGCCAACCCAGGCGACCCGGCGGGCGCGTTCGATCTGACCCGCTCCGATATTAATCCCAACCATGGTGACGATAGCGGTTCCAAGACCGAAGATGATGGGGATTTGCAGATAATCTAGCCGCGATGCGATGCCGAACCCCGCAATTGCGTCTGCGCCGAAGTGGCCGACGGCTGACGTTACGAACGTAACCGTCAGATTGACCTGGATCGTGCCGACTGCGGAAGGCAGGCCGACACCCAGAATGTCCTTGAACAGTCGACCTTGCAGCGGAACGATTTTGAACTTTAGCGGGCTGCTTGATGAGCACACGTATAGGACAAGCACCAGTGCCGCGATGAGATAATAAATGAAGACCGCAGCGCCTCCGCCCGCCACGCCGAGCTGCGGGATGGGGCCCCAGCCGAAAATCAACGGCGGCGACAAGACGAGAAGAAGGAACGCGCCGGCGATGATGACGAAGGCAGGCACGTTCACGTTGCCAGCGCCCCGCAGGGCTGCCGAAAGCAAAGCCGTGATCCAGATGGGAATAGAGCCTGCGAACACAATTCCTGAATAGAGGAGGGCGGCACTAAGAGTTTCTCCAGTCCCTCCCATTGAGCGGTAGAGCACAGGTCCAAGAAAGATTGCAGCGACTGAGAAAATAGCTCCGAATACTGTGGCCAGAACAATCGAATGCCAGACAAGCCCATCGGCATCAGCGTGTCGGTTGGCTCCCAGCGCTCGGGCCACAGCCGAGGAAACTCCCCCTCCAATCCCGCCATTCGACATCATTTGCATCAGCATGAGGACCGGAAAGACGAGGGTCACGCCCGCTAAAGCCTCGGTCCCAAGGAAACTGACGAAGTATGTTTCCGCGACCCCAACAAAGGTCTGGACCACGAGAACGACGACCGTGGGCAATGCCAGCCGGAACAGTGTGGGCGTGATTGGTCCATGAAGAATTCCACGTGGTGTCTTCTGTGAAATTGTTGAGACATGAGAATTTTTGCTGTCAGGCATATCGGCCATGGCTGATCCTAAAACGTTCTCCAAGGCTCTGCTCCGCTCCCAAGGCCATGGGCTCGCAACCGGTTCTCAGAATTTGAAAATAGATTGTTTTTGAAATCTAAATTATATAGAGTGCATTCGCAATCTAAAATAGCGCTTCCGAGCGTGAAACCGGAGCCCGTGCAGGTGTTCAAAACCCATGTTTCAGATCAAGGATCGATAAAAGCTGAAATGGTGGAAAACCCGCTTGTCGGGAATCTATGCTTTGCCGTGCAGCGGACAAACCGCATCATTTCCCGCCAGATCAACGATGCATTGCGCTCGACAGGACTAACGGCAGAGCAGATATTTCTTCTTGCAGCGATTGGTGAAGCAGGTTCCCCTCGAATATCGGAGGTTTCGCTACTTCTTGGCCTTGACCACTCAACCGTCGTTTCAAATCTAAAACCCTTGGTGAGGAAGAATTGGGTGACGATGTCCGTGGATGTCGATGATCGCAGGGCACGAAGGCTTCTGCTCACCGACAACGGGAGCGCTCGGCTTGCAATGGCATTTGAGCGTCTTCAGGAACTTGGAGACGCGCTGATGAAAAAGGTTGGCGGCACGCAGAATACTCTTGGCCTGTGCCGGATGCTTAGCGAGCTATCAACAGCGTGCGCTTGACATAGGCCGCGCGGGCGACCGGCAGATGAGTGCAAGGATACGGCCATCACCCCTTATTTTCCGCGCCGTCTTCCTGCACTACCTCCTCGTGGGGCTGTGCCTTTAATCCAGCCACTTCGGTCTCCAGGCGGGCCAGCCGTTTTTCCAGCGCGATGAGGTAGTCTCCCTGCGGATCGTCGATACCCAGGACGGCATCTTCCCACGATCGCCATTTTTCTCGAAAACGCTTCAACATTTCAAATCTCCATGGCCATCAATTTTACAAATCGGCGCTTGCAGGCCCCAAAGTATGAGCGAGCATCACGCCATTCGCTCCGAAAGGCGGATCACCTCCGCCGGTTGCCTCAAACCTGTGGCGACGACTGAAACTCTCAGCCGCCCTTCAAGCGCGTCATTGAATGTCGCGCCGACCACGATATTGGCGTCGTTATCGACTTCCTCGCGAACACGTGTTGCCGCTTCGTCGACATCAAAAAGGGTCATGTCCGGTCCGCCGGAGATCGAGACGAGAAGGCCTTTCGCTCCCCTGACAGACGCTTCATCGAACAGCGGATTGGCAATCGCTGCCTCGGCGGCATGTCGGGCGCGGGCGTCTCCCGTTGCCTCGCCCGTGCCCATGACCGCTCGGCCCATGTCACGCATGACGGACCTTACATCGGCGAAATCGAGATTAATCAATCCTTCCTTGACGATCAGATCGATGACAGAACTGACCCCGGCATGCAGCACATGATCTGCCATTTCGAATGCATCTGCGAAGGTCGTCTTCGCATCGGCAATCCGGAACAGGTTCTGATTGGGGATGATGATCACCGTGTCTGCACATTCACTGAGACGCTCGATTCCCTGCCGCGCTGTTCGCATTCGCTGCGTACCTTCGAATGTGAAGGGCATGGTGACGACGCCGACGGTCAGTATGCCTGCCTTGCGCGCAGCATGGGCGATAACGGGTGCGGCACCTGTTCCCGTTCCGCCCCCCATGCCCGCCGTCACGAAACACATATGGGTTCCGTGGAGGTGATCCATAATCTCGTCAATTGACTCTTCGGCGGCCGCCTGTCCAATATCGGCCAATGATCCGGCGCCAAGTCCCTCCGTGACGGTCGGGCCAAGCTGGATAAGCCGTGGCGCTTTTGACATGGACAAAGCCTGTGCATCGGTGTTCGCAACGATAAACTCCGCGCCCTTGAGATCGTGAATGATCATGTTGTTGACAGCATTGCCGCCGCCACCGCCGACGCCGATGACGGCAATCCTTGGCTTGAGGAGCGTTATGCCGGGCGGTGAAACGATAGTCGTTGGTTGCATGGTGGGAGCGTCCTGGTGGAGACTTTGTTCAAAGGGGATCACGCGCGGGGGTTAATCAGCTAACGATTGCCTCTCCTCGGCCAGCGTCGAAACACTGCGCTGGCATTGACGCCACCGAAGCCGAAGCCATTGGATATCGCATATTCAACATCGAGGGGTCGGGCATCGTTTGCGACAAAGTCGATGCCATTGGCTTCAAGGTCCGGTGAACTGAGATTCAAGGTAGGGGGCGCGATCTGGTGCTGGAGCGCCAGGATCGTAAAAATAGCCTCAAGGCCGCCGGCTGCCCCCAGCAGGTGCCCCGTCGCCGACTTCGTGCCGCTGACAGCGATCGACTTCCTTTGGCCGAACAGGCTCTTGATTGCTCTGAGCTCTCCGAGATCTCCAACCGGGGTCGAAGTCGCATGCGCGTTCAGATGGCCGATTTCGTGCGGCGCGATACCAGCCTGAGCGATGGCGATTTGCATTGCCCTGCGGGCGCCGCTTCCATCTTCCGGCCCGGAGGTAATATGATGGGCGTCGGCGGTCGTTCCATATCCAACGAGTTCTGCTATCGGCGTCGCACCACGAGCAAGGGCGTGGCTTAGGGCTTCAATGACGAGGATGCCTGCGCCTTCACCCATCACGAAGCCGTCGCGCGCGGTGTCGAAAGGACGTGACGCCTTGGCCGGGGTCTCGTTAAAGCCTGTCGATAGTGATCTTGCTGCTGCGAAACCACCAAGGCTGACAATGTTCATACAGGCCTCGGTGCCACCGCAAACCGCAATGTCGGCTTCATTGGATCTGATCAGCCGTGCTGCATCGCCAATCGCCTGAACGCCGGCGGCACATGCCGTCACCGGGGCTCCCAGCGGGCCTCTAAAGCCATGCCGGATAGAGACTTGTCCGGCAGCGAGATTCACGAGAAAGGATGGAATGGTGAAGGGCGAGAGGCGGCGCACGCCGCGTTGGTCGACGGTACGCACCGCCTCCGTTATCGCGGGAAAGCCGCCGATGCCCGATGCGATGATTGTCGCCGTTCTCAGTTTTTCTTCTTCGGAAGCTGGCTTCCAGTTCGCCTGCGCGAGAGCCTCTTCCGCCGCTGCCAGCGCAAAGATGATGAAACGGTCGACCTTGCGTTGATCCTTCGAGGACAGGGTCCTGTCAGGATCAAATCCTCCTTCAGGATCGTCTGCCAGAGAAGGGACCACGCCTCCGATTTTTGACGGCAAATCCCCGACGATGTCATCACCCAGCCGACGGATCCCGCTTTTGCCGGCAAGGAGCCGGGACCAGGAGATATCGACATTCGCACCAAGGGGGCTGACGGCTCCCATTCCCGTGACAACGACACGACGCATTTGCATTCCACCTGTCTATGATCAAAAATTTGGCATGCCTTCGGCGTCCGACCGAATGACCGGTCGTGAACTTGGGACATGCGGTTTGCGCTATACTCGCCTGATACGCGTGCGGATTCGGCTGAGCCGTGACAGCTATCGGCGACGAATATCCAAAAACGGTCTGTTAGTCGCTGCGATCGCGGCCAGCAATGCGCCGGACCTCGCTCGCTGCCGCGTCGAGTACGCTCGTCGACAGCAGTTCATCCTCGATGATCCGCGACAGCGTCACCGCACCGACCATCATGGACAATATTGCCATGGCTTTTCCGCTTCGAGCTCTATCGTCGCCCTCTCCGATGAGTTCTTCGAGCACCTCGAAATGCGCCCGGATACCATCTTCAAACGGGCGCCGAACTTCGGCGGTTTGACGCGCCGCGTCGGAGCCGAGAGCAACAAGCGGGCATCCTTCTGCCTTCTCGCCGCTATGGTCTTTGGAGAGGTAGAAGCTGATGATCGATTCCAGGGGATCTGACGTGTCTGCTGCGGCATCAGACCACCTTCTCGTGGCGCTCTCGAGAGCACGCCGTGATGCGAGCGCCGCAAGATCGTCTTTCGATGCGAACTGTTTGTAGAATCCACCCTGGGTGAGACCTGCACCCTTCATCAGGTCTTTCAGGCCGATCCCGTCGAAACCATGCTCTCGAAACAACCGGCTGGCGACGTTTATCACCCTCTCGCGGTTTTCCTCTGCCTGTACGCGGCTCACTCTCATGTGGACCTCCAATTAGATTTCATTTGACATCTATATGTCTTTTAGAGTTAGAGTGCAATCTAATATTTTTGAACGGGCCGTCAAGAAGGGACGATGAAATGAAACGGAAACTTGTTGTCACTGCAGCAGCAGTGCTGGCGCTGGCCGCAGGCGGAGCCGCAGCACTGCTGCTTCCGGCGCAGGCACCAGAGGCAAAGGCTGCCGATCCCCGGACCTTGGCGCCACTGGTCAACCTCGCGACGGCCAGGCTCCCTGGCAATTCGAGCAGCAGCTTTACCGGAACCGTTGGTGCCCGGGTCCAGAGCAATCTCGGCTTTCGCGTTCCCGGAAAGATCGTTGAACGTTTCGTCGACGTCGGGGAGCAGGTGAGCGCTGGCCAGCCATTGATGAGGCTTGACGAGACCGATCTTCGCCTTGCTTTGACGGCCAAGCGAAACGCTGTCATCGCAGCACAGGCGACGTTTGTTCAAGCGAAAGCCGATGAGAAACGCTTTGCCGTGCTGGTGAAGACTTCTGCTGCCTCGACGCAGCAATATGAACGATCAAAGGCCCTGCTGGATACGGCGACGGCACAGTTGGCCGCCGCTCAGGCTGAGGCGAATGTTGCCGAAAACGAGGCCCAATATACGGTTCTTGTTGCCGATGCAGATGGAACCATTGTCGAGACGCTCGGTGAACCGGGCCAGGTGGTAACCGCCGGGCAGCCGGTTGTCCGGCTCGCGAAGTCAGGTCCGCGCGAAGCCATTGTCTGGCTTCCCGAAACCATGCGCCCTGAAATCGGGGTTCAGGCTTCCGCATCGGTGTACGGCAGAAACAATGTGGAGAAGGCCAAGCTGCGCCAGATCTCCGATTCTGCCGATCAGCAGACCCGCACTTATGAAACGCGCTGGGTGCTTGAAGGGGGGGCTGCAAATGCGCCTCTGGGAGCGACCGTCACCATCGAAATCGAGAACAGGGATGTGCAGAATCATGCTGAACTGCCGATAGGCGCTCTGTTGGATGACGGGACGCGAACGGGCGTCTGGGTGATTGATCAGCAATCGTCCGTCGTGAAGTTTCGTGATGTGAACGTGGAGCGGGTGAGCGAAGAGAATGTGGTCGTCACTAATGTCAAGCCGGGAGAGGAGGTCGTTGCGCTTGGCGCACATCTTCTGAAGGATGGAGCGCAAGTTCGCACCAGCGTTGGTACAAAAGAGGCGGCAAACTGATGAATCTCAATCTGTCCGCCCTTGCGGTTCGCGAACGCGCCGTGACGCTGTTCTTCATCGTCCTTCTGTCGCTTGCCGGCGTCTATGCCTTCGTCAAGCTGGGACGCGCCGAAGACCCCTCCTTTACCATCAAGACGTTGACGGTCACGACAGTCTGGCCGGGCGCAACCGCGCGCGAGATGCAGGATCTCGTTGCCGAGCCGCTGGAGAAGCGCATTCAGGAATTGGCCTGGTACGACCGGGTCGAGACAACGACGCGCCCCGGCTTTGCCTATCTTACCGTCACGCTCAAGGACAATACGCCGCCAAGCGCCGTCGCTGAAGAATTTTATCAGGCGCGCAAGAAGCTTGGCGATGAAGCCAGAAACCTGCCGCAGGGTGTTCTGGGACCGTTCGTGAACGACGAATATTCCGACGTCAGCTTCGGCCTTTACGCTCTCAAGGCGCAGGGCATGCCGATGCGCGATCTCGTCCGGGAGGCCGAAAAGATCAGGCAGGACATGCTGCATGTTCCCGGCGTCAAGAAAATCAATATTCTCGGCGAACAGCCCGAGCAGATATTCGTAGAGTTCTCCTATGAGAAGCTCGCCACGCTCGGCATATCTTCTCAGGACATTGCCGCAGCCCTTCAACGGCGCAATACCGTTACGCCCGCTGGCTCAATAGATACGCAGGGTCCGCAGGTCTTCATTCGTCTCGATGGTGCCTATGACAGTGTTCAGTCTATCGCTGATACGCCCATCGTCGCTTCCGGCCGCGCGTTGAAGCTTTCCGACATTGCTGAGGTACGCCGGGGTTATCAGGAGCCGGCAAGCTATGTCATCCGTCATGACGGCGAGCCGGCCATCATGCTCGGTGTTGTCATGCAACAGGGCTGGAATGGTCTGGAGCTTGGCAAGGCTCTCGAGGAGCGCTCCAGCCGGATCGCAGAGTCGTTACCCCTTGGCATAACGCTGACGAAGGTCAGCGATCAGGCTGTCAACATTGATGCGGCGGTGGGTGAATTCATGGTGAAGTTCGCCATGGCCCTCGGCGTGGTGCTCTTCGTCAGCCTCATTGCGCTCGGCTGGCGGGTGGGCATCGTTGTGGCTCTGGCCGTTCCGCTGACGCTGGCTGTCGTCTTCATCATCATGCTCGAGACGGGGCGCTTCTTCGACCGCATCACGCTCGGTGCATTGATCCTGGCGCTTGGCCTGCTTGTCGATGACGCCATCATCGCCATCGAGGTGATGGTCGTGAAAATGGAAGAGGGCATGGACCGCATCAAGGCAGCTGCCTATGCCTGGAGCCACACTGCCGCACCGATGCTGTCGGGCACGCTTGTGACCATTATCGGCCTGATGCCGGTCGGTTTTGCCGCCTCTGCAGCCGGTGAATATGCGGGCAATATCTTCTGGATCGTCGGTTTCGCGCTGATCGTTTCCTGGTTCGTGGCGGTGATTTTTACGCCCTATCTCGGCGTAAAGCTGTTGCCCGATATCAAGCCGGTAGCAGGTGGCCATCATGCGATTTACGATACGCCGAATTACAGACGCCTGCGCGGCGCGATCGAATTCACCGTCAAGCACAAGTTCCTGACCTGCGCCATTGTCGGCGTCGTCATGGCGCTCTCGGTCGTGGGGATGGGTGCAGTGAAGCAGCAGTTCTTCCCCACATCGGACCGCCCTGAGGTTCTTGTCGAAGTCCGCATGCCAGAAGGCACGAGCATCGAAACGACGACCGCCACGGTCAAGAAGCTCGAGGCCTGGTTGAAGCAGCAGCCCGAAGCGAAGATCGCGACCAGTTACATCGGCCAGGGTGCGCCCCGCTTCTTCTTCGCCATGGCGCCCGAACTGCCCGATCCTGCCTTTGCGAAGATCGTTGTGCTGACATCCGACGCCCATGAGCGTGAGGTGCTGAAACTTCGTCTGCGGGAAGCCGTTGCGCAAGGGCTGGCGCCCGAGGCATTCGTCCGCGTGACGCAACTCGTCTTTGGCCCCTACACGCCATTCCCCGTCGAGTTTCGGATCAAAGGACCGGACGCGGAAGAGCTGTACAAAATCTCCGAGCAGGCACTTGCTCTCATGAGCTCTGTACCTGACGTCAGAAATGCCAACCGCGATTGGGGTAACCGCACACCCGTCGTCCGTTTCGTTCCTGATCAGGATCGCCTGAACCTCATCGGCATGTCGTCCGCCGAGGCTGCCCAGCAGATACAGCTCCTGCTGAGTGGTGTTCCCGTGACGCAAGTTCGTGAGAACATCCGAAACGTTCCTGTCGTGGCGAGAAGTGCCGGTGAAATCCGCCTCGATCCTGCAAGGCTAGCCGACTTCTCGCTCGTGACAAGAGACGGTCGTGCGATCCCGCTCGATCAGATCGGCCACACGGAGGTGCGCTTCGAAGAGCCGATCCTCAAGCGTCGTGACAGAACGCCTGTGGTGACGGTCCGATCCGACATTAACGAGGCGACCCAACCGCCGGAGGTTTCGCAACAGGTGATGACCGCTCTTCAGCCGCTCATTGCATCTATGCCTGCTGGCTACACTATCGAGATGGGTGGCAATATCGAGGAATCACTCAAGGCGAATACGGCTCTGGTGAAGGTGTTCCCACTGATGATCGCAGCGACCCTGATCGTCATCATCTTTCAGGTACGCAGTCTGTCGACGATGACGATGGTGATGCTGACAGCACCGCTCGGTCTTGCAGGCGTCGTGCCGACCCTGATCCTGTTCAACCAGCCTTTCGGGTTTAACGCGATCCTGGGTCTTATCGGCCTGGCGGGCATCCTCATGCGCAACACGTTGATCCTCACCGAGCAGATCAAGGAGAATAAGGCCGCGGGTCTGGACGACTATCATGCCGTGATTGAGGCTACGGTGCAGCGAACGAGGCCCGTCATCCTGACAGCGCTTGCCGCGGTCCTCGCCTTCATTCCCCTGACGCATTCGGTTTTCTGGGGTTCGATGGCCTACACGCTTATCGGCGGAACGGCGGTGGGCACGCTCATCATCCTGCTCTTCCTGCCGGCACTCTATGCTGCATGGTTCCGCATCAAGCCGCCCAAGGCAGAAGTGCATCCGACGGTAAACGCGAACACGCAAAAGGCTCACGATGCGCTTGCCGCGGAATAGTCACCCGCTCCGCAGCAGATGATGCTGCGGAGAGTCCATTTCGCTCGGCAGGACGGGGCTGTGATTTGCTTGGTTAGAGCACCCCTTAAGAAGCCATGACTTCATTCCGCTTGAACCCTGCCCATAAGGAGACTTGACATGAACCCTATCGTCTCAATTTTTAAAAATCCTCCGGATGGGGGCCGAGGATACCACCGCGATATGCGTGTAAGATGGGCTCTCGAGGAAGTCGGACAGCCTTACACTCTACGGTACCTGACTTTTTCCGAGATGCGCCGACCCGAATATCTGGAAATGCAGCCGTTCGGCCAGATGCCGATCTACCAGGAGGGCGATCTCGTTCTTTTTGAATCCGGCGCGATCGTGCTCCACATTGCACAGCGTTTCGCTGGGCTCCTTCCGGATGAAGCGAATGCGCGCTCGCGCTCCATCATGTGGATGTTTGCAGCGGTCAACACGATCGAGCCCTGTATCGCGTCTGGCAGCGTCGGATATCTCAGTCAACGGCTCCAGCAACTGAGCGATGCTCTCGGAAAGAATGAGTGGCTTGAGGGCGCGCAGTTTGGCGTCGGGGATCTTATGATGGTGAGCGTGCTGCGGCCGCTCAAACACTCTGATATCCTGCTGGAAAGCCCAGGCTTGCAGGATTACGTCCAAAGAGGTGAGGAACGTTACGCTTTTCAGCGCGCGCTAGGTAATCCTCCGGCGGCTAAGCGGACGGCGTAACCTCAAGGCGTTTCGATCCGCCATACCCTTAGGCGAGTATTGCCGCTTCAGCTCGGTCGTTCCCGTGTTTGGAAGACCTTTGCCGAGCACGCGTGGTCGCTTGGGAACGCAGGTGAAGTTGTTATCGAAACAACGGCAGCGTTCCAATCTTGACCTTGTTCCACAGCAGATCCGGACGGATCGCGCAAAAAGTTGGTGCGATGTCCGTGCAATATCCATGAAACAGAAGGAAAGCACATGCAGAATACTGGACACACATTTGGAACTAACGGGCCTTCCTCAGGGAAAACGGCATTGATTACCGGCGCATCAAGTGGCTTGGGGCTCGAATTTGCCGAATTGCTGGCGGCGCAGGGAGTGCACCTAGTCCTCGCAGCCCGTCGACAGGAGCCGATGGAGAAACTCGCCGCTAACCTCCGCCAGAAATACGGTGTCGATATACACGTTGAACCGATTGACCTTGCTGTGCCCGGCGCGGCTGCCGATTTGAAAGGGAAGCTGGATCAGAAAGTGTTGACCATCGATGTTCTTGTGAACAACGCCGGATACGGTTTGCAGGGCGAGTTCCTCGAAACGCCAATTGAGCGCACGACTGACATGATTCAGCTCAACATCACGGCGCTTACTGAATTGAGCTATGTGTTCGGACGAGACATGGCGGTCAGAGGTACAGGAGAAATCCTGCTCATCGCCAGTCTCTTATCTTTCCAGGCTGTTCCGACCTATGCGGCTTATGCTGCAACCAAGGCATATGTTTTGTCCTTCGGAGAAGCTCTCCACGATGAACTGCGTCCACGGGGTGTCGTCGTCACAAGCCTCTGCCCGGGCCATACGGAAACAGGCTTCGATGCGGCCGCCGGCGCTTACATTTCTCCCATGTTGCGCCGGATGACGATGAAACCACGCCCTGTGGCCGAAGCTGGGCTTAAAGCACTTTCGAAAGGAAAAGCGAGTGTCATTGCGGGATTCATGAACAACATGGTAGCGTTTTCAAATCGCTTTACTTCACGATCAATGCAGCGTGCTTCTATGAAGAAGGTCATGGCGCCGTGATGCCTGTTCAGCGTCAGTAAGGCTTGCTCTCGTGCTCTGCGCGAGGATGGCTCGGAGCCTAGGAATCCTTGCCTTAAAAGGGCTATCGACGCACTTGCATGACGAGAGATTGCGATGACTAAGGCCAATATTGCAGAAAGACGGCTCAGGTTTTGGGGGGCTCGATTATGCGGATCAATGAGTTTGCCGACAGTCACACCACCCCCTCAAGCGTAAGTCAACAATCAACGCGTCGCTGATTCATATCCTTTCAAGGCCGGTAAATTACAAGTCTCCATGCAGTCAGGCCCCCGCAACCGATATTTACAAATGATATCAAATAGCTCCGGGGCCCCCCGGAGCTATTTTTTTGCCCAAAATCCTCTAGCACAACTCTACCACAAAACCGGCCCCTGATTTGACGCGTCCTTGTCGGCGTGATTCCCTGTTCCCATATCGAAGTGGCGTGCTGCCGGTTTCATGGACATCGAGTTAAGGTGGTCCGGGAACATGGGGTCACTGTTGCGCAGGCTGCTCGTGATCTTGATGTCCCCGAGGATGTGCGCAAATGGGTTCGGGAAGGCGGCGACGATCCCAGCCACTCGTTTCCGGGAAAAGGCTAGATGAAGCCTGAGCAGCTTGAGATCGAACGGTTACGTCGTGAAGTCGCCAAGCTGAAAGCGGAACGCGATATCCTAAAAAAGGCCGCAGCTTACTTTGCCAGGGACGCGATATGAAGTTCGCATTCATTGCAAAGCACCGTTCGATCTGGCCCCTATCGTCGCTGCTTTGCAACGACTGCGGGGGTGGCATGGCTCTGCGAAGCGCTGGGAGTTTCTCGTTCAGGTTTCCATGCCTGGCTCAATTGTTCTTCGAGCGAACACACCCGTTATGATGAGGTCCTGCTGGACAAGATCACGCAGAGCTTCAAATCCAGCGATCGCACATACGGTGCTCGCCGCGTGTGGCACGACGTGTTGGAAGCAGGATTGTGGTATGGTCTCCATCGTATCGAGCGACTGATGCGCTCAGGGCTAGGCCACGACGGCGTGGTTTGCCAAAGGATGCCGGTGATCGTGCAGTCATCATGCCGAACGTCCTCGACCGCCAGTTCATGGCAAACCGTCCGAACCAGAAATGGGTGGCCGACTTCACTTACATCTGGACCGCAGAAGGCTGGCTGTATGTCGCAGTCGTCATTGACCTGTTCTCACGCCGTGTCGTCGGGTGGTCGATGAATGCCAACATGACGGCCTCCTCGTCAAAGATGCGCTGATCATTGCGACATGGCGTCGAGGAAAACCGGACGCGCTCCTGCATCATCCCGATCAGGGAAGCCAATATAGGAGCGAGTGGTTCCAGCGCCTCATGGGCGACCATGGCATCACCTGCTCGATGAGCCGCTCTGGGAATGTCTGGGACAACGCAGCAATGGAGAGCTTCTTCTCATCATTAAAAACGGAGAGAATGGCACGCAAGGTATATCGCACGAGGAATGACGCCAGAGCGGACGTGTTCGACAAACTTGGATCGAACCTCTAAGCCTCCACGGAACCAAAAAGATTATGGTATTTAAGATCATTAGATGGAAAGAATTTGTAGCCTTTGGTTCGCATCCGTTCAAGAGCATTATTGGTTGGGCATTGGCCCGAGACCCAATTTCTCTTCATTTTGGGACTCAGAGCAACCAGAGCAGAACAAACAAAACGCAGAGCTTAAGACCTTGGCGCTCTGCACTTTTGAGGTCAGAGCGAGAGATTTCTTCGAAAGCAAGCAAGCAAGCGAGAGGCTGGTATCGTCACTCGCGAATGACGATCAGTGGGCCGAAGTGCATTGCTTTCACATGTAGGGCCTGCGTTACGAAAGCAAGCGCAACGTCGGTATCGGTGATCTTCATCGTGCCGCTGACCCGTCGATTGGCGATACGAGAATCCGCAACCACGATGCGGCCGTAAAAATGCCTGTTCATCTCCTCGATAACGTAGGAAAGCGGTGTATTGTCGAGGACGATCTGGCCGCGCCTCCAAGCAAATGCGACGAGACTATCGACCGGCGCGATGGCCATTTGCCCTTTCGCGTAGTCATAGATTGCTTGCTCTCCTTCACTGACGCGGACAGGGGCTGTGCGGCTTCCGTCGATGTCGATCTGGACCGCATTTTTGTTGACGGCCACTTCAGTGTTGTCATTGCCGTAGCGAATAGCGAATGCCGTGCCGAGTGCAGTAACCTTGGCCGCCCCCGCACAACCGTAAAGGGTCGTCCGACGTCGTGAGCGACCTGAAAAAAAACTTGACCTTGAAGAAGGCGGATAGTGCGGTGGCTGTCGGTAAAGTCCACAGCGATTGCTGAAGACGAATTCAGTTGCACCCGGATCCGTCCTCAAGCGAAATCGTTCGCATCTCGCCAGTTCCGGCTATGACATCAGCCTGCGGACGCATCGGGCCGTCTAGCGCAAAGAAGCTGCCCGTTGCGAGCGCTAGGACCATTAAAGTTGCGATGACTGGTTTGACTAGGCTCCTGGGCCTGACCTTGATGTCGGAGAGCACGGAATCGGATTGTATAGCCCGGCTCGCATCAAAAGCGCGATGATCGCCGTTGTTGTTGGGCTGAAGCGAATGCCCATCAGGGGTAAGGCGAAGTAGATATAAAAGATCCGTACCAGAAAAGGCGTGTTGCGGACGACTTCTACGAAGGCGATGACCGGCGCGCGCACGATCCGCCTGTTCGAGGTCCGGGCGATGGCACCCAGGATGCCGATCGCCAGGGCGAGCGCCATGCCGGCAAACGCGAGGCCGAACGTTCCTAACTTGCCCATAGCAACTCAGGGGCGCGATCAAAGACCGCGCTGAAGTCTAACTTGTAATTCATGCGAAACTTCCTCCTCCTGGCGCAGCCTCCACCACGCCAGATCACGAATGTTCTAGTCTGCCGACTGCAGAACTCTCCGCGTCTTCAAGTTCAGATCTCTCAGATGTGCCAGCGGAGTGACGTCGCCGACGAGCGGAACCTCCACTGATATCGCAGCTTTGCCGGCAAGTTTGGCAAGCAGGTCTTTGAGCGCAAGAATGCCGTCGCCTGGGGCCAACCGACCTGCCCGTGCTTCATTCACCATGTCTTCGGGCCGCGAGGGGACTGGACCCGTCACGTCGCAGAGCTGCAGGTGGTTCACGATGTCAGCATTGATTTCGCTGACGTTCCCACTGTTCCGGAAAAAGTGGATGGCATCAACCAAAGCTCCTGCGTTTGCTTGCTTGCAACCGTCGACCAGTGCAGCGCTGCGAGCATATGTATTGATCGTGCGCCAGCCCATGTTTTCGATATCGACCCCCATGCCGTAACGGGCGGCCAGTTGGCACAACGCGACGAGGTTGCCGATCAAACGTTCGTGGTCACCATCGTCGCCACAAGCACTCAAGCGCTTGGCTCCGATATCGGCCGCAGCCGCAACGATGTGTTCGACCGAGGCCGCGTTAAAATCCGCCCCGAGAATAAAGAATTCGATATCGAAGACTTTCATGCCTTCGCCGTCGAGTACGGCCCGAAATTCTGATGCGGCCCTACTGCCTTGCGGCAATTCATAAAAAGGTGCCCCGGGAAAGGCGGGGTGAAGCCGAAGCCCGACCGCGTTGAAACCTGCTGCTGCAGCCTGCTCCACGAATTGCACCGGAGGCAGTTGAATCGCGGAAAAGTGCGCGACCCCGATTGGAGCTCTTTCCATGTCGGAAAGATTGTTCATCGCACGACCCCTGTCCGCGCGAGATGCTCAAGCAGGTTTTTACCGGTGCGATGGATGTGCTGGCGGAGCTTGTCCGTGGCATAATCGAGGTCCCTCGCGACCGCGCCCTGGGCGATTTCGCTGTGTTCCTGGCCGACGTTTCGGTCGCCCGACGTCTGCGTCAGGAATATTCGGCGATAGCGGTCGTTAAGGTTGAGGAGCGTTTTGCAGAAGTGCAGCAGAAGAGGCTTCCCGCACCCTGAAATAAGGGCGAGGTGGAAATCGCGATGGGCCGCCTCCCAATGCTCCAGCGTCTCCGGTCTGCTGGCATCTCGTTCCGTGCGGTTGAGCTTGTGGAGCACACGCATGACATTGCTTTCCCACTCCACGTCGCCGACCCGGATAGATTCCCTCAGGGCGAACACCTCCAGCTCTTCGCGCAGGCTGGTGATCTCCTCGAGATTGGCCAGCGAAATCGGCGACACGCGATAACCGCGATTGTCCTCGAACTCGACAAGGCCGTCGGAAATCAACCGGGCAAGACCTTCGCGCAGAGGGCTGAGACTGACATTGAACGACTGTCGAGCCTTGTCGAGATGGATCTTGCTGCCGGCTTCAAGTTCACCCGAGATGATCGCTTCCCGCAATCGAAATGCCAGCTGGCTGCCGATCGTGTTCTTCCCGTCATCGGAGAAGCCACCGTTTCCGGACTGCTCGTTTAGCGAATTTGGGGCCTCAGCCTGCGTCATAAAACCTCCCAGACACATTCGCGCGTCATCGACGATCGTTACGATAAACGATTATTTATGTCAACGATAGCGAGCTGTATTTCTGCCTACGCCTCGGAAGTGAGGCGGTGTCGAAATTTTTTATCTGCTATACCATATAGTTACATATACTCATCTCATTCAGATTGGTGGAGATCTCTCACCAAAGACAAAAGTGTCTTGACGGATAATCGATTATCAAAGTATCGATGCCGTCGTGGAGGTGCGCCAATGGTAATCAAGACTGAGAGCGACGTGACTCCTGCCGTGCTGGCAGTAATGGAACAGACATCCGATCCGCGGGCCCGGGAAATCCTGACGGCGCTGGTGAAACATCTCCATGCGTTTGTGCGGGAAGTGCGGCTGACCGAAGTTGAATTCCGGGAGGCAACCGCCATCCTGAACGAGATCGGCCAGCTGCAGACCGACAGCCATAACGAATTCGTTTTGATGTCCGGCTCTCTTGGCGTGTCTTCTCTTGTTTGCCTTCTTAACAACGGCGACAGGGGGCAGACCGAAACCTCGCAATCGCTTCTCGGCCCGTTCTGGCGCCTTAATTCTCCTCGGGTCGAAAATGGCGGGACCATTATTCGCTCCGACACGCCCGGCGCACCGCTGTTTGTCAGAGCGAACGTGATTGATCGCGAAGGCAGGCCGATTCCGGGAGCGGAGGTCGATGTGTGGCATGCGTCTCCAGTCGGCCTCTATGAAAACCAGGATCCCGACCAGGCGGAGATGAATCTTCGCGGAAAGTTTATGACCGACGAACGAGGACGGTTCTGGTTCAGAACCGTGAAGATGGTCGGTTATCCGATCCCGGTGGACGGCGTCGTCGGGCGTCTTCTCAAGGCTCAGGGTCGCCATCCTTATCGACCGGCGCATCTGCATGCACTGATTTTCAAGCACGGTTACAAAACGCTGATCTCGCAGGTCTTCGATCCGAGCGACCCCAACATCGAGTCCGACGTTCAGTTCGGGGTCACCTCGGCGCTGACAGGTGATTTCGTCCGCCATGACGAACCGCATCCCACGGATGAAGACATTGAGAGGCCGTGGTTCTCGCTCGACTACACCTATGTGATGGAGCCCGGTGAAGGTGTCTTGCCGCGCCCACCGATCAAATAGATATTGTTTCTGGAGTCTCATCATGATCAGCGAAGACCTGCGCCAGGCGGCGGCAGATGCCATATTGAAGGCAGAGACCGATCGCAAGCCGATCGTCCAGCCGAGCAAGACCTATCCTGACCTCGATCTGGAAGATGCTTACCGCATCCAGGCGCTCTGGGCACAGTCGCGTGTCTCTCGCGGCGCACGCATTATTGGTCATAAGATAGGTCTGACTTCGCGCGCCATGCAGATGGCGTCGAAGATGACCGAACCCGATTATGGTGTCATTCTAGACGACGCGCTTTACAACGACGGATCTCAAATCAGGTCCGACCTGTTCATCAAGCCGCGTCTGGAGGTCGAGCTGGCGTTCATCATGGGTGAAGACCTTGAAGGCACGGGCACCCGTATCTACGACGTCATGCGGGCAACGGAGTTCATCGTGCCAGCGCTTGAGATTATCGACTACCGGACTGAGGTGCCGCGCGCCATCACCGATACGATCGCCGACAATGCCGCCTTTGGAGCAATTGTCGTCGGCGGGCGCGTGATACGCCCCATGGATATCGATATCCGTTGGGTCGGGGCAACGCTTTCAAAAAACGGGATCATTGAAGAGTCCGGAGTGTCGGCGGCGATCATGGGTCATCCTGCCGCGGGTGTCGCTTGGCTGGTCAACAAATTGCACGCCGTTGGCGGCGGCTTGAAAAAGGGGCAAATCGTCCTTGCGGGTTCGTTTACCCGGCCGGTCGATATCCTCAAGGGCGATGTCATCCAGGCCGACTATGGTCCTGTTGGCTCAATCGGTGTTTCTTTCGTGTGAGGTTGAAAATGGAACTTCCTGTCAATCAGTTCAAGGCGAAGCTGCGCGCAGGCAAAAGTCAAATCGGACTGTGGTGCGGGCTCCCAGGAAGCTACGCGGCAGAGATCGTCGCACCGGCCGGCTTCGACTGGCTCCTCTTCGATACCGAGCACTCCCCCAGCGACGTACTGACGGTGCTTCCCCAGTTGCAGGCGGTGGCACCCTATCAGGTGTCGCCGGTGGTGCGGCCCGCGGTCAACTATCCGGTGCTGATCAAGCGCTTCCTCGATATCGGCGTCCAGACGCTCCTGATCCCTTATATTCAGAACGCGGAGGAAGCTAGAGCCGCCGTGGATAGCACGCGCTATCCGCCTGCGGGTATTCGCGGCGTCTCGGCTCTAACGCGAGCAACGCGTTTTGGGCGGGTCAAGAACTACGCGCAGAATGCCGTCCAGGAGCTGTGTGTTCTTGTGCAGGTTGAAACACGGGAAGCCTTGGCGCACGTCGAGGCCATAGCCTCGGTTGACGGCGTCGATGGCGTGTTCATCGGCCCGGCCGATCTCGCGGCGAGCTTTGGGTACCCGGGCCAACCCGGTCACCCGGAAGTGGTCGCTGCGATCGAAGCGACGATCGCCAAGCTGAAGCGCCTCGGGGTCCCGGCCGGTATTCTCACGCCTGATGAGACCTTTGCAGCCCGCTGCATTGAGTTGGGAACGCTGTTCACCGCAGTCGGGGTCGACGTCGCCCTCCTTGCTCGCGGTGCGGAGAAGCTGGCGGGCCGGTTTGTGGGGACAACGTAAATATGCCCGCTCTCGCCTTCGATATCGGCGAGATCGCCCCGACGGGGTCGATACGCGCGGCTGTGAACATCGCAAATGCCGCTCTGGTTCGTTTCGAGGAGCGAACCGGCGAACTGACAGGACCAAGCGTCGATCTTGCGAAATCGTTGGCGGCCGAAATCGGCTGCCAGCTTTTGGTCAAAGCATACCCGTCTGCCGCGGCGATCATGGCGGCATACGAACGGAATGACTGGGATATAGCATTCATTGCGGCTGATCCATCGCGCGCAGACCGCTTTGATTTCTCGCCGCCGTACGCGTTCGTCGCCGCAACCTATCTTGTCCTACGAGATTCTCATATTTACTCGGTCGCTGAAGTCGACGTTCCCGGCTGCCGAATCTCGGCGGCAGGGGAGGCGGCGTATACCAAGCAGCTTGAAAGGCTGCTTAGGCATGCCGCAATCGTTTATACTGAAAGCCCAACCGCTGCGATTGAAATGCTGAAGGCTGGAGGATGCGATGCGGCTGCGGGATTAAGAGATTTCCTCCAGGACGCTGCAGTGCAAGGTGAGCGATTGCGCACATTAGAGGACACGTTTCTTGAGATTCCGCAAACTGTTGCTATCCGGAAAGGGACGAAAGCAGCACCGTTCGTGTCGGATTTTGTGGGCACGTACATCAAGAATTCTTTCGTCCCATAACCACCATGAGACAGATTGTGACGGCAGTTGGCGGTCGCCAGCTCAGGTCAGGAGTTTTACTCGCCCGGCCCTTCGTTCCTTGAAGCTTGCGGGGCAGGCGGTCCTCGGACGGCCCTGTTCAAGAGCTTCCGATTTAACCTTAAGGGCCGGCGGCCCCACGCTTTCCGGGCCAGGCTGTCAGCGCGACGTCGACCAAAGCCTTTAACCTGGCCGTACATGCGCCGTCGCAAGCCTGCGCAGACATGCCCTGAATGATGGCGCCGTAAAAGCGGGCGAGCGTATCCGTGTCGGTTTGCGTGGGTAGTTCGCCCTCGCTGACGGCGCGGTCGAACCGCGTCTTGAGAATCTGTATTGCCGCCTCGCGCAGTCCTGCCGTTGTGCGGGCGACAGAGGCGTTTGCTTCTGAATGCTGGAGAACGGCGGTGGAAACGATGCATCCGCGCGGTTTGTCGGGCTGGGTATGTCCTTCAGCAATATCGTAAAGGTAAGAGGCGAGCGCCTCGTAGGCGGGTATTTGCGCCTGCAGCACCTCGGCGCGGCGTTCGCTTTGCTGCGCAATGCTATGATCGAGCGCCAGCCGGAATAATTCTTCTTTTGAACCGAAGGTCGCGTAGAGGGACGGCGGGGTGATGCCCATCGCCTGGGTGAGGTCCGCTATCGAGGTTCCCTCATAGCCGTGTTCCCAGAACAGCCGGGCTGCGACATCGAGCCCGGCATTCCGATCAAGCAGGCGCGGTCTACCGCGTTGTTTTCGCGTCGTTTCAGACATTTTTGTATCGATCACTATAAAAATATTGACAGATCATGGTCGGATTTTATTATAACGATCGCTAGTTAAATCGCAACGGAGTGATCCATGTCTCAGAAACTATCGAACAAAGTCGCCCTCATAACGGGCAGTTCCCGCGGTATCGGCCGTGCGGCGGCCCTGGCGTTTGCGAAAGAGGGCGCCGGTCTTATCGGCGTCCATTATGGTGCGAACCCCGATGCGGCGCAGGCAACGATCCGCGAGATCGAGGCTCTCGGTTCGAAGGCGGTCGCTCTCAATGCCGATCTGCGGGCCGGGAAAGCGGCGACGGACAGCTTGTGGGAGCAGTTCAGGGAAGCCGCGGTCGCTTTCACCGGCTCGCCATCGCTTGATATTCTCGTCAATAATGCGGGCATTGCCCCGGCGACATCGTTGAAAGAAACAACGGAAGCCGCGTTCGACGCGTTGATGACGATCAACTTCAAGGCGCCATTCTTTCTCATTCAAGCCGTTGCCGATCATCTCCGCGACAATGGCCGCATCATCAATGTCTCGACCGGTTTCACGCGCATCGCGGCGCCGACGCACCCCGCCTATGCGGCGTCCAAGGGTGCGCTTGAGACATTGACGCTGGCGCTCGCCCCGGAATTCGGCCGACGCGGAATTACGGTCAATTCGGTGCTGCCGGGTGTCACTGAAACCGACATGAACGCCGAATGGCTGGCAGCGCCGGAGGCCCGTGCCGGTGCTGAAGCCCTCTCTGTCTTCTCGCGCGTCGGACGCGCCGACGATATTGCGGACGTCATCACATTCCTTGCCTCGAACGATGCCCGCTGGACGACTGGACAGATGATTGATGCGACAGGCGGTGCGCGGATTTGATCCAGGCATAGCAAATATCCCTGGGCGAGCGGCGTCGGGCGGTTTCGCCTGACGCCTGCCGATAGATACTAGCCGCGCTTGCCTGCCCACCGCAGATTCTGGGTTTGCCCGCCATAACCATAGGCATCGCCATCGACGGCGTGAACCAGCACATAACTCGCCTCGTGCACGGGGCCCAGCAGGGCGTTCATCTCGCTATAGACCCGCCGGACCCATTCGGTCGTCTCGTCCTTTATGTTGGTGTGTTCCGTAATCGAAACCTCGACATAGAAGCTTCCGACCTTCTGGTCGGCGACGCTCGATCCGGCGATGATCCAGTCATCGGGATCGGCGCTCTCGACGAGAACCGCGGTGACAGCCGGGTCCTTGTGCAGGATTTCCGCCGTGAGGCGAGAAAGAAGAGCCGCGACTTCCAGCTTTGGGTCGCGTCCGTTCCGGGGTTTGGTGTAGCGCGCTTTGATCATGGGCATGGTCTTGTCTCCTTGTTGCCGAGACACCTTGCGCAAATTTATTCATAATGAGAATATGGTATTGAATATTCCATACATAGCGATTTTATATGATTGATCTCGAAAGCGTTCGCCTGTTCATTTTCTCCGTAGAGCTCGGCAGCCTGACAAAGGCGGCGGAGGCGGCAGGAACCGTGCAACCGGTCGTCAGCCAAAAATTGAAGATGCTGGAGCAGCGTGTCGGCCGGCGGCTGATCGATCGTTCGCCACGGCATCTGCGGCTCACGGAGGATGGCCAGGTGTTCCTGCCGAAGGCTCGCGAGCTGCTCGCCAAACACGAGGAAGCACTGACCTTCGGTCATGAATCGCCGCTGCACTTTAGCCTGGCCGCCAGTGACCACGCGATCGGGGGCCGCCTTTCGACGGCCATACGGGCGATGCGGGCGGCACTCCCCGCCAATGCGGTGATTGACGTGAATATTGGCTTTTCCCTTCAAGTGAAGGAAAGTTTCGCGTCCGGACAGGCTGACGCGGCCATTATCCGGCGTAACGGCGGTGGCTCGGACGGCGAAATCCTGCGTACCGACAGGCTGGGATGGCGGGCCGCCCCGGGCTGGCGGCCACGCTCCAACGGTGCCATTCCGCTGGTGTCGCTGGGGTCCGGGTGCGGTGTGCGGGAAATTGCGGTGTCGGAGCTTAGAAGAGCCGGCGTCGAGTGGCGCGATGCTTTCACCGCCGGAAGCTGTTCGGTGCTCCATGAAGGAATTCTTGCAGGTGCGGGTGTCGCGCCGATGGGCGATATTAGTGCCCGTGGCCTGCCCGACAGGGGTGTGGAACTTGGGCTGCCTTCGTTGCCGCCTTCCGATATCGTTCTTCTTTCCCGCGCAAGAACGCCCGCACATGCATCGGCGATCAGAGCCCTGGCCGCAGCGGTATCGGGCACCGGCGACTAGGCTGAGGAGCGGTTCCCGCCGCTTTTGGGCATTTCCGCTCCAGCTCGTCAACAAGTTCGCCTCGCCACGTGCGTGAATGATGACGTCAGCCCGCATTGCTTAAATCCATGTAAGCGGGTTCAAATTCGTGGCCATCGGGATCGGCGAAGGTGCGGAGATACATGAAACCCAGATCCTGGGGTTCGCGGACATCCGCTTGCCCGCCCGCTTTTGCCGCGGCGTCAACCATGGCGTCGACCTCTTCGCGGCTGTCGCGCGAAAGAGCGATCAGCATGCCGCTTGTTGTATGGGCATCGGCGAGCGGTTTGGCGGTGAAGGTCTTGTAATAATCGTGCCGCAGAAGCTGGAAGGTGATGGTCTCCGACCACACCATCGAGCTTGCGTCTTCGTTGGAAAACTCTTCGTTCTTCACGCAGCCGATTGCCTCATAGAAGGCGGTCGAAACGGTCAGGTCTTTCACCGGCAGGTTCAGGAAAATCATTTTGGCCATTGTCTTTCTCCTCATGTTGGAACGGGGTTACAGAAAAGCCTGCTGAAAGGTCTCGCTCGGATGGATGCAGATGATCTCCAGCCGGTCAGTGCCGATATTTTCGAAGCGATGGGGGATATTGGCAGGCCCAACGACGATGTCTCCCGACGAGCCGCGCGCCCGCTGATCGCCGATTGTGAACTCGGCCTCGCCTTTGCGCACCACCCAGGTTTCGGCATAGGGATGAACATGCAGATCAGGGCCGCGACCCGGATCGGCATTGACGAGAAAGATGGATACGGCGCTTCCGTATTCGCATCCTTCATAACGCACCGTCCGGCTCTGGCCGGGGTTCGGTTCCTGATGACGGCGGATGGAAAACATCTGGTCTCCTCCCTGAGACAAAACTACCTTCGCGAGAAGATATATGTGCAATTTATCTTCCTGTCAAGATATCTATCTTCTCGCAAAGATATATTCACGAAGCAGGCAAAGCCGTATATGGTTTTCGACGTGGCGATGGGGTGATGAGATGAAGCAGGCGATGCCGGAGACAACGATGGATCGGACGATGGAAGCTGACAGGGAAGATCATGTCGACCGTCTCCGTGGCCAGTGGGCGCGGGAACTGCCTGATATCGACACGGAACCGATGGCCATCTTCGGGCGCGCCAAGCGGCTCAGCAACCTTCTGGCGCCATCAATCGAGGAGACATTTGCCGGTTTCGGTCTCGACCGCGGCGAGTTCGATGTCATCGCAACATTGCGCCGGTCAGGACCGCCCTACCAGCTGACGCCGACGGAAATGTATACGACGCTGATGCTGTCCTCAGGCGGCCTGACGCACCGGCTTGATCGACTGGAAAAGGCCGGGCTTATCGAGCGCAGAAAATCGAAGCTCGATGGGCGCAGTGTCGTTGTCTGCCTCATGCCGGCGGGCATAGAGCTGGCGGAAAAGGCGTTTCGTAAGGACATGAAAAGCGAACTGAGTTTCCTGCAAGGGCTCACTCCGGACGAGCGCGACAACCTCGCGGCGCTGCTGAAAAAGCTGGTGCTGGATATCGAGGCCCGTCTTTAGCTTCTGACGCAGTTCTTTTATTCGAGCGGTCTGCAAATCAAAGGCTGTTTGCCGGCACCTGCGGTTCGCGCCACCACTGGCCGCGCCATGCCCTAGAAGCATCTTTCTCAAGCGATCACTGTGTTTTCCAGGTCTCGAGCAGCATCCGCACAAATTTTTCGGCGGCTGGGGAAAGAGCGCTGCTGCGCCTTTGCACGATGCCTATCGTGCGGGAGACCACGGGGTTGACGATTGGCCGGGTGATAAGGAATGGGTGATCGTCCTGCGGCGTTGCCAGCCGCGGCAGGACGGAAATGCCAAGTCCGGCTTCGACGAGACCGAGCGACGTGTTGAGATGCGTCACCTCATAAAACCAGTTCAATTTTAGATTGTGTCGCGCAAGCGCACTGTCGAGAAGCGTCCTGTTGCCGCTCGAACGGTCCACGACGACCAGCGGATAGGCCTCCAGCTGGTCCCACTCAATCGTTTCGAAGGCTGCCAGAGGGTGGTCTTTCCTCATCGCCAGCACGAAGGGGTCATCGATGAGGGGCTCGAATGAAAGCTCGGGATCGGAATTGCCCATCAGGTTGATGCCGAATTCCACCTCGCCTCTGGCGACCGCCTGCAGACCCTCGTTGGCTGTCAGATCCCTGATCCGCAGCCTTATATGGGGATACTGCTGGCTGAAGGTCTTGATGACGGTCGGAAGAAAGTAAAAGGCGGCGGTGGGAACGCAGGCCATGGTGATAAGCCCGCGCCGTTGCGCGCCGTCCTTCATGGCAAAAAGCGATCCGTCAAATTCCTCGAGCATGCGCCGAACGAGCGGCATGACTTCCTGTCCCATGGCGGTGGGGGCAACGTGGCGCGTCGTTCTTTCCAGAAGTGGTGCGCCGATGGCCTGCTCCAGCTTCTGGATACGGCGGGTAAGCGCCGGTTGCGAGATATGCAGCGCCTCGGCGGCCCTGTGGAAACTGGCCAGTTCAACCACCGCTTGAAACGCCCGCAAATCCAGAATTTCACAATTGATGCTCATAACGCAATAAATCTCCAAAACATTGCATTTAACAGATTAGACTCTTTTGCTCATATTGCAACAACACGGCGCATTGATCCGACAAATGCAATATTGAGGCAACCCATGAACGATCTGCTGAAGATACCCTGTGTGCTGATGCGCGGTGGAACGTCGCGTGGACCGTTCTTTCTCGCATCCGATCTTCCCCGTGATCGGGCAGACCGGGACGCGGCCCTTCTTTCCATCATGGGGTCTGGCCATCCGTTGCAGATCGACGGCATTGGCGGGGGCAATCCGGTCACGTCCAAAGTTGCGATTATCGGCCCTTCCACGGTCAGGGGCGCTGACATCGACTATCTGTTTGCGCAGGTTCGGACCGACAGGCAGTATGTCGACTATTCGCCAAACTGCGGAAACATGCTGGCCGCCGTCGGGCCCTTTGCCATCGAAGCGGGGCTTGTCGAAGCGCAGGGCAAGGATACTCTTGTGCGAATCCATAACGTGAATACCGGCAAGCTGATCGAGGCGAAGGTTCCGACACGCGGCCGCGAGGTTATTTATCTCGGCGACGCCTCGATCGACGGAGTTCCGGGTCTGGCGGCGCCCATCGCATTGACATTCATGGATGCGGCAGGTGCGAAAACCGGCAAGCTTCTGCCGACCGGAAAGCCGGTCGATCTGATCGATGGCGTCAACGTGACTGCCATAGACTGCGCCATTCCGATGGTTCTCATCCGCGCAGCCGATCTCGGCGTGACGGGGTACGAGGATCCGCAAACCCTGAGCGCTAACAAGGATCTCATCGCACGGATGACCCGCATCCGCATCGAGGCCGGAAAGTTGATGGGAATGGGTGATGTGAAAGACATGGTCATTCCGAAACCGGTGCTCATTGCACCTGCCCGCAGAGGCGGCACTCTTTCGGTACGGTATTTCATGCCCAACGAGTGTCATCCTGCATTGGCGACGACCGGTGCCGTTGGCATCGCAACCGCGGCTGTCACCAAAGGCTCCATCGCTTATGATGCGGCCGGAGGCCTTTCGGTGCCGATCCAGATCCGTATCGAACATCCCGACGGCCGCCTCGACGTGCAGCTGGAGATGCAAAACGGTGCAATAACGGCCGGACTCGTAAGAACGGCGCGCAGGCTTTTTGAAGGCTTTGCCTTCGCGAAACCAACCGCTGCGATTGAAGACGCAGCCTAGACGCGGCCATAGTGGCGCAAAATATCGTCAAACCGGGAGGAGACCCTTATGCGTAAATATCTGCTTGCAACCGCGGCGCTCTGTGCGCTGGCGGCATCTGCCAATGCCGAATCCGTCAGGATGAGCGTTGGCTCGTACAACCTCAACAACCTGCCTTTCCCCGTGGCGGCGAGCCTTGGTTTCTACAAGGAGGAGGGCCTTGATGTAACGACCGAGAACTTTGCCCAGGGCGGATCGAAGGTTCTGCAGGCGCTTGTCGCGGGTTCCACGGACGTTGCCGTGGGCTTCTACGATCATACGATCCAGATGCAGTCGCAGAACAAGCACGTGGTAGGCTTTGTGCAGCTTGCCCGCAACTCGGGCTTGGTTCTCGCCGGCAAGAACGACACGGATTTCGATCCGGCCAAGCCCGAGACGATCAAGGGCAAGAAGGTCGGCATCACGTCGCCCGGCTCCTCTTCGGACTTCTTCATTCGCTATTACATGAAGCAGCATAATCTCAGCGACAACGACATCTCCATCATCGGCGTCGGTTCGGGCGCTGCGGCCGTTGCAGCCCTGCAGCAGGGCAAGATCGATCTGCTCGTCAATTACGACCCTGCCGCAACCATCGTCGTGGAGCGCGGGCTGGGCAAGATCCTCATCGATGCCCGTAGCGATCAGGGCGCAAGGGATGTCTATGGTGGCATCTATCCCACCTCGGTCCTTTACGCCACGCAGGACTATATCAACGCCAATCCGGAAGTGATCCAGAAGGTCACCAATGCGACGGTGCGGGCGCTGCACTGGATGAAGCAGCATTCTGCGGAGGAAATCGTCGCAAAGCTGCCCGATGATTTCGTGTCCGGCGACAAGCAGACCTACATCAAGGCCGTTGAAGCGGCCAAGGCGATCTTCTCCGAAGATGGCAAGTTTGAGCCTGCGGATCTCGAAACACCGCTGGCCGTTCTGAAAAGCTTCAATGATGCGGTCGCCAAGGCGACGATCGATCTCAACACCACCTACACCAACAAGTTCGTCGAGGCTGCGGCCTCGAAGGCCGCAAACTGAGAGGCCGCCATGTCTTTGCCAGCCAGAAAGCTAGAACCCGTGACGCAACTCGAACCCCAGCCGATGGTGGCAATCGACGACGTGACCATGGCGTTCGGTTCGTTTGTTGCGGTTCAAAACGTCAATCTCAAGGTCGGCGATGGCGAGTTTCTCTCCATCGTTGGGCCGACGGGATGCGGAAAGTCCACCATTCTCAACGCCATCGCAGGCCTATTGAAGCCAGCGCAGGGCAAGGTTTCCATCGACGGTTCGCTCGTTAAGGGCGTACAGAACAACATCGGATATCTGTTCCAGCAGGACGCGCTTCTTCCCTGGAAGACCGCGTTTCAGAATGTCGAGCTTGGCTTGATGTTCCGGGGCGTTCCCGAAAATGAGCGGCGCGCCAAGGTTCAGGCCTGGCTTGAAAAGGTCGGCCTCAAGGGCTTCGGAGACCGCTTTCCGCATCAGCTCTCCGGCGGACAGCGCAAACGCGTGCAGATGGCGCAGGCGCTCATCACCGAGCCGAAGGTCATCCTGATGGATGAACCCTTCTCCGCATTGGATATCCACACCCGCCACCTCATGCAGAACGAGTTACTGCGCCTGTGGCAGGAGGACCGCCGTGCGGTGGTCATGATCACCCATGATCTGGAAGAAGCGATTGCGCTCGGAGACCGGGTTGTCGTTCTCGCTGCCGGCCCGAAGAGCCGCGTCATCGAGAGCTTCCCTGTCGATCTTGAGCGGCCCCGCAACGTCGCGGAAATCAAACTCGATCCAAAATTCATGACGCTCTATCGCGATATATGGGCGTCCCTGCGTGGCGAAGTGGAGAAAAGCTATGCAAGCCGTTAATGTTCGTATCATCCAGATCGCTCTTCTGGTCGTGCTTTTGGGCGGGTGGCAGCTCGGTGTGACCTCGGGCGCCATCGACCGCTTCTTCTTTCCGGCACCCTATGACATCGTCAAACAGGTGATTGACTGGGTTGCCGATGCCGGTTTTTACAAACATGTCGGCATCACGCTGAGCGAAACCGTGCTGGGCTATCTCATCGGTACAGGTCTCGGTGTCGGCGCCGGCGTCTGGCTGGGCCTCAGCCCCTTCGTCGCGCGGGTGCTCGATCCTTTCATCAAGGCCGTGAACGCCATTCCGCGTGTCGTTCTGGCTCCGATCTTCGTGCTCTGGCTCGGTCTTGGCCTGTGGTCCAAGGTTGCGCTTGCGGTTACGCTCGTCTTCTTCGTCACCTTCTTCAACGCCATGCAGGGCGTGCGCGAAGTGAACCCGGTCGTGCTTTCCAATACCCGCATTCTGGGCGCCAAGCGTTCGGATCTGCTGCGTCATGTCTATTTCCCGGCGGCGGCGAGCTGGATTCTGTCGTCGCTGCGCACCTCCGTCGGATTTGCAGTGGTCGGCGCAATCATCGGTGAATATCTGGGAGCTTCCGCCGGTCTCGGCTACCTGATCGCCCGCTCGGAAGGCAACTTCGATGCGGTCGGCGTCTTCGCAGGCATCATCATCCTGGCGGTGTTCGTTCTTGTTATTGACCTCATTCTGGATTTTGCGGAGAAGAGGTTGATTACCTGGCGACCCAATGCAGGCGAGGAGCGTCCCGCATAAGCGGACTGAAATAAGATCATTTCCGTTGGGGCGGTCCGTGATCGCCCCTTTTTAAATAGCTGAGCCTTGCAAGCGAAATGGGGACGTCCAAATACTTCCATCCGCTGGACAAATTGCACATGCTGGACATCTACTACGCTGATTTCGACACCACCGTCATACCCTCGGACCCGGGCTGCCTGGAATTCGCCGGCTCCATCGATGTCGATGCGCACCGTTCGCTTCCAGCCCTGTTCGACAAGGCCCGGCGGGCAGGCGTCGATGGAAGGCGGCGTGGATATCCTGTCGCCTCTTTTGCTTGTGTTGCTGGTGCTTCTTGCCTTGCCGGCGCTGTCATGGGTCTTTTACGGGCTGATGGACTTGCGAGCCTATGCGGCAGTAGCGCCTCCACCGGTTTCGGATGGAATATTGCTGGAGGCCGAGAAGGTTCCCGCCCTTGCCGACGAGCTCGAACCGGTCTGCGGCGTGGCGAATTGTCAGCACTTGCCTATCCCGGGTAACACTTCATTTAGTGATTTTGTGAAATCTAAAATACGCAGGTTCCAAGGTTTCATCGGCGGAGCCGGTAGAACAAGCGGACCCATGACGACCCGCCCGGCGGCGGCTCGAAAAAGGCATCCGCTTGTCGCCCTATAAGGAGGGGCAACAGCTACCCGCGATGTTTCATTATTATTCCCCGGCCTCCTGAGAGGGCGGCTGGAGGAGTGCTTGCCTTGAGGCCATTCATGTCTTTCCTGAACAATACCAAGATAAAAACGAAGGTCGTTTTTGTCATCTCGTTGATGAGCCTGATGTCGCTTTCCGGAATAAGCTACGTCAGCCTGCAATATAAAGGCACCGACAGCGTCTATAGCGATTTCATCGGCCATGAGGCCCTTGCTGCGGTTCTGAACGCCAGAACCAGCGGGAACCTCAATGCACTTGGCATGCAGATGCTTCGCGCCAGCCTTAACGACCCGGCCAGCGCTGATTTCGAAGCTGCCGTCAAAACCTTCAGAGCCGACCGTAAGCAGCTCGAGGAACGCCAGAACAAGATCATGGAACTGGTGCCGGCGCGCACGGATGCCGCCCGCGATATTCTCAAGGGTGTCGTCGAAGTCGAGGAGACCGGCAATCAGGTCATCGCCCTCATGCAGGCAGGGCAACGCGCCGAAGCGCAGCAGATGGCGCTCAACGTGCTTCGGAAAATTGCCGAAGTCTCGCCAAAGATCAGCGCCGGCAATGAGCAGCTCATCCAGGTGATGAATGAGGGGAGAGAACGCCTTACAGCCAGCACCAATACGACGATCTGGACGGGCCTGATTACGCTCGCGCTCGTTTCGCTGGCCGTGATCGCACTTGGCTTGCTCATTTCCTCCCGGGGCATCACCACCCCGATTGCGCGGCTTCGTGCGCGTATGGAATCGCTCGCGGCCGGTGATACGGCAAGCGAAATTTCCGGAATGGATCGCAGGGATGAAGTCGGCCAGATGGCCGCTGCGGTTCAGGCGTTTCGCGAAAGCGCAATCGAACGCCTCCGGCTTGAGAATGAAACGGAGGCCAACCGGTCGACTTCTGAAAAGGACCGGATCGAGCGCGAGAAACAGAAGGCCAGGGAAGCTGCCGACGTGCAGTTTGCCGTCGACAATCTTGCCACGGCCCTTTCGAAGATCGCCCAGGGCGACGTTACTTACCGGATCGTTCAGCCGTTCGTCTCCGGTCTTGACGGTATCCGCGGCGATTTCAACCGGGCTGCGGAACAGTTGCAGTCGACCTTGAGCCAGGTGGCGCAGAACGCGCGCGGCATCGACGCCGGCGCCAACGAGATAAGGTCTGCGGCGGACGACCTGGCGAGGCGCACGGAGCAGCAGGCTGCCGCCGTTGAAGAGACCGCGGCTGCGCTGGAAGAGATCACCACGACGGTGAAGGACGCCACGAAACGGGCGCAGGAAGCGGGTCACCTCGTCGGCCGTGCAAAAGTCGGCGCTGAAAAATCCGGAGAGGTGGTGCAGCAGGCCGTCGCTGCAATGGAGCAGATCGCGACATCCGCCAATGAGATTTCCAACATCATCGGCGTGATCGACGAGATCGCGTTCCAGACAAACCTTCTGGCGCTGAATGCCGGCGTGGAAGCTGCCCGTGCGGGTGAGGCGGGCAAGGGCTTTGCCGTTGTCGCGCAGGAAGTTCGCGAACTGGCGCAACGCTCTGCCGGTGCGGCCAAGGAGATCAAGAACCTGATCACGACTTCCAACGGTCAGGTTCAGCAGGGCGTGCAGCTGGTTGGTGAAACCGGCAAGGCGCTGGAACTGATCGTGACGGAGGTGCAGGAAATCAACCGGCACGTTGCCGCCATCGCGGAATCAGCACAGGAGCAATCCTCCGGCCTTCAGCAGATCAATACGGCCGTGAACCAGATGGATCAGGACACCCAGAAGAACGCCGCCATGGTGGAAGAAAGCACCGCCGCCAGCCACGGGCTTGCACGCGAGGCCTCTTCGCTGAACGGGCTGATCGCGCAGTTCAAACTGTCCGAAGGCGGTTATGGCGAGGCCTCCGCGCCCGTGCGCACGGCATCGGTCGCTGACAGGCCCGCAGCCTCTCCCGCGCGTGCGCTTGGCGGCAGGATAAGGGCCGCGTTTTCAGGCAATGCCGCGTTGAATACTGCCCCCGACAACTGGGAAGAGTTTTGATCCTTGCCCTGCCTTAATGTCGCCTTCAATTGAGGCGCTGAGAGCATCGCTCTAAATATCGGCACCGGGGATCGGAGATCCCCGGTGTCCTGCTTTTGGGAAATATCCGCCCGTTGATGGCATGAGCGGCTTTCCGCTCCGGCGCTTGCAGCGACCGCCTTGCCCTGTGTGAACCAGTCGTGCTTCGGCCCAAATACGCGAAAGCATTTCTCAAAATATGCGGCTTTTGGAATGAGCGCCTTTGATAGCCTATTAAAAACATAGAAAATACACACAAAAGAAGGGCGAACGGATATGAAGATCCTTGGCATTTCCGGTAGTGTGAAGCGGCCGTCCCGCACGGCGCATGTCGTTGAACGAATTGTTGCCGCGATCGGGCGGACGGCGAAGGTTGAAACCGACCTCATCGATCTTGCCGATGCCGCCCCGGTTCTATTTCGGGCATTGCGCGCAGATGAGCTCGACGAGGCCGGGCGTGCGATTGTCAATGCCGTGGAGGCTGCCGATGTGCTCGTCGTCGGTTCGCCGGTCTATCGCGCGTCCTATACGGGCGCGCTCAAGCACTTATTCGATCTCGTCGATTTCCGTGCCCTGCAGGGTCGACGCGTGGTCCTTGCCGCGACCGGCGGCTCGCCGCTGCATGGCCTGATGCTGGAACACCAGTTCCGTCCGCTGTTCGGCTTCTTCGGCGCTGTTACCGTGCCGACGACGGTTTATGCCGTCGAGGTGGATTTTACCGGACACACGCTTTCAAACCCGGCTGTCGAAGCGCGCATTGAGCGCGCCGTCGCCGATCTGTTCGAGCTTTTACCCGCCAAAGCGCTTGGCGGCGGCGATCACCATCCGACCCTTTCCGTCGTTTCACGCGAAGCGGCTGCCAACTGAGATTGAGAGGAATTTATCATGACCGCACGCACAGCCGAGCCCGTTAAATTCGCCTATTGGGTTCCGAATGTTTCCGGTGGCCTTGTCATCTCGAATATCGAGCAACGCACCAGCTGGACCATCGACTATAACCGCAAGCTCGCGCAGATCGCGGAAGCGAGCGGTTTTGATTATGCGCTGAGCCAGATTCGATTCACGGCCGGTTACGGCGCTGATTTCCAGCATGAATCCGTGTCTTTTAGCCATTCCCTGCTGGAGTCGACAAAGACGCTGAAGGTCATTGCCGCCATTCTGCCGGGGCCGTGGAACCCGGCGCTCGCTGCAAAACAGATCGCCACGATTAACCACCTCACCAATGGCCGCGTTGCGGTCAACATTGTCAGCGGCTGGTTTCGCGGCGAGTTCCATGCCATTGGCGAACCGTGGCTCGACCACGACGAGCGCTATCGCCGCTCGGAGGAGTTCATCCGTGCATTGCGCGGCATCTGGACGGAAGACAGCTTCACCTTCCGCGGCGATTTCTATCGCTTCAACAATTATTCCCTGAAGCCGAAGCCGATCGATCCGCAGCCTGAAATCTTTCAGGGCGGTTCTTCGCGCGCAGCCCGCGATATGGCGGCCCGCGTTTCCGACTGGTACTTCACCAACGGTAACACCCCGGAAGAGATCGCAAGGCAGGTCGATGACATCCGTGCCAAGGCGGCTGACAACAATCATTCGGTCAAGGTCGGCGTAAATGCCTTCGCCATTGTGCGTGAGACGGAAGAAGAGGCAAAGGCCGTGCTTGCCGAAATCATCGAGAAGGCCAATCCGGAAGCGGTCAACGCTTTTGGCCATGAGGTGAAGAATGCCGGTAAGGCCTCCCCGGAGGGAGAGGGCAACTGGGCGAAATCCAGCTTCGAGGATCTCGTTCAGTACAATGACGGTTTCCGCTCAAACCTCATCGGCACTCCCCAACAGGTGGCGGAACGCATCGTGCGCCTGAAGCGCGCCGGCGCCGATCTCATCCTGCTCGGTTTCCTGCATTTCCAGGAGGAGGTCGAGTATTTCGGCAAGCACGTCATTCCGCTGGTGCGCGCACTCGAAGAGGCCGAAGAAAGCGCGGCGATTGCAGCCGAATAACGCAGGCAGAAAAGGTGGAGCGGCGGCCTTTGCCGCTCATCCGCCGAAAGTGCCGCAGCCGAACCGGACGGGACGCATGCGTTCGAACCTGCGCGGCCTGACGCGCATCGCTGTGAATTTTTCATCCCGGCTGCTAAAATTGGACGTTATTCGGGGCGTGCCGCCGAGATCGCGTGAGTTGAAATGTCAGTGAGCCGGAAGAATGCCATTGTCGCCATCATAGGCGGTGGATTTAGCGGGGCAGCGATTGCCCTTCATCTCCACCGAGCCGCTGGGGCGTTCGAAAATGTGCGGATCGTCGTGTTCGAGCCGAGAGCGGCATTGGGTGCGGGGCTTGCCTATTCCACGCCGGAGCCGGCCAACCGGATCAACGTGCCGGCCGGGCGCATGACGCTTTATCCTGATGATCCGGATAATTTCCTCCACTATCTCGACAGGTCGAACGCGCTTGCGGGCGATGCAGCAGCGGTTTTGCCCGATGGGCAGGCCTATCCGCAACGCAGGGTCTTCGGCGCCTATGTCGCGGCCGAGATCGCGCCTTTGCTGGATGCGGGCATTGTTGAGCACAGGCGCAGCACGGTGAAGCATGTGGCTCGCCATGCGGATGGCTGGGAGCTGCAAACCGCAGAGGGCGACAACCACTTCGCGGACATCGTGGTGGTTGCGACGAGCCATCCGCCGCCGGCGCTTCCGCAGGTGTTGAAACCGCTTGCCGGCCATCCGAAACTGGTGGCGGACTTGAATGCGGACGCCGCGCTGGAAAATATCGCCGCGGGTGACCGCATTCTGATCGTCGGCAATGGCTTGACCGCGGCTGATGCCTTTGCCGCGCTCCACCGGCGCGGCCATCACGCGCGGGTCGTTTCGCTGTCGCGCCGCGGTTTGCGGTCGCGTGGCCATCCGGCCTTGCCGCAGGAACCCTACGGCGATTTCGTCGATCCGCCGTCCAAAAGCGCGTCGGAACTATTGCGGCGGATTCGAGAGGCTGTGCGAGTGTCGCAAGCGGGCGGTGCGAGCTGGCATGGCGTTCTGGACGCCGTTCGCCTGCAGGGACGCGACATATGGCGGAACCTTCCGCTGATCGAAAAGCGCAGGGTGGTGCGGTGGCTGCGGCCCTTCTGGGACGCGCACCGGTTCAGGATCGCGCCGCAGGTGGAGAAACTTCTGGATGCGGCCATAATTTCGGGCCAGCTACAGATCGTCGCCGGGTCGCTTGTGTCCGCAAAGGCTGGCGAAGACGGTTCGTTGCATGTCGATCTGCGGTTTCGCGGTAAAAGGGAAATCGCGCGGCTCGACGTCGATGCGATTGTCGTGACAACCGGTCCCGCCCATGGTGGAATTCTGAAATCGCAGGCTTTTCTTTCCGGTCTGGAGCAGGCGGGTCTTCTGACCTTTTGCCCGACGGGGCTGGGCATCCGCTGCGACGAGCGATCCCGCGCCATCGACAGCCGCGGCCAGGCCATTGAAACGCTGCTGATCGGCGGTCCGCTGGCGCGCGGAACCTTCGGTGAACTGATGGGCCTGCCCCAGGTTACCGAGCACGCGATCTTCGTTGCCGGAGAGATCGCACGGAACCTTGCGCCAGCGGCGAGCAGCCCGGCCCCGGTCTGATCGCAACCTGACGCGGGGTTGGTGAGCCGGCGAGATGGCGGCTGCCATCAGGCGATGGCAGTTATCCCGGCCCGGTTATTTCCCTGTTCGCAGGCTAAAATCAGACGTCCAGATAAGACAAAATGGTTGCAGCGACGTCAGACGTCTCCTGCGTTTCACTCGAAGCCGCCACTGATGTGCTGGTCGCGCTGCCCTGGGTCGAAGTCGTCTCGTTGGTGGTTGAGATCAGGGAGGCGATATCCTGGACAGAGCTGTTGGTGGTCTTGGCGCTGTTCAAGGCCGTAACCTGCGCCGATGTCATGGCGGCGACCTGGCCTGGCGTGAAGGCTGCCGCCTGGGATGCCGTCAGGGCAGCGAGCGTACCCGTGCCCAATCCCGAGATCGCGCTCGAACTCAGGCTGATGATCTGTTCGGCGGAAAATGCCGTCAGGTCGTCGCCGCCAAGCGCGGCTGCCTGCAGCGCGTTGAGGACGCTGACCTGTGACAGTGACAGCGCTCCGATTTGCGCAGACCCCATCGCCGCGACCTGACCGTAGCTCAGCGCAGCCACCTGGCCCGTCGTCAAAGCGGCGATCTCCTGAGAAGACAGGGAGGCCACGACGGTGGCGGACAGTCCCTTTATCGCCGTCGAACTGATGGCGGCAAGTTCGCCGGTCGAGAATGTATCCAGATCATCCGCCGTCAATCCCGCAAGTCCGGCCGAACTCAATGCGGCGATCTGGCTGGTGGAGAGAGCTTCGATCTGGTCCTTGCCGAGGGCATTGATCTGATCGCTGGTCAATCCGGCGACACCAGCCGTGCTCAGGGCCGCAACCTCGGCAGTGGAAAGAGCGGCGATAAAGTCCGTGGACAGTCCCTTTATCGCGCTTGAGCCGATAGCCGCGAGTTCCTCCGTCGAGAAGGTTTCCAGCATCTCCGCGGACAGGCCCTTGAGCGCGTCCGAATTCAGCGATGCTATCTGCCGGGTGGATAATGTCTGGACCTGTTCAATGCTCAACGCGCCGGTCTGCACGCTGCCAAGGCCTGCAATCGCCTTGGCGTCCAGAGCCGCTATCTGGCTGACGGAAAGGGAGGCGATGTCGGCCGTATTCAGGGCCGCAACCTGTTTGGAGGTGAGGGCGCCGATCTGGGCATTGGTCAGCGCGCTCACCTGACCGGTGCCGAGAGCCGCGATCTGATCCGTGGTCAGGCCCGGTATTGCCGCCGCGCCGAGTGCGGCGATCTGAGCGGTCGTCAACGAGGCGATCGTGGCTGTCGACAGGCCCGAGACCGCATTCGAACTGATGGCGGCCAGCTCGGCGGCAGTGAATGTGTCGAGATCGCCGGCGCTGAGGGCCGCGATCTGTTTCGAACTCAGAGTGCCGATCTGACCACTGGTCAGGGCCTCGACCTGAAGGGTGTCGAGGGCCGTGATCTGATCGGTGGTCAGGCCCGCCGTGCCCGCCGTGCTGAGGGCGGCTATCTGGGCTGCCGAGAGCGAGGCGACACTGGCGACGCTTAGAGCCGCAACCTGCCTGGAGGTGAGGGCGGCGATCTGGGCGCTGGTGAGGGCATCCACCTGACCGGTGCCGAGGGCCGCGATCTGGGCGGTCGTCAGGCCGGGTACTGCCGCCGCGCCGAGGGCTGCGATCTGCGCCGTCGTCAGCGAAGCGATTGCCGCTGTCGACAGGCCCGAGATCGCACTCGAGCTGATGATAGCCAGCTCGGCGGCGGTGAATGTATCAAGGCCACCGGCGCTGAGGGCCGCTATTTGTTTTGCGCTGAGGACGCCGATCTGAGCACTGGTGAGGGCCTCGACCTGAGCGGTGTTGAGAGCGGCGATCTGATCGGTGGTCAAGCCCGCTATGCCCGCCGTGCTGAGAGCGGCTATCTGGGTTGCTGAAAGCGAAGCGATGCTGGCCACGCTGAGGGCGGCAACCTGTCTGGAGGTGAGGGCGCCGACCTGGATACTGATCAGGGCGTCGACTTGATCGCTCGTCAGGACTGCGACCTGCCCGGTGTTCAACCCTCCAACGCCAGCCGCACTCAAGGCTGCGACCTGGGCCGTGGTCAGCCACGCTATGGTCTCCGTCGACAAGCCCGGGATGGCACTTGAACTGATCGCGGCAATGTCCTTGGTCGAGAACGTTGCCATGTCGTCCGTGCCCAAGACCGCAATCTGTTTCGAGCTGAGAGCACCGACCTGTGTATCGGTCAAAGCCTCGACCTGCGCGGTGTCGAGGGCCGCGATCTGGTCAGTGGTCAGGCCCGTTATGCCCGCAGTGCTGAGGGAGGCTATCTGGGCTGCTGACAGCGAGGCGATGTCAGCCACGCTCAAGGCCGCAACCTGTTTGGAGGTGAGTGCCGCGATTTGGGTACTGGTCAGGACGTCCACCTGATCGCCAGTAAGCGCTGCGACCTGTCCGGTGCTCAACCCGCCAATGCCAGCCGTACTCAGCGCTGCGATCTGTGCTGTCGTCAGCGACGCTATGGTTTGGGTGGACAGGCCCGGGATTGCATTCGAACTGAGGGCGGCAATGTCCTTGGTCGAGAACGTCGCCATATCCTCCGCGCTCAGGGCAGCTATCTGCGTCGAGCTGAGAGCGCTTACCTGAGCGCTGGTCAAGGCCTCGACCTGCGCGGTGCTGAGGGCGGCGATCTGCGCGGTGTTCAACGCACCGATGCTTTGCACGTTCAGGGCGGCAATCTGGGCTGTCGTCAGGGAGGCGATGGTCTCTGCCGACAATCCGGAGATCGCACTGGAACTGATCGCGGCGATATCCTTGGTCGAGAATGTCGCAATGTTATCCGCGCTCAAGGCGGCGATCTGTTTCGAGCTGAGAGCGCCGACCTGGGCGGTGGTCAAGGCCTCGACCTGCGCGGTGCTGAGGGCGGCGATCTGCGCGGTGCTCAACGCACCGATGCTTTGTACATTCAGGGCGGCAATCTGGGCTGTCGTCAGGGAGGCGAGGGTCTCTGCCGACAGTCCTGCGATTGCGCTGGACGTGATCGCGGCGATATCCTTGGTCGTGAATTTCGCCAGATCGCCCGTCCCCAGCTGCGAAATCTGTGTGGAGCCGAGATTGACGATCTGCGCGCTCGTCAAGGCTTCGGCCTGGCTGGTGGTGAGGGTCGCCAGCTGTTGCGCGCTTAGTCCCGTAACGCCCGCAGCGCTCAGGGAGGCGATCTGGGCCGTTGAAAGAGCGGCGATGTCGTCTGTGCCGAGGGTGGCAATTTGTGCCGCGCTCAACCGCGCCATCTGCTTGGTCGACAGCGTGGAAACCTGATCGGTGCTGAGGGCGGCGATCTGGCCGGTCGAAAGTCCGAGGATGCCGGAGGTGCTCATTGCCGCAAGCTGGGCCACGGAAAGCGATGCTATATTGTCCGTGCTCAATGCCGCAATCTGCCCCGAGCCGAAAGCCGCGATCTGGGCTGTGGTCAGGGCCGCGAACTGATCGATGCTGAGGGCCGCAACCTGATCGCTGGTCAGACCTTTGATGCCCGATGTGCTCAACACGGCGGTTTGGCTGGTGGACAGGGCGGCCACATCGTTGCCCAGGGCGGCGACCTGAACCGAGCTCAACGCCTTGATCTGCGCGGTGGATAGAAGGCTGACCTGATTGCCGCTCAGGGCTTCGATCTGATCGGAGGTGAGGCCGGTGATGGCACTGGTGGTGAGGGCGCCGATCTGAGCCGTGGTGAAGGCCGCGATAACATCGGTGTTCAAGCCCGACATGGCTTTATTCGTGATCGCTGCGATATCGGCGGTCGAGAATGTCGCCAGATCCTCGATGCTCAGGGCTGCAAGCTGCGCTGAACTCAGGGACTTCACCTGCGTCGGAGACAGCGCCTCGACCTGCTCGGTGCTCAGAACTTCGATCTGATCGGCCGTCAGGCCGGCAATGGCGCTGGTGGTCAGGGCGGCGATCTGGGCGGTGGACAGCGCCGCGACTGCGTCCGCGCTCAGGCCGGACATGGCTTTGCCGGTGATTGCCGCGATATCGGCGGTCGAGAATGTTGCTATGTCCTCGGCGCTCAGGGCCGCAAGCTGGATCGAGCTCAGCAACTTCACCTGTGCCGAGGACAGGGCCTCGACCTGCTGGGTGCTGAAGGCTTCGATCTGGTCGGCTATCAGGTTTGCGACCACGCCGGTGCTGAGGGCGGCAATCTGAGCGGTTGACAGGGCCTCGATCTGAGCCGCGCTCAAGGCCTGGAACTGCGCTATACCGAGGGCGTTCATCTGGGCCGTCGTCAATGCGGCGATCTGCTCTTTGGTCAGCGTGCTGATCGTCTCCGTGCCCAGACGGGGCATGGCTTTGCCGGTGATCTCCGCTATATCGGCGGTAGAGAATGTCGCGATGTCTTCCGCGCTCAGCGCCACGAATTGCGCCGCGCTCAGCGACCTCACCTGTTCCGGCGACAGGGCTTCGACCTGGCTGGTGCTTAAGGCGGCGATGTGCGTCGTCTTGAGTGCGGCAATCTGGGCCGTCGTCAATGCGGCGATCTGGGCGGTGCTCAGGGTTTCGATCTGGTCGATCGTCAGGCCGGCAATCGTGCTTGCGCTGAGGGCGGCGATCCGATCCGGGCTAAACGCTGCGATTGCCTCGGTGCTGAGGCCCGGCATGGCCTTGACGGTGATCGCGGCGATGTCGGCGGTCGAGAATGTCGCTATGTCGTCTGTGCCGAGGGCAGCGAGTTGCATCGAGCTCAGCACTTTGACCTGCGCCGGCGACAGGGCTTCGGCCTGTTCCGGGCTCAGGACCGCGATCTGGTCGGTCGTCAGGCTCGCAACGGCGCTCGTGCTCAGGGCCGCGATCTGCTCGGGGGTAAGCCCTGCGATCACCTCCGTGCTCAGGCCCGGCATGGCTTTGCTCGTGAGCGCTGCGATATCGGCGGTTGAGAACGTCGCTATATCTTCAGCGCTCAGGGCGGCAATTTGCGTCGCATTGAGGGCGCGCACCTGAGATGAGGTCAAAGCCTCCGCCTGTTCCGTCGTCAGGGCATGGAGCTGGGTGGTGGTGAGCGCAGAAATCTGGCTCGAATTCAGGCTTTTGATGGCGTATTGATCGAGAATGTTGAGCTGATCCAGTGTCAGGCCAACGATGGCGCCCTGCGAAATGGCGCTCAACTGTTGTGAGTTGAGGACTTTCACATCCTCCACATCCAGTGCCGCGATCTGATCCGAGGAGAGCGCCTTGATCTGCGTTGTAGAGAGCGACGCGACGTCCTCGGTTGTCCAGGCCGCGACCGCCTCTGTCGAGAGATATCTGATCTGATTGACGTTCAGGGAAGAAATGATCGACGTCATGTCTGAAAAATCCTAAAGTCCAGGCCCAACAGGTGGATTTTCCGCCCGAGCCCACCAGAGGGGCATCGGTTACGCAGGTCCACCATTTTTCAGATGTTGAGTACGCAATCGGGCTTGCCTGAACCTTAAGTTGCTACGCTTCAGCCGCCGTCACCTCAAAGGGGTGAATGCAGAAATGCCGGCATGGGAGCGCCCTCCGCTCGCCGGGCGAGATAGAGCCGGGCGGTGTCGAGCGCCTCGCGAATGGTCGCATCCATGTCGAGATAACGGTAGGTCCCGAGCCGCCCAACGAAGGTGACCGACGCTTCCCGTTCGGCGCGCGCCACATATTCGGCGAGTTGTTCTTTGTCCTCGACCAGCCGGATGGGATAATAGGGAATGTCCTGCGGGCCGCATTCATGGGAGAATTCCCTGTAGCAGACTGAGCCGGCATGGTCTTCCCACGGAGAAAAGTGCTTGTGTTCGGTGATGCGAGTAAAGGGCACCGAGACGTCGCCATAATTCATCACCGCACAGCCCTGATAGTCGCCGTCATAGGTGAAGCGCTCGAAGTTGAGCGTCCGGTACGCCAGACGGCCGAATTCGAAGTCGAAATAGCCGTCGAGCGGACCGGAATAGAAGACGTGTGCGGAGGCCGGCGCTTCGGCGCGCTGGAAATGGGTGCCAAGTTTGACGCTGATATTCGGATGATCGAGGATGCGTTCGATCATGTCCGTATAGCCGGTTTCCGGCATGCCCTGATATTTGTGGAAGAAGTAGTTGTCGTCATAGTTGAAGCGCACGGGCAGGCGTTTCAGGATCGAGGCCGGCAGTTCCGTCGGCGAGCAACCCCATTGTTTCTCGGTGTATCCCTTGAAGAAGGCTTCATAGAGATCGCGGCCGACGAAGCGCAGCGCCTGCTCCTCGAAGGTCTGTGGATCGGTAATCGACTTGTCGGCCTTTTCCTCGATGAAGGCTCTGGCTTCATCGGGCCGGAAATTCTTGCCGAAGAACTGGTTGATCGTGTGCAGATTGACCGGCAGCGAATAGACGCGCTCGCCGCTCGTCGTTTTGACGCGGTTCTTGTAAGGCATGAATGTCTGAAAGCCGTTCACATATTCCCAGACTTCCTTGTCGTCGGTATGGAAAATATGCGGACCGTAAACATGCACCATAACGCCGGTCTCACCGTCGCGTTCGGTGTGGCAATTGCCGGCAATGTGATCGCGGGCATCGACGATATCGACCCTGTGGCCTGCCAGCGCCAGCTCCCGGCCGATGACCGCGCCGGAAAGCCCGGCGCCCACAATGACAATTCTTTCGTCCGCGAACATTGCTAAGTCAGTCCTGTTCATCCATCGCCTTGCGGGCGGTCAAGATTTGTCGGGAGGCGCCGCACGGCGCTTGTCCTCGCCGGTGTCGTTCGATCCCCGCTCAATTGTCCGGTTTCTGCCAGAGGCGGCGGTCATAGGGGATCGGCGCATAATCGTGCCATTGCCTCAGCTTCTTCAGGTAGCGCTCGCGGTAACTCTGTTCGTCCTCGAACTCGATGTTTTCCTGCAGCGCTTCTGCACCTGCTTCGTAATAAATATCGAGATTGCTGAGGTCGGGCACCGGGGTCTCGCCACGCTCGCATTCACCCTGCATTTGCCAGAAGAGTTCTTCGAGACGCCGCGCCAGGGCGGGAATATCGCGCAGGACGCTGGTGTCGCGCTGCCGGGCGATCGATTCCCTGACCTCCAGAAGGCTCTTACGGTCGCGTTCGAAACCGATGGCGCGGGCGACATAATCTTCCGGTGAGGAGCAGATCATCTCCGGCACGCCCGCCGCGGTGACGATGCTGCCGCAGAAGCGTGCGGCAAAGGTCTTGCCCGACATGGTGAGAACCGGCAGGCCTGAGGTTATCGCATCCGACGCCGTGGAATGCGCGCCATAGGGGAACGTGTCGAGGAACAGATCGGCAAGACCGATGCGCGCAATATGCTGCGGGTTTTGGGCCTTCGGTGCGAAGATGAGCCTGTCGGACGCGACGCCGCTCTTTTCCGCAAGGTCTCGCAGCCGTTGATTGACGTCGTCATCACCCGCCAGCAGCCACAACAGGCTGCCGGGCGTCTCCGACAGGATCGTCATCCAGCGGGCGAAGCAGTTTTCCGTGATCTTCTGCATGCCGTTGAAGCTGGCATAAACGAATGCATCCTCCGGCAATCCGACCTCTGCCCGGGTCGGCCGGGGGGCGATGGACCGCTTCCGGTCGAGGGGCTGGTCGCAGGCGATGCGGAGCACCTTCTCGGAATAGTAGATCTCGTTCTCCGGCGGGATCATGTAGCCGTCGGAGATCAGATATTGATGGAACGGGCTTCCCATCGATCCGGGATAGCCGCAGAAGCTGGCGATGACCGGTGCGGGGCGATAGGCGAAGATTTTCGTGCGGGCATCCTTGGTGTAGCCATTCACGTCGATCAATATATCGATCTCGTCGGCAATGATCTGAGATGCCGCCGTGGCGTCATCCATGCCGTGAATATCACGCCAGCAATCAACCGCGGCCTTGATGCGCGCCTGCGTGCTGTCAGTGCCGCGGACATTGCCGCAATAATAGGCGAAGACCTCGATGCTGTCCTTGTCATGCAGTTCCAGAACTTCGCAGAGGGCGAAGCCGACGGCATGATCGCGAAGATCCGACGAGAGGTAGCCGACGCGCAGACGCTGGCCGGTGCCGGATTTCTGCTTCGGTGACCTGCGCGGGAACCGGCTGAGGTCCGGACGCGCACCGACCAGCATCTTGCTGAGGCGATATGCCTTGGCGAGCTGGAACATCGGGTCGTCGGCGTAACAGCTCAGCGTCAGCGACGACATCGCATCGAGCATCTTGCGCACGGGAATATGGCTCGAAGGGGCAAGTATGGGCCATTTGCACTGGCGCTGCCGCAACGATGCCCAGTGCTGGCCGGCCTCCGGCAGTTCCGGCCGCAGTTCGAATGCCTGTAGCAAGGCGGTCTCGGCCTCTTCGAGCTTTCCGGCGCCTTCTAGAACCCTGCCCATATTCTGCAGGGTCATATGCCGATGGCCGATTGTCTCGGCGTCGACGCTTTTCGTCGCTTCGGCATAATGCGACCATTGCTCCACCGCGTGGCCGATCAGCCCGGCATCTTCAAGCGCGCGGCCGAGATTGATGTGGCCGGGCGCGAATTCCGGGTTGGCCTTCAGGCAGGCGCGAAACGCCTGTACAGCGCCGGCCCGATCGCCCAGCTGGTTGAGCATGACGGCATAGTTGAAATAGGCGAGATGGATCGTCGGGTTGTTGTCGTTGAATGCGACCCAGGTCTTGTAAAGTTCCGCCGCCGCCGCCTGTTGCCCGGCGGCATTGAGCGCCTCTGATATGCTCAGCAGATCCATGAGGCTCAGCCGCTGGTTCCGCGCAAGATCGAGTGCACTCGGAGCGGTGTCGTCATTTGATGGGGAGACTTGGTTGGCGGTCATGACATCCTGCGGCAAGGCGACAAAGGGTCGAAGATAAGAACAGCCTGTTGATGGGCCATCCTTAGCTATCGCAGGTAACTTGCCTGTGGCTGGATGTATTGAGATCCGGGTTGCTTGCGCTGATCAGCCGCGGGCTTTGAGGAGCGAAATGTCCTTCCAGTCGAACGGTCGCCTGGGAGGCAACGGATCAGTCAGGCCAAGGGACCAATTGCTGATATTTTCTCCGGGCGAGAATGCCTCAGCTCATTGTTCTGTCGCGCTATGAAAGCATTGTTTCGATAAACGATGCAGACGAATTTTTCAGAAATCTTTCGAAGTATTCTGCGACGAAAAGGCCACGACGCGGCTTCGGGCCGCGTCGTGGATTGTCTTGTTTCTTAAATTTTATACACCCTTGTAAGCCTTGATGACCGCTTCAACCTGTGCGTCGTTCATGACTTTCAGCTGCTGGGCCGAAAGAGCTCCAGCCTGGGCGGTGCTGAGGCCGCCGATAGCCGCGGTGGAAAGACCGGCGACGGCATTGGCGCTGATAGCCTTGATCTCGTCTGTCGAGAACAGCGCCAGCTCGGTGCTGTTGAGCGTAGCGACCTGAGCAGAATTCAGACCAGACACCTGTTCGGAGGTCAGTGCCGCGATCTGATCGGTCGAGAGGGCTGCGAACTGCGTCGAGGACAGTGCTGCGGCCTGAGCCTTGCTAAGTGCGGCGATATTGCCGGTGCTGAGCTTGGTGGCGTCGAGACCGCCGAGAGCCTTGGCGGTGATCGACTTGACTTCGTCCGCCGTGAAGGTGGCAAGGTTCGCGGAGTTGAAGGCGTTGAGCTGCGTCGAAGACAGGCCCGCAATCTGGGTCTTGGTCAGTGCTGCGGCGTTGTCGGTGGTAAGCGACGTAATAGCCGCAGTCGTCAGACCGGAGACGGCAGTGGCGGCGATGGCCTTGATCTCATCGGTGGAGAAGAGGGCCAGTTCGTCGCTGCTGAGCGTCGCGACCTGAGCGGAGCTGAGACCGGACACCTGATCGGAGGTGAGGGCCTTGATCTGGTCGGTCGACATGGCGGTAAACTGTGCCGTTGAGAGGGCCGAAACCTGTGCCTTGCTGAGTGCGGCGATATTGCCGGTGCTGAGCTTGGAGACATCAAGGCCAGCGAGCGCCTTGGTTGTGATTGCCTTGACTTCGTCTGCCGCGAAGGTGGCGAGGCTAGCCGAGGTCAGCGCGTTGAGCTGCGTGGACGAGAGGCCCGCAATCTGGGTCTTCGTCAGGGCTGCTGCATTATCGGTGCTGAGGGCGGCCAGGGCCGCGGTAGAAAGACCGGCAACGGCGTTGGCGGCGATAGCCTTGATCTCATCCGTGGAGAAGAGAGCCAGCTCGTCGCTGCTGAGCGTGCCGACCTGAGCGGAGCTGAGGCCAGCGACCTGATCGGAGGTGAGAGCCTTGATCTGGTCGGTCGAGAGCGCCGCGAACTGCGTCGAGGAAAGCGACGTTACCTGAGCCTTGGTCAGTGCGGCGATGTTGCCGGTGCTGAGCTTGGTCACATCGAGACCGGAGAGCGCCTTGGTGGTGATCGCCTTGATCTCGTCTGCCGTAAAGGTGGCGAGGTTTGCGGAGGTCAGTGCGTTGAGCTGCGTGGACGAAAGGCCGGCAATCTGGGTCTTCGTCAGGGCAGATGCATTGTCGGTCGTAAGGGCAGCGAGGGCTGCGGACGAAAGGCCGGCAACGGCGTTGGCGCCGATGGCCTTGATCTCATCGGTGGAGAAGAGAGCCAGTTCGTCGCTGCTGAGCGTCGCGACCTGAGCGGAGCTGAGACCGGACACCTGATCGGAGGTCAGCGCCTTGATCTGGTCGGTCGACATGGCGGTAAACTGTGCCGTTGAGAGGGCCGAAACCTGTGCCTTGCTGAGTGCGGCGATATTGCCGGTGCTGAGCTTGGAGACATCAAGGCCAGCGAGCGCCTTGGTTGTGATTGCCTTGACTTCGTCCGCCGTGAAGGTGGCGAGGCTAGCCGAGGTCAGGGCGTTGAGCTGCGTGGACGAGAGGCCGGCGATCTGCGTCTTCGTCAGGGCCGTGGCATTGTCGGTCGTAAGGGCAGCCAGAGCCGCCGTGGAAAGGCCAGCGACCGCATTGGCGCTCAAGGCGCCGATCTCTGCCGTGGAGAAGAGGGCCAGTTCGTCGCTGCTCAGTGTGCCGACCTGGGCGGAGCTCAGACCAGAGACCTGCTCGGAGGTCAGCGCCTTGATCTGATCAGTCGACATGGCGGCGAACTGCGTCGAGGAAAGCGACGTTACCTGAGCCTTGGTCAGCGCGGCGATGTTGTCGGTGCTGAGCTTGGTCACATCGAGACCGGAGAGCGCCTTGGTGGTGATCGCCTTGATCTCGTCTGCCGTAAAGGTGGCAAGGTTTGCGGAGGTCAATGCGTTGAGCTGCGTGGACGAAAGGCCGGCAATCTGGGTCTTCGTCAGGGCAGATGCATTGTCGGTCGTAAGGGCAGCGAGGGCTGCGGACGAAAGGCCGGCAACGGCGTTGGCGGCGATCGCCTTGATCTCGTCTGTCGAGAAGAGAGCCAGTTCGTCGCTGCTGAGCGTCGCGACCTGAGCGGAGCTGAGGCCAGAGACCTGCTCGGATGTCAGCGCCTTGATCTGATCAGTCGACATGGCCGCAAACTGCGCCGTGGAGAGGGCCGAAACCTGCGCCTTGCTGAGTGCGGCGATATTGCCGGTGCTGAGTTTGGTCACATCGAGACCAGCAAGGATCTTGGTGCTGATCGCCTTGACTTCGTCTGCCGAGAAGGTTGCAAGGCTGCCGGAGCTGAGCGCATTGAACTGCGTGGAAGACAAGGCGGCGATCTGCGTCTTTGTCAGCGCGGCTGCATTGTCGGTGCTGAGGGCGGCGATGGCTGCTGTGGAAAGACCAGCGATGGCAGTGGCGCTGATCGCCTTGATCTCGTCGGTAGAGAAGAGGGCCAGTTCGTCGCTGCTCAGTGTTGCAACCTGAGCGGAGCTGAGGCCTGCGACCTGAGACGAGTTGAGTGCCTTGATCTGGTCGGTCGAAAGGGCGTCAATCTGGCTGGCATAAAGGGCGGTAACCTGAGAGGACGACAGGCTGCTGACCTGAGCGGAGCTCAGTTTCGCCATCTGGGTGAGGGTCAGACCCTTGACTGCGGTCACGGAAATGGCGCGCAGGTCCTCAGAGCTGAAAAGAGCAAGGTTATCCGTGCTCAAAGACGCGATCTGAGATGACGAAAGAGCCTTGATTTTGGTGCTATCAAGAGCATTCACGTCTTCCGACGTCAGGCTGGCAATGGTGGACGTCGAAAGCTTGGAAATCTGCACAGCAGACAATGAGGAGAGGATCGAAGTCATGAACGTGTCCTTTACCGAATGGCGGATGGTCACGCCTATCTGCTGCCAGACACTGCCTATGATGACAGCGGTCCGACATCCGCAAATAAAGCGAAATTGTGGAGAACATGGCTCATGTGAACCTGCGCTGGAAACGCTTCATGCAATTCGAGCCGGAGATAGGGGGCCCGGATTTTCCACGCTAGCTTGTGCGAATGCCGCTCAATAATTTCTGCCGCTTAAGATTTTCGCGACGAGCGTGTCATATCAGGCCAACATTTAAAGCCTAGTTAATATTTGGAGGCGTCGCATTTTATTCTTGATGTTTTCGTATCTTAGAGTCTTGTAGAGTATAAAATCACGAAGCCAACTATCGTTTCGATCAGCTTCCACTGCGGGCAATCAGACGTGATGGCTCACGGATAAGTAGTATCCGTTTGGAGGGGCGAACGCGCAAGGGTTTGACCGTTATTTTCATCTAAAACTGTCCCGCGATTCTTGCCGGGCGCTGACCCACCTATGTAACGGCTGCCAGAATCGGACAATGCTTTGCTTTGTCACCGTTATTTCGGGTGCCGTGTAGTTGGTTTTTTTAAAGCGGAAGCTGTTCTTTCCGGTTTCCGGGCCACGGCAATGCTTTAGACGGGCGGGCACGGGATCGTGCGATGATTCGGCGATATCCCGATGGGGAAAACTGGTGTCCAAGGCGCAATGACCCGCCACCAATGACGGGCTGATTTGGCGACCAGCTGCCCTTGGCAAGACTTCAATCCCCGGTATCAGGCATGATGGCGCAGGGCATCGATGATTACCTTCATTGCCGGAGACATCTGGCGCCTGCTGGCGTAATAGAGGTGATAGCCGGTGAAGGGTGCGCTCCAATTGTCCAGAACCGCCTGCAATCTCCCTTCGGCGATGTGCTCCTCGACAAGGTCTTCGGGAATATATGCGATCCCGTAGCCTTTCATCGCCGCGTCGATCTGGGAAATCGATGAGTTGAAGCTGAGTTGCCCGTCAACTCTGACCCGCAGTTCTCGCCCGTCCTTTTCAAACTCCCAGGTGTAAAATCCACCCCAGGTGGCCTGACGTGTATTGATGCAGACATGGCAGACCAGATCCTGGGGTGTGGCAGGGATGCCGTGTCTGGCGAAGTAGTCCGGCGAAGCCACGGCCCGGAGCCGCCAGTCCGGGCCGATCCTGACGGCAATCATGTCCCTGTCGACGCTCTCGCCCAGTCGCACGCCGGCATCGAAGCGTTCCTCGACAATATTGCGCATGCCATTGTCGCTATGGAGTTCGACATGGATATCAGGATAGTTGGTGAGTACGCGGCTCAGCTTCGGCCAGACGGTCGTTTGCAGGGCGTGATCGGACAAGGTGAGGCGCACGGTGCCTGAGGGTTTTTCACGAAAGGCGACGAGGTCCGCCAAATCCGTCTCGATCCCCTGAAATCGCGGAGCGATGGACAAAAACAGGCGCTCGCCGGCTTCCGTGGTGGCAACGCTGCGTGTCGTCCGTGTCAGGAGCCGCACGCCCAGCCGGGCTTCCAGCTGCTTGATTGTGTAGCTCAATGTCGACTGCGATGTTCCAAGCGTCGCCGCAGCCTTTGTGAAGCTCCGATCCTTAGCAACCTCCATGAACCAGAGAAGATCCTTCATGTCCTCTCGCTGCATCAAACCTCGCCAATTAATATTGAATTTCGATAAGTCCATGCGAATTAGCACGGATTGTCCGCAAAGTCGCCCGGCAATATCTTGCCGCCATTGAAAGAAACCGGGATTTTAGTGGGATCTGGGCGAATGACACTCACTTATGACGAAGAGATGGGCAGCAGGCGCGCGGCATGGAGCGCCGTGCTTTGCATGACGCTCTGCGCCTTCGTATTGATCGCTTCGGAATTCATGCCCGTCAGCCTGCTGACGCCGATCGCCGCCGATCTCGGTGTTTCGGAAGGCAATACGGGGCAGGCGATCTCCGTCTCCGGCATCTTTGCGGTCATCACCAGCCTGTTCATTGCCGGCCTGACCCGGCGGCTCGACCGGCGCCTTGTCGTGCTCGGCCTAACGGCGCTGCTGATGTTGTCCGGAATCGTGGTCACCCTTGCACCGTCTTTCCCGGTTTTGATGCTTGGCCGCGCCTTGCTCGGCATTTCGATCGGCGGCTTCTGGTCGATGTCCACCGCCATCGTGATGCTTCTTGTCTCCCATGCCCAGGTGCCGAAGGCGCTTGCCCTGCTGAATGCCGGCAATGCGGTTGCGGCAACGGTTTCCGCCCCGCTCGGCAGCCTGCTGGGCGCCTATATCGGCTGGCGCGGCGCCTTCTTTCTTGTCGTGCCGATCGGCCTGCTTGCACTCCTGTGGCAATGGATCGTCCTGCCGGAACTCCCGCCGCGGCGCGACCGCGCATCCACGAATGTCTTCAGGCTGCTTGGACGTCCAGCCGTCGCAGCGGGCATGATCGCGATCCTGCTGTTATTCATGGGCCAGTTCGCACTTTTCACCTATCTGCGGCCCTTTCTCGAACAGGTCACGCGGGTCGAAATCACGGTGCTGTCACTGCTGCTGCTGATCATGGGACTGGCCGGGGCGGTCGGAACATGGGTCATCGGTCGACTGCTGCAACGCCGTCTCTTCAGCATTCTTGTGGTCATTCCGATGATGATGGCCGGTATCGCGCTCTCCATGGTCGTCTTTGGCGAAGCGGAACGTCCAGTCGTCGCCGCCCTTGTCGGCTGGGGTTTTCTTGGAACCGCCGCACCGGTTGGCTGGGGCACCTGGCTGAGCCGCATTCTGCCCGACGATGCCGAGGCCGGCGGCGGGCTTCAGGTTGCCGTCATTCAACTGGCGATCACGGCGGGGGCCTCGGTCGGTGGAATTTTATTCGACAGTTTCGGTTGGTGGTCCGCCTTCACATTGAGCGCATTGCTGCTCTGCTGCTCCTCGCTCGCGTCTTTTGTCGCCTGGCGGCTGGCGCGGAAGCCGTCATGAAGGTGCGCCCGATGGTTCCTGCCCGACGCATCCTGCTGGCGATGGCCGCCGCGTTCATCCTGCCCGGGCGAGCCCTCAGCAAAAGCGGCGCCGACAATCAAGAGAAGACCGATTTGAAGATCAAGCTGACTTTCGGAGAAAACACGATGATGGCGACGCTCTACGGCAATCCCTCGGCGCGCGATTTTGCATCCATGCTTCCGCTCGATCTCAGGATCGCCGACTTCGGCTCCAATGAGAAGATCGCCTACCTCCCTCGAAAGTTGACAGTCGAAGGCCATGGTCCGTTCGACAACGAGCGGCGTTACGACCTTTGTTATTACATGCCCTGGGGCAATCTCGCGATGTTCTATGCCGACTACAGGCATCCCGGCCTCATTCGGCTGGGACGCTTCGATCAAGGCTACGAAGCGCTTCATATCCCTGGGGAATTTCCGCTGCGTATTGAACGCGTCCAATGAACCGAACCCCAGGAGTTCCCAGCATGAGCAAGCCAATCGAAACGAGTGAAACCTGCAATACCGGCAGGCGCAACCTGATGAAGGCAACGGGCATCGTCGCCGCCGCAATGGGCATGGTGCAGGTGGCGGGTGCGACGCAGGCCTTCGCCCAAACCTCTTCGTGGGACAAGGTCTTCGCGAAGAGCGACAATGTCGACCACCAGAAGGTCTCGTTCAGGAACCGATACGGCATTACTCTCGTAGGCGATCTTTACCTGCCAAAGAACCGCGGAGCTGCGCCTTTGGCTGCTCTTGTCGTCAGCGGCCCCTTTGGTGCCGTGAAGGAACAGTCGTCCGGCCTTTATGCACAGACCATGGCGGAGCGCGGATTTGCCGCGCTGGCGTTCGATCCGTCCTATACCGGAGAAAGCGGTGGTGAGCCCCGGAACGTCGCGTCGCCGGATATCAATACAGAGGATTTCAGTGCCGCGGTCGACTATATCGGGCTGCAATCCTACGTGGATCGCGAGCGCATCGGTGTCATCGGCATCTGCGGCTGGGGCGGCATGGCGCTGAATGCCGTGGCGGTGGACAAGCGCGTGAAGGCAGTCGTGGCCAGCACCATGTATGACATGACGCGGGTGATGTCCAAAGGCTACAACGACAGCGTTACCCTCGAACAACGCACGCAGGCGCTGGAGCAGATGAGCCGGCAGCGCTGGCAGGATGCGGAAAAGGGAAGCCCCGCCTATCAACCCCCTTATAACGATCTCAAGGGTGGCGAAGCGCAGTTCCTGATCGATTATCACGACTATTACCGGACACCGCGCGGTTACCATGCGCGCGCCGTCAACTCCGGCAATGCCTGGACGCAGACGACACCGCTGTCATTCATGAACATGCCAATCCTGACCTATATCGCCGAAATATCGCCGCGGCCGGTGATGTTCATCCATGGGGAAAAGGCGCATTCCCTCTATTTCAGCGAGACCGCTTTCGCCGCGGCTGCCGAACCGAAGGAGCTGGTGATCATTCCGGACGCCAACCACACGGACCTTTATGACCGCGCCGACAAGATCCCGTTCGACCGGATCGCCGCCTTCTTCAATCAGCATCTCGCGTAGAAGACGACCATAAACATGTGACGGCAGCCGTAGCTGCCGTCACATTATTTTACGCCTCAGGCCGGCGCGCTCGTGCGCGTCGGCACTGTCAGTGCTGCCGGCTCTAGTCCAGCATCACCATATGTGCCGGCAACTGCTCTTCGAAAAATTTCGAGAAAGTCGCAATACGGGGTGGCAGCGCCTGATAGGGCGGATAATAAAGCGTCAGCCAGAGTTCGGGTGGCACCCAGCCGGGCAGCACATGAACGAGCCGGCCGCTATGGATATGTTCGGCGATATTAAATCCCGGCAGCAGGGCCACACCGGCGCCTTCCGCTGCCATATCGGCCAGAACCTCGCCGCTATTGGCGCTGAATGCCCGGCCGGCCGATATGGTGATGCTCGATCCGCCGTCCGACAGGACCCAGTTTTCCCGCCGGCTTTCACCGCTATAGGCAAGGCAATCGTCAGGGGTCAGCTCGCCCGGATGTTCCATCTGCATAAACCGGCTGCCTGGGGCCGCCACCAATATTCTCGGCACGGCCCTGATCTTGCGCCAGATGGTGAATTTGTCCGATGGGGCCGACGAAATGCGGATCGCCAGATCGTAGTCGTCATCCACGATATTGATCAGGCCGTCCGAGAGCGAAATCTCGAAGCACATTTTCGGATAGAGTTCCCGGAAGCCGGACAGGATCGGCGGCAGCACGGTTTTGCCGAGCCATGTCGGCGCGCTGATCCTCAGACGCCCCTCATCGGCCTTGTGGGCGTTGCGGACATCGCGCCGGGCATTCTCCAGCGCCTCGACCGCGGGCTGGATCTGTGCGGCGAAGATCGCCCCGTCCGTCGTCAAGGAAACCTGCCGGGTGGTGCGGACGAATAATTGCACACCGAGATCGTCTTCAAGCGCGGCAATAGCACGGGTGACGGCGGCTGCCGTCATGCCCAGTTCGCGGGCGACCTGCGCGAAGTTGCGCTTTTCGGCCGCCATCAGAAAGGTCTTGAGAGCTTTATGATCGTTCATCGCCATTATTTCAAAAATCGCAATTCATTCGAGAAAAATATTGCAATTCCGCGATGCAATCAAGCGGGTTACATCTTTGTCCATCGAAACGGACACACCAAAGATGAAAGGCGCCGACGATGATCAAGGATATCAAGGGCCTGCACCACGTCACCTCCATGGCGTCGGACGCGCGGCAGAACAACAGTTTCTTCACTGATACGCTCGGCCTGCGCCGGGTGAAGAAAACCGTCAACTTCGACGAACCCAGCGTCTATCACCTTTATTACGGCGACGAAAAGGGAACGCCCGGCACGGTCATGACCTATTTTCCCTTCGCCAACATGATGGCCGGCCGTCCCGGCGTCGGCGAGGTGGGCGAGACGCAGTTTTCCATTCCGAAGGGTTCGCTGGGTTTCTGGAAAGAGCGTCTCCTTGCCAAGGGCGCTGCCGGCATTCAGGCCGACACGGTCTTCGGCGCCAATCGCCTGCGCTTCACCGGCCCCGATGGCGATGGTCTTGCTCTGATCGAAACAGGCGACGACGCCCGTGCCGCCTGGCTGGCCGAGGGAATTTCCGAAGACAACGCCATACGCGGTTTCACCGGCGCACGGTTCAATTTGCACGACACTGCCGCAACCGAAGAACTGCTGCGTTTCATGGGTTATGAGCGGACTGACGTTGAAGGCAATGTGACGCGTTTCGTCATTCCCGGCGGTAACGGGGCAGATACGATCGATCTTGTGGCCCTGCCCAAGACACCCTTTGCCCGTTCGGGAGCGGGCTCGGTCCACCATATCGCCTTCGCAGTCGAAAACCGCGAGAAGCAGCTGGAAGTGCGCAAGGCGCTGATGGATACTGGTTATCAGGTCACGCCCGTCATCGACCGCGATTATTTCTGGGCGATCTATTTCCGCACGCCGGGCGGCATCCTGTTCGAGGTCGCCACCAATGAGCCCGGTTTCGATCGCGACGAGGATACCGCGCATCTGGGCGAAGCGCTCAAGCTGCCGAGCCGCTATGAGCCTTTCCGCAACCAGATCGAGGCGAACCTCGCTCCGCTTGCAGCGTAAAGCGGGTCTCTGATCCGCATCCACTGACCAAGATACCCTCGCTTTTCAAGACGGCTGCCCCTGCCGGGCAGCCGGCCGGCGAAGCCTTCTCAATTTCCACCGCCGTAGATCGGCAACCACCACCTGAACGGAGAACTGAAAATGTCCAAGCTCGAAGTCCTTACCCCCGCCAACAGCCAGCTCATCTTCATCGACCAGCAGCCGCAGATGGCTTTCGGTGTGCAGTCTATCGACCGGCAGACCCTGAAGAACAATGTCGTCGGCCTCGCCAAGGCGGCAAAGATTTTCAACATTCCGACGACCATCACCACGGTCGAAACGGAAAGCTTCTCCGGCAACACCTTTCCGGAACTGCTTGCGGTCTTCCCTGAAAACGACATTCTCGAACGCACTTCGATGAATTCCTGGGATGACCAGAATGTCCGCGATGCGCTGGCGAAGAACGCCGCCGGTGGCCGCAAGAAGATCGTCGTCTCCGGCCTGTGGACGGAAGTGTGCAACACCACCTTTGCGCTCTCCGCACTCCACGATGTCGCAGATTACGAGATCTACATGGTGGCGGACGCCTCCGGCGGCACCTCTCTCGATGCGCATAAATATGCCATGGACCGCATGGTGCAGGCCGGCATCATTCCCGTCACCTGGCAGCAGGTGCTGCTCGAATGGCAGCGCGACTGGGCGCGCAAGGAAACCTATGACGCCGTCACCTCGCTGGTGAAGGAACATTCCGGCGCCTACGGCATGGGCATCGACTATGCCGTCACCCATGTCCATGGCGGTGAAGAACGCGTCAAGCACGGCAAGCGCATCGGCCCCAACCCGGCCAAGAAATAAGCTTTCAACCACGCCGCGCCGGCAGGATCGTCATCCAGCCCGGTGCGGCTTTCACCCATCCGGAGGTTCCCATGAAAGTCTATCTTCTGTCCCTTGGCGCTGGCCTGCTGGTCGGTATCGTTTACAGCCTGCTCAATGTGCGTTCTCCCGCACCGCCCGTCATCGCTCTCGTCGGTCTGCTCGGCATCCTGGTTGGAGAGCAGATCATTCCTTTCGCAAAGACGATTGCCGGCAAGGAACCGGCCGTCGTTTCGTGGATCAACCAGATCAAGCCGCACATGTTCGGCCATATGCCGAAGGGTGGCGCTGAAACCACGGGTCTCGCCGAAGTTAAACAGCCGATCAACCGGGAGAGAAGCTGATGCCGACACGACGCACCTTTCTTGGTGCGGCCTCGAGCCTTGCCTTTCCGAATCTGTTTTCACCGGCTAAGGCCGCTGATCCCATCAAGACCGGAGGTTCTTCCATGCATCCAGATACGATCCTTCACAACGGCCGCGTCACGACGCTTGATCGCGGCAATCCCAATGCAACGGCAGTCGCCATCAAGGATGGCCTGTTCCTGGAAGTCGGAAACGATGCCGAGGTCATGGCCCTTGCCGGGTCGGATACGAAGATCGTCGACCTGAAGGGCAAGCGGGTTCTGCCCGGCCTGATCGACAACCACACCCACGTCGTGCGCGGTGGCCTGAACTTCAACATGGAACTGCGCTGGGACGGCGTGCGCTCGCTTGCCGATGCCATGGACATGCTGAAGCGGCAGGTGGCGATCACGCCGGCCCCGCAATGGGTGCGGGTCGTGGGCGGTTTCACCGAGCATCAATTCGTTGAAAAGCGCCTGCCGACCATCGAGGAGATCAATGCGGTGGCGCCGGATACGCCGGTCTTCCTGCTGCATCTTTACGACCGGGCGCTGCTGAACGGTGCGGCACTTCGCGCCGTCGGTTACACCAGGGATACGCCGAACCCGCCCGGCGGCGAGATCACCCGCGACGCCAACGGCAATCCGACCGGCCTGCTGCTCGCCAAGCCGAATGCCGGCATCCTCTATTCGACGCTTGCCAAGGGGCCGAAGCTGCCGCTCGACTATCAGGTCAATTCCACCCGCCACTTCATGCGTGAGCTGAACCGGCTGGGCGTGACGGGCGTGATCGATGCCGGCGGCGGCTTCCAGAATTATCCTGACGATTACGAGGTGATCCAGAAGCTGTCGGATGAGAACCAGATGACGGTTCGGCTGGCCTACAACCTCTTCACGCAGAAGCCGAAACAGGAGAAGGAGGATTTCCTCAACTGGACGCAATCGGTCAAATACAAGCAGGGCAACGACTATTTCCGGCACAATGGTGCGGGCGAAATGCTGGTCTTTTCCGCTGCCGATTTCGAGGATTTCCGTCAGCCGCGGCCCGATATGCCACCGGAGATGGAAGGCGAGCTTGAAGACGTTGTCCGGATTCTGGCGGAAAACCGCTGGCCCTGGCGTCTGCATGCCACCTATGACGAGACGATTTCGCGGGCGCTGGATGTCTTCGAAAAGGTCAACCGGGATATCCCGCTCGAAGGGTTGAACTGGTTCTTCGACCATGCCGAAACCATCTCCGACCGCTCCATCGACCGTATCGCAGCCCTTGGCGGCGGTATCGCCACCCAGCACCGCATGGCCTATCAGGGCGAATATTTCGTCGAGCGTTATGGTCAGGGCGTGGCGGAAGCCACACCGCCGATTGCGAGAATGCTGGAAAAGGGCGTGAATGTTTCGGCCGGTACGGATGCAACGCGTGTCGCCTCCTATAATCCCTGGGTGTCGCTGTTCTGGATGGTGACGGGCAAGACGGTCGGTGGCATGCAGCTTTATCCGCGCGCCAATTGCCTCGATCGCGAGACGGCTCTGCGCATGTGGACCGAAAAAGTCACCTGGTTCTCGAACGAGGAGGGCAAAAAGGGCCGCATCGAAAAAGGCCAGTTCGCCGATCTCGTGGTGCCGGACAAGGATTATTTCTCCTGCGCGGAAGATGAGATTTCCTTCCTCACCTCGGAACTGACCATGGTGGGCGGCAAGATCGTTTATGGCGCCGGTGACTTCAAGGCACTGGATGAAAGCAATATTCCGCCGGCGATGCCCGACTGGTCGCCTGTGCGAACCTTCGGCGGTTATGCCGCCTGGGGTGAGCCGCAGGGCGCTGGAAAGAATTCACTCAGACGGGCTGCGATCTCCTCCTGCGGCTGCGCCAATGATTGCGGCGTTCACGGCCACGACCACGCCGGCGCATGGACGTCGAAATTGCCGATTGCCGATCTGAAGGGCTTTTTCGGAGCGCTGGGTTGCTCCTGCTGGGCAGTCTGAGCCCGGCCGCCACAAAAATCCACCGGGCAGCGGACAGCTGCCCGGACTGGCGTGAATGGGATAATGTTGCAAATTACGCAATTATATCGAAATTATTGATGCAATTGTTGGCGGTAATCCTTTGCGCCAATATCGCTCCATCAGATGAACGCAGCGCCGCTCGAACCGACCGGCCAGATCGCAGGAGCAAAAAATGACCGAGCCGTCTTCAACCCTTCGCTTTCGCGGGCTTCTCGCGGATATCGTTGCCGCACCCGCCACAAAAACCCTAGCGCTTCTGGCGCTCTGCTCGGCCTATATTCAGGGGCCGCTGACCAAGATCTTCGACTTTCCCGGCGCGATTGCGGAGATGAACCATTTCGGCCTTCAGCCGGCGGTCGCATTCGCTGTCGTCGTCATCCTTTTCGAGCTCGCCGCCTCCGCACTGGTGGTGTCGGGCTTCCTGCGCTGGGCCGGTGCGCTGGCGCTTGCAGGCTTCACGCTTCTCGCCACCTTCATCGCTCTCCGCTTCTGGGAAATGGCGCCCGGCATGGACCGCATGATGGCCACCAACGCCTTCTTCGAACATCTTGGCCTTGCCGGTGCCTTCATCATCGTCGCCGCAATCGATCTCACGAAAGGAACAGGCAAATGAGTGCCGCAAAAACCTCCGCGAGCAGCTTTGCTCCCCTTGCGCAACCGGTTTTCGCTGTTCTCTGGGCGGCGACGGTGCTCGGCAATACCGGCAGCTTCATGCGCGATGTCGCCAGTTCATGGCTGATGACCGATCTTTCGGCCTCGCCGGCGGCCGTCGCCATGGTTCAGGCGGCCGGAACCCTGCCGATCTTTCTTCTGGCGATCCCGGCCGGCGTGCTGACCGACATTCTCGACCGCCGCAAGTTCCTGATCGCGGTGCAGCTTCTGCTGGCCTCGGTCAGCGTCACCCTCATGGTTCTTTCCCATACGGGCCTTTTGTCCGTCAGCGCGCTGATCGGGCTCACCTTCCTCGGCGGCATCGGCGCTGCGCTGATGGGGCCGACCTGGCAGGCCATCGTGCCGGAACTGGTGAAACGTGAGGATATCAAAAGCGCCGTGGCGCTGAATTCGCTGGGCATCAACATCGCCCGTTCCATCGGTCCCGCCGCCGGCGGCATCCTTCTTGCGGCCTTCGGGGCGGCCTTCACCTATGGCGCCGATGTCGCAAGCTATTTCGTGGTCATCGCCGCGCTTCTATGGTGGCCGCGGGCAAAGAACGCCAATGATGCACTGGCCGAAGGTTTCTTCGGCGCATTCCGGGCGGGCCTTCGTTATACCCGCGCCAGCCGGCCGCTGCATGTCGTCCTGCTGCGGGCTGCGATCTTCTTTGCATTCGCCAGTGCCGTCTGGGCGCTGTTGCCTCTGGTCGCCCGGCAATTGCTCGGCGGAGATGCCAGCTTCTACGGTATCCTGCTCGGCGCTGTCGGGGCAGGCGCCATCGGCGGTGCGTTGGTCATGCCGAAGCTGCGCGAACGGTTCGATGCCGATGCCCTGCTGCTGGGTGCGGCTCTCACCACCGCGCTCGTCATGGCCGGGCTGTCCTTCGCGCCGCCAAAATGGCTTGCCATCGTCATCCTGCTGTTTCTCGGCGGTGCCTGGATCACGGCGCTGACGACGCTGAATGGCGCAGCCCAGGCAGTTCTGCCGAACTGGGTGCGTGGCCGTGGCCTTGCCGTCTACCTCACCGTCTTCAATGGCGCGATGACGGCAGGCAGCCTTGGCTGGGGTGCTGTTGGTGAAGCCACAGGCGTGCCGGGTGCGTTGCTGATCGGCGCTGCGGGATTGCTGGTTGCGGGCCTCGTCATGCACCGCCTGAAACTGCCTGCGGGCGATGCGGATATGGTGCCGTCCAACCATTGGCCCGAACCGCTCGTGGCCGAGCCGGTGGCCCATGATCGCGGCCCGGTTCTCATCCTCATCGAATATAATGTCGAAAAGCATCACCGCTCCGCTTTCCTGCATGCACTGGACGAGCTTTCCCAGGAACGTCGCCGCGATGGCGCCTATGGCTGGGGTGTGACGGAGGACTCCGCCGATCCGCAGAAGATCGTCGAATGGTTCATGGTGGAATCCTGGGCCGAGCATCTGCGTCAACACAAGCGGGTTTCCCATGCAGATGCGGATTTGCAGGGCAAGGTGCTGGCTTATCATTCCGGGCTGGAAAAGCCGGTGGTGCGGCACTTCCTCACAATCAACCGTCCGGGGAAGGCGTAAAACGGAAAGGGGCCGAAAAGGCCCCTTTTTCGTTATTGCGTGATCCGCTCCAGCACACGGCTCAGTGCATCTTTCAGGGCCCCTGAACCGCCCTTGCCGTCGAAATCCAGCAGCACCTGCTCGTTGAGGCCGCCCTTGGTGGCGAATTCACGGCTGAGATCGATGAAATCCGTTCTGCTGCCGGCAAGCATGGCCACCTCGGACAGGCCGGCAAAGAGGGGCGCGAGATAGGCGCGCGCCTTTTCTTCCGGCAGACCGTTCTCGGCAAGCCATTCCGTCGTGGTTTGCATGATGCCGAAATAGGTGGCCATCAGAGCGCTGGCGGCGGCCAAAAGATCGTATTCCGCCTTGGTCTCGCATTCCACCGCATTGCCGAGCACGTTGAAGATAGCAGCTGTATCCATATCGGCAGGATAAATGGCGGTGACGCCCTTGCGCCGGGCAACGAAGGGCAGCGGGATCGCCTGGCTGAGACGCACATCCGCGCCGATCCACTCCAGAAGCGCCTCACGGCCGGTTGCGGCAACGACGCTGACGATCTTCTGCCCGTCCCGGAACCGCAGGGGCCGGATGACTTCTTCAGCGATCTGCGGCCGGATAGCCAGCATGACGGTATCGCAGCCATCGACGATTGCCTGATTGTCGCCGGAGACGATCACCTGCGGGAAATCGGCGGCAAGTCTCGCCGAGATATCGGCACTGCGCTGGGACACCATGACATGCGGCACGGCGGCAGGTCTGGCGAGCAGGCCCCTGACCATTGCATCGGTGATGGCTCCCGTTCCGATAAAACCGATTTTCTGAGGAAGTGACATGATTGCTCCGCTGCGGCGTTTCGCGCGATGCTAATTTTTCCGTCCGGAATTGTCGACAAGCAGAGGGGGAAATTTGCGGTCGAGGCTGAGGCGGGACCCGTCGAATGCCGGCTGATCGATACGTTCACAGACCGGAACCACCTCCGCGCTGTTTCGGCGGCGTGGTTATGCCGGCGTGGGACTGGCTGAAATTCTTGCGGAGACGGGCCTGCCGAAAGGCTCCCTCTATTATCATTTTCCCGGTGGCAAGGAGCAGCTTGCCGCCGAGGCGACGCGATGGGCGGGCCAGAAGGTGGCAGAGTTGATCGACGCGAGTTTCGAGGACGCGGAGAGCTTCGCTTCGGGCTCGGTGGCGCTGTGCCGTGCGATAGTCCGCCTCTCGCAGGAAAATGGCCGTATCATGGGTTGCCCGGTGCTCAGCATCATTCAGGCCGGCGATGAAAAGCCCGATTTGCGCCAGATCGGTGCGGATGTGCTCAGCGACTGGACCGCAAGGATCGCAGCTCAGGCAAGACGCCTGAGCAGTCACGATCCGCAGACCGATGCCGAAAGACTGGTGATCGGGCTGCAGGGCGCGTGGGTTGTTTCACTGGCCCGTCAGGATGTCACGTCGTTTAAGACACTGGAGAGCAGCCTGCGTCAGTCTGCCTAAGCGTATGCCGGTGCGTTTTCACGCGGAGGCCTGATCGGAGCCATCGGTGCTTCTGATTACTGCATGCTGCGGAGTAAATGAAAAGCGCGGCCGCCTTCAGGCTGGCCGCGCTTGTTGTCGTTGCCGTAGGAGAGACAGGGCTGCTTTACGTCTCTTTAGGTTGCTGTTTTCCCGATGCCGGCTGATCCGTGGCGTTCGCGATTGATGCAGCCAACAAAGCCTGTGTCGGGTCCGTACCCTTGAAGCCGGCCTGCGCAAGGATTTCGTCAAGAACCGGCTTTTGCGCAGTGAAGCTGAGAAGCTGGCTCGAAAGATCGCCGAGGCCATTGCCGTTTTTGACGTCGCCGCCGCCACCGAGGGCGCCGGCCAGATTACCGGCGCTGAAGATGCGGATATCGGAGATCTTTTCGATGGGCTTCATCGCCTCGGAAAGTGCTTCGGGAATGATGGCGATCCTTGCACGGGCGAGCTCGAATGCGATGATGTCGCCCGATAGCGCATTGCGTGCATCGTTCTTTGCGCGTTCCGCCTGCGCCTCTGCATCGCCAAGCGCGATGACGCCTTCGGCACGGATTTTCGCGGCCTGTGCCTCGGCTTCGGCGCCGATCTTGGTGGCGGCAGCCAGGTTTTCGGCGGCTTGCCGTTCGGCTTCCGCCTTTACCGTGATGGCCGTCGCTTCCTGCTCTGCCGCCTTGCGGGCGTCGATCACGGCGATGCGCTTGGCGCGTTCGGCTATTTCCACTTCGCGGGCTGTTGCCACCTGTTCTTCCGCAGTGATGGCGGAAGCCTTGGCTTCGTCCGCCTTGGCGCGGGCAGCCTGTTCCTGCTCCACCTTCTGCGCCACGGCGATAGCGGCTTCGATTCGCGCCGTTTCGGTGATCTTGCGCGCTTCCGCCTCGCGTTCGGCAATACCGCGCTCGGCTTCGATGCGGGCGGTTTCACGCGCCTGGCGGGCTTGAGCATCCCGTTCGGCGATGCCGCGTTCCGTATCGAGCTTTGCCGTTTCCTCGTTGAGGCGGGCCGCCTGCTCGGCCCTTGCCGCTTCCGCCCGGGTTTCCGCCGTCTTGTTGGCGATATCGCGCTCCTGCGTCAGTTCCGCATCGCGCTGTTCGCGTTCGATGGTCAAGCGCCGCAGCACCGCTTCGCGGTCCTTCGTGGCAATTTCGACTTCGTTGTCGCGGACGATCTGGTTGCGTTCGCGTTTACGCTCTTCGGTGATCCGGGTGAGCGCCGTCAGGCCTTCCGCGTCGAACGAGTTGTTGGGGTTGAAGTGCTTGATGTCGGTTTGATCGAGGCGTGTCAGCGAGACCGATTCCAGTTCCAGACCGTTGGACTGCAGATCGTGCGCCACGGCCGCCTGTACGGATTTGACGAATTCGGCACGCTGCTCCTGAAGATCGCGCAGCGACATGGTGGCTGCAACCGAGCGCAAACCATCGACAAATTTCGCTTCGACCAGTGACTTCAGTGCATCGGCATCATTTGTCCGGTCGCCGAGTGTCTGGGCGGCAAGTGCGATGTTTTCTGCATCGGGTTTAACCCGCACGTAAAATTCGGCGGTGATGTCGGCCCGCATGCGATCCTTGGTGATCAGGGATTCATGTTCTGATCTTTTCACTTCCAGTCGCAATGTGCTGAGCGAGACCCAGGAATAGGAATGGAAGATCGGCAGGATGATGGCGCCGCCATCGAGAACGACTTTCTTACCGCCGAGGCCGGTCCTTACATAGGCTTTGTCGCGTGTCGACCGCGTGTAGAGCGATGTCATGATGATGCCAATGACGACGATGGCCGTGACGATGGCCCCCGCAATCAGGCCCAGAGAAAAGAAATCCATGGTGAGTTAGCCCCTATGATGCCCGCTATGGTGAATTTCCAGGTCCGTCGGTACGGGAATGGCCTGAAAAAGCCCATCCGCACCGTCGACGATCAATACCTGCGCACCCGTATCGATCGTGTGACCGGATGCAGCCTGGGTGCGCAGGAAGTGAATATTCTCGTGCCGGTCCTTGACCCGCACGGTGCCGGGCTTGCCCTGATCGAGAGGCCCGATGGTGACAGTGCCCACAAGTCCCAGAAAATCGGTCTGCTCGAGCGCGTTTGTCTCATCGCGTGGAATGACCTTCGCAATGGCGCGGCTGAGTGACCGCGTGGCCGGAAGGGCGGCGGCAATGGCGCCCGTCATGGCCAGATAGGGCGGCAATGGCCCGAGCGGCGTTGCGGAAGCGACCCCCTGAATGAAGAACCCGGCGACGGAAAAAGCCGAGAGCAGGATGACTGCCAGAACAAGAAGCGGCACGCCGCCCGCATTAAGCCAGGACATCCAGCTGCCGAGTAACCCCGCCTCGGCATCGCCGGGCGCGTGGTAACTGAAGTTGTCGTCAAGCAGTCCCGAAGCCGATACACCAAGAAGGACCGAGAGGAGTTCGACGATGCCGAGGCCGAAGACCGTCAGCAAGGCGATCCAGAAGGGAGCAGTGCCTGGCTGGACAATGCTCTCCATCAGCGCTGCCCCTCACGAAATGCCTTGAGTCGTGCTTCGATGGCGCTCTGGCGCTGCATCCGGCCGAGTTCTTCAACCTCCGCCGTTCCGTTATTGGGCTTGGCGGGGGTGCCGGTTACTCTTTCGATGGCGTCGAGCGCGTCAGCCAGACGGCGGTCGTTGCGCTGGGATGGGGTCGTATCGGTTGCCGGTGCGATGCGTTCGGCGCGCTTGGCGTCCTCAAGCCGCTTTTGCGCATCCGCCTTTGCGGAGGCGATGCTGCGCAATGTGGTTTCCGCCTCGGCAATTTCGGCAGCGTTCTCGAGAATCGCCTTGTTCAGCGCTTCCCGCTGCGCTTCCAGATCGATCTGCAGCCCGGTTGCCGCGCGGGCCAAATCCTCGCGGCCGTTTTCAAGTCCGATCCTGATCTTGTCGTCGAGGTCGCGAATTTCTTCGTCGAGATCGGCGGCCTTGGCTTTCAGGCGATGGCCGGCTGCGACCGCCACGCCAAGCGCGGATCGGGCCTCATCGGCGATCTGAGCGATTTCCCGCACCGCCTGCTGCGCTACGGCGACCGGATTGGACGCCTCCGCCGCATCGACAGCGTTGTTCATGACACCGGCGATGACACGCCCGAGTCGCCCAAGAATACCTTCATTGTTCATCGAAGCCTCCCTGCTTGGTTGAAGGCCGGTTTTGATTCCGGCATGGATGCTGATGGTTTCGCCCTCGAACACGAGGCGCGCTTCTGAAAAGTCATTCCAGCCGTCGTGATAGCCACGAACGGTATAGGGCACCACGACGCGGCCCGAGAGGGTGGCGATGCTCACCGTATCCGGCCCCTTGACCGAAAAGAGCTTGCTGTCGAGCGGAATGTCCCGCACCGGCTCTTGCGGATCGCGCTGGCTATGGTCGCGCAGAGCCAGCGTCACCATGCGGGAAGGAAGGCTGGTCTTGACCCTGATCTCTTCATAAGCTGCCGCATGCAAGGCGACGAGATTGGCGCCTTCAGTCCGGTCAAGGATCGCCATCGCCCGCCGATAGGCAAGGAGCGTTTCTTCGAGAGAAGAGCGGTTCCCCTCCGAGAGATTCAGTGCCAGGACAACGTTGGACAAAAGTTTCGCGCTCATGCGAAATATATAAAGCACTTCATTTGTGCTTTCAAGATATGACCCTTGCGAAAGGAGAGGTTGGTTCATGAAAAAAGCAATCATATTCGACTGCGAGTTCCTCTGCCTGGAAGGTTCCCAGCGCAGGTTCTGGTGTGCGGCTCATGATCCCGATCCGGTTATTGCGCAGATTGGTGCCGTCAGGCTTGGGCTGGAGGGCGATTTTCCGTTTCTGGGGACCTATAAGGCCTATATATGTCCGGTCGACCGTCATGGCGGAAGATATGCGATCGATCCGTTCTTTACCCGGCTGACGGGGATCACCGGGGAGATCATCGATGCGGAAGGCGTTCCCTTGCAGGAGGCCCTTTCAAGCTTCGACAGTTTCTCGGAAGGTGCCCAATGCTGGTCATGGGGCAAGGACGAGCTGAATATGGTGGCGATCAGCTGCTATGTCGCCGGCATACAGTCGCCCATCCCTGCCGGGCGTTTCGACAATGCCGTCAAACTTCTGCTTGCAGCGGGAATGCCGGTGGAGGATCTGGCAAAAACGCCGAGCAACAGGCTGGCCGACTATTTCGGCGTCGAGCATCCGCCATTGCAGGGGCACGATGCGCTCGATGATGCGCTTTCAGTTTCCTATACGCTGCAACATCTGCTGAGGGGCGGAAAACTGAGGCCGGAAGCGTTCGGCGTTTAGCCGGTGTCAGACGGATTGCGTCACGATCCCGGCCGATGTTCGCGAAAGGCGGCGGCGAGCGTGCGTAAGGCTTCCCGGGATCTGCTGTCCGTCAGGGTCGAGAACATGATGATTTCCGTAGAGGGCAGGGGCGGCAGGCCAAAACGCTGGCTGACCTCCACGGTGCCGGGCGGTGCGAGGCGGGAGGAAAAGGCGGAAACCGCAAGCCCGGCCGAAACGGCGGCGGTCACCATCGACGATGTGCCGCCGAGAAATACCTCCGTCCACGCAATCGCAGCCGCATCCAGGGCGCGGGTGGCGATGTCACGCACGCCACAGGCGGGCGAGAGCGCCGCCAGACGCAGCGGTTCACCCTGACGGTGTTCAAATTGCGGGGTTGCATACCAGCCGAAATGTTCCGGCCCGAGCACCTCGCCGTCGCGCCGGTCGTCCTCGCGCCGGATGATTGCCGCATCGATCTCCCCACGGTCGAAGGCATCAAGCAGGGATCGGGAATGATCCATGCGCACTTCGATCGTAAGTCCGGGGTCGTGGTCGTTGAGACGTGCAAGCAGGGTCGGAACCTCCGGTCCCGCCACATGGGCGGCGATGCCAAGGCCGAAGCGGCGGCGCGGGGAGGAAAGACCCGCCAGCGCCCGGTCATGCGCGGCGAGAAACTCGCGGGCGGGCGCCAGAAACACCGCACCCTGTGCTGAAAGCCGCACTGAGCGCGGCGTGCGTTCGAGCAGCCGCTGGCCGAGCCTGTCTTCCAGCCGCTTGAGCTTGACGCTGATGGCGCCCTGGGTGGTGCCGAGCGCTTCGGCAGCGCGGGTGAAGCTCTGCATATCGGCGATGGTAACGAAGGCTTCGACGGCCTCCACATCCAGCGTGCTCATATTGATTATTCCAATTTGTTGTCTCTGAAATAGCCAATCATCCAATTCAGTTATGGTCAAGCTTTGTCTAGCGTGCCTCTTCCACAGATCGGTTTTCGCAAGTGCGGGCCGACCCAAGAAAGGCTGAAGAATGACCCTTGCCGTTGCCGCACCCGCAAGCAGCAGAAGCGCCATGGCGCTTGCCGCCGTTTGTCTCTCCGCCCTGATGTTCGGACTGGAAATTTCCAGCGTTCCGGCGATCCTGCCAACACTCGAACAGGTGCTGCATGCGGATTTCCGTCAGCTTCAGTGGATCATGAACGCCTATACCATCGGCGTGACGATGGTGCTGATGGCGACGGGGGCGCTGGCAGATCGCTTCGGCCGCAAACGTGTTTTTATCGCCAGCATCGTCGCTTTCGCGCTTTCCTCTCTGGCCTGCGGAATGACGGAAAACGTCTCGGTGCTGATCGGCGCCCGTTTCCTTCAGGGGCTGAGCGGCGGGGCGATGCTGGTGTGCCAGATCGCCATCCTGTCGCATCAGTTCCGCACGGCCCGCGAACGCGGTATGGCGTTCGGCTGGTGGGGCATCGTCTCGGGCGTGGGGCTGGGCTTCGGCCCGATCATCGGCGGCGCCATCGTTGCGCTGTGGAGCTGGGAATGGGTGTTCCTCGTTCACGTCGTGCTTGGCGCGGGAACATGGCTGCTTGCCACGGGCGGCGTCGGAGAATCGCGTGATCCGGAGGCGGCGCGTCTCGATCTTGCCGGCATGGTCACCCTTTCGGTCGCCGTTTTTTGCCTTGCCTTTTTCATCACCCAGGGGCCCGCGCTCGGTTTTGTGAGCCCGGCGGCGCTTCTGATCCTCGGCGTCGCGGCTGCAAGCTTCATTGCCTTCGTGATTGCTGAAAAGCTTAGTTCAAGACCGATGTTCGACTTCTCCGTGTTCCGCATTCGGCCTTTTTCCGGGGCGATCATCGGTTCTGCGGCGATGAATATCAGCTTCTGGCCGTTCATGATCTATCTGCCGATCTGGTTTCAGGCGGGCCTCGGTTATGACAGCGTCACCGCCGGCCTCGGCCTGCTTGCCTATACGCTGCCGGCGCTGGTGGTGCCGCCGCTGGCGGAGCGGCTGTCGCTGCGCTACCAGCCGCGCCTCGTCATTCCGGCCGGGCTGTTCACCATCGGCCTCGGTTTCATGCTGATGAAATTGGGGAGCGGCATCGAAAATGCGAGCTGGCTCACCATGCTGCCCGGCTGCATCCTCGCCGGTATCGGGCTAGGACTGACCAATACGCCTGTTACCAACACCACCACGGGGGCGGTTTCTCCCGCCCGTTCCGGCATGGCTTCAGGTATCGACATGAGTGCGCGCATGATCTCGCTCGCCATCAATATCCCGATCATGGGTTTCATTCTGGTCGAGGGCGTCCGGGCTTCGCTTCGGGCAAACCTGCCATCCGCTGCGGATATCGAGGCGTTGCAGTCGCTTGCGGAAAAGATCGCGGCGGGCACCGCCGGCACTTCTGCGCAGGGTTTTTCGCAAGAGCTCGTCCATCAGGCGCTTGCGGACGGTTTTGGTCTGGTCATGCTTTATGCCGGCATCAGCGTCTGGTTCCTTGCCGCCATCAGTTTCATGATCTTCGGTCCGGCGCGAAAACTTGCTCATGACTAGTGCGACGTCCAGGCAACCTGGGACGAGCCTCAGGCGCTTTCGTTTATTCTGGCCTCGGCGAGACGTTTGCCGAGGTTGAAAAAAGTGAGCTTCATATGGCTGCGTTTATCTCCACCCTCGAGGCTGGAGAAGGGTACTTTGAAACCGAATATTTCATCCGGCTCGCCAGAGCGTTCCCGCCAGAAAGCATCGATGTCCGAAACCATCATTTTTTGCCGCCGGGCGCGCCGGTAACGGATGGGGTGCCTGGAATAGGCGACAGCGAAATAGTCATGTGCACCCTCGGCGGCGAGGCCTTGCAGAACCATGAGTGCAGCCTCCTTCGGACGAAGCCCCGAGAGGTCGCGCGTCATCGACACCATTTGCTCTTTCGCGGCGCGCGGACCCTGCATGCCGCCAACGACAATCGTGTGGTTCTGTGTCTCGCGCCCTTCAACGAAAGTGAATGTTGCTGTCCAGAGAATGGTGTTGTCATGGCTGCGAATGAGTCTGACGGAAAAAGCACCCTCGTGCCGGCCGCCGCAGCAATCCGCGAGCGCCAGTATGCATCGATATTCATCATTCCGGCCGCGAACCGTGCCCATATCAATGGTCTTTCCCGCCCACAGCCCGGCCATGACGCTCCTGGAAAAATGCCGGTCCGCAATTGCGAAATTATCCATGAGAAAAACCAGCCGTCTCTTCCGGGAAACTTTATTGATGAGGAGTTTCGACAGGGGTTTCTGAAGAAGGTCGTCATGCGGGAGCGGCAATTTTCGCTCTGCTGAAAAATCCGCCAGAAACCGCCACCACCGAAAGGTGACCAATGGATTGGCCGCAAAACGCAGCCAGAAAAGGACCGCCCGCTTCCAGTAGGCGCGCCGGGCAAATGTCATAATTCTCCAGAGCAACAAAAAACGGGGTGTTTCCGAAACCGTCTGGGCCACATCATCCGTGACCGGGAGTTTCTCTGCCAGAACGGCAGCATCTTGAATGCGCGACATCAATGGGCTTCCGGCAGAACATGGCGTTCAGCCGGGGCATGCGCCGGAATTGTCAAGATTCTGTCGAGAAACGGCCTGCCCTACGTGAAGACCGGTTTGTTGCCTCAGCGCAAAACAAGCAACCGCAAAGAGACGGTTGGCCGGGAGATTTCAGGAGGTTTTCCCAAAGACAACCGTCACGATGGCTCCGCCGTCCGGTCGTGTCTTTATCTGCAGATCGCTGTCATGCGCCCGAGCGATTGCACGGGCAATCGAAAGGCCGAGGCCCGTGCCACCGGTTTTGCGCGCGCGCGACGGTTCCATCCGCCAGAAAAGTTCGATGCCGTGTGCCTCGACGCCGGGGGGAAAGCCCGGCCCTTTATCCTCGATCGCGACGAAGGGCCGCCCATCCTGAAGCCCGGTCGAACAGCGCAGAAATTTGCCGCTCGCCGCATAGCGGCGCACATTGTCCATCAGGATCAGCAATAGCTGCCGAAGGCGTTGGCGGTCGCCGCAAATGGGTGCGGGCTCCAGCGACATATCGATATCGATGCCGGCCTCATCCATCAGCGGCCGCGCCGCTTCTACCACGGCCGCGCATTCGGCGGCAAGATCAAGCGGCTGCGTGTCTTTGACGAGGCTGTTGGTTTCTGCCAGGGAAAGTGTGCGCAAATCATCGACAAGACGCGCCAGCCCTTCCACATGGACGATGAGGTGGCGAATGGCTTGCTTGTCGAGGGGAAAGACATCATCCGCGATGCCGTGCAAACGGCCCTGCAGGATCGTCAGCGGTGTGCGCAATTCATGAGCCACCGCCATCGTGTTGAACTTCAGCCGGCGCTCCATCATCTGAAGTTCCCGCGTCAGGCTCTCGAAACTGTCGACCAGAAATGCGACTTCGGCGATGGGGTTCGCCTTGATCTTTGCGCCTCCGCTGAAGTCGCCGGTCGCCATGCGCCGAGCAGCATCGGCAAGTTCGCCGAGAGGTGCCGCAATGCGCCGCGAGATGAAATAACCGAGCAGGCTGCACAGCAAGACAGCGAGCAATCCGAAGACGAACACGGATTTGAGAAGCTCGTTATCCGCCTCGTCCTCCAGGCCCGGCAAAACCTCGATAAGGGCCTGAAGCTGGCGCTGATCCGGCATCACGCCCCGGTCGATATCCGAAAAGGCCTTGGAGGCATCGGGCGACAGCTGGGCGATGATGCGTTCTTCAATATTGTCCGCATACCAGGAAACGCCGAAATAGACCAACGCGACGGCAAATATGAGCATCGTGGTGATCGTGATCGCCGTCATCGTGCGCAGGCGCAGTCGCCAGAGTTTCATGGTTTCTGCTCCCCGGCCAGCCGATAACCGACGCTGCGCACCGAGACCAGATAACCGCAGGCGCCATGCTCGGCCAGTTTCTTGCGCAGATTGGCGATGTGCGTGTCGATGGTGCGCGCTAGCGCATCGCTTTCCGGCAGGCAGGCATCCAGAATATCGGCGCGCTGAAAGGCGTGGGTGGGGCGGCGCGTCATATGGGCGAGTATCCTGAACTCGCTCAGCGTCAGGGGTAGAACGGTCCGTCCCCCATCGCCGCAAACGGCCGCGACATAGGCTTCGGTGTCTACTTCAATGGCCCCGAAGCGCAAGACCCCACCGGCGGCGGGCTGTCGCGTGCGTTTTAGCACGGCATTCACCCGCGCGATCAATTCGTGGGGATTGAAAGGTTTGACGATGTAATCGTCAGCGCCGAGGCGAAGGCCGGTCAGCTTGTCCATATCCTCCGCAAGGGAGGTGACCATGATGACAGGCGTATCCCGTTCCCGCCGGATGCGATTCAGCACCTCGATGCCATCGAACTTCGGCAGGCGAATGTCGAGGAGAACCAGATCCGGTCTCAACATGGAGAAATGCGTCAGCGCTATTTCTCCGTCGCTCGCCCTGACGGTTCTGTATCCTTCGCGAATAAGATAGGCGTCCAGAATCTGAATAATATCGGGGTCGTCTTCGACGATCAGAATAAGCCCTTTGTCCATACTCGATCCGCAAATCTGCTTTTGTAAACCGTGGTAACGCCGGGACGCTAAGCGGATGCGAAACATCGGGCAAGAGCCTCCATCCCCGAATAAACACTGTCAGTGCCGCTTTCCTTGCAGTCTTGTCTCTTTCTCCGCAAAGCCTTGACATTTCTGCGGAAGAGAACTGGCCATGCACCAGCCTCTCGCCAGTAAAACCGACCGGAAAAAGCGGAATTGGACCCGGAGGTCGAAATTTCGCGCAGGCGCCATCCATGTCGCCCGTCACGCTTTTTTGCGGGCCGCCGGCAGTTCCTCCCTGCTGGCTCTTCTGGTCGCTCTAGCGATGATGATCGTCTTCACGATCAGGTCGGATATCGATCTTGAGGTGAGCCGGCAATTCTGGACGGACCGTTTCCACCTTGGCGAGGACGAGTTCCTGGTTTCCGTCCGAGATCTGAACCGCATGCTTCCGCCGGTTTTGTTGTCGGGGCTGGTGTGCATGCTTGTCCTCATGCCATTTTCGGGCGGCCTGCCTCGGGTTTTACCACCGCACAAGCTGCTGCTTATTGGCGTCTTTTTTGCTCTGGGACCGGGTGCCACGGTTCATATACTGAAAAACGCGTTTGGCAGGGCAAGACCTCGCCATCTCGGCGAGTTCGGGGGAGACCTGTTGTTTACACCGGTTCTTTCCCTTGACGGTGGCTGTGTCCGAAATTGCTCTTTTCCTTCCGGTGAAAGCGCTTCCGCAGCCGCTCTTCTTGCCTTCACCATTCTCCTGCCAGAGAAATTTCGCCTGATCGGCATCGCGATACTGGCGCCATTCATCGTGATTGTCTCCCTGAACAGGGTGGCAATGGGCGCTCACTTCCTCTCAGATGTCCTGATTGCTTGGCCCTTGATGCTTGCGGTGTTCCTTCTGCTCCGGCGGCCGTTCATGAACAACCGGCAGGCGATAGACGCCGCCTTTTCCCGCAGGGTCGACGGGACGCGGCCCGCCGCGGAAACAAGGCCATTTGCGGGACAATAAGGCTGAGGGGAATCACATCCGCCCAATATCAAAAAGGGCAGCGGAAAACCGCTGCCCTGCTGCTTCTTGCGGAGTGGCAAGATGGCCTTATTTCACCTGGGCAACGACCAGCTTGCCGTCGGCGCGTTCGGCGACGAACTCGATATTGGCGCCTTCCTTGAGCTTGGCGAGGATCGCATCGTCCTTGACGCGGAACACCATCGTCATGGCTGGCATGTCGAGGTTCTTCAGTTCTTCATGGATGATGGTGACCTTCTTGGCTGCGGCATCGACCTTCTTTACCGTTCCCTTGGTGAATTCCTCTGCGAATGCACTGAGGGGAGCGGTGAGCAGGAGTGCTGCTGCAACGGTGATTTTAACGATGGTCTTCATGGTTAGATTCCTTTGTTGCCGGGTTACTTTGCAGAAACTTTGAGATCGCCGCGCATGCCGGCCTCGTAATGTCCGGGTTTCAGGCAGGCGAATTCGAACATGCCGTCATTGGTGAATTTCCAGATGATTTCGCCGCTTTCGCCGGGCGCGAGGCTGATCGCGTTCGGATTGTCGTGCTCCATCTCCGGAGCCTTCTCCATGGCGGCCTTGTGCTCCAGATTGGCCTTCTGTTCGTCGAGAATGAATTCATGGTCCAGTTCGCCGACATTCTTGATGGCGAAGCGGACTGTCTTGCCTTTCTTGAAGTCGAACTTGGTGGGCGTGAACAGCATCTTGCCGTCCGGCGTTTCCTTCATCGTCACCTGAATGGTCTGGGTCACCTTGGCCTTGTCGCCCGGTTCGCCGATCGCCATCGCCTCATGGCCGCCGCCGTGGGTGCCCGACGCAAGGGCGGGCGTGGCGAGAGCGGTGAGAAGCAGCGCAATTTTCAGTTTGAACATTCCATATTTCCTTGATTTTGGTGGGGGTTCTTGTGGGGTTGGGGTCTGCGCGATCAGCCGTGTTTCATCGGTTTCGGCGTGATCTGCGTTTTGGGGTCATTGGTCTTGGTCGTATCCGGCAACTCGCCGGTCCATTCCCAAGCCTGGGTTCCGGGCGGGTTTTCGTACCAGCCGGGATCTGAGTAATCGCCCGCGGAGATGCCTTCGCGGACCTTCACCACGGAGAACATGCCGCCCATCTCGATGGGGCCGTGCGGACCCCAACCCGTCATCATGGGTACGGTGTTCTCAGGGATTTCCATTTCCATCGCGCCCATATCGGCCATGCCGGCGGTGCCCATCGGCATATATTCCGGCCGCACCTTGCGGATTTTCTCTGCGACGGTCTTCTTGTCGACGCCGATGAAGGTCGGGACGTCATGTCCCATCGCATTCATCGTATGGTGCGACTTGTGGCAATGGATCGCCCAGTCGCCGACATATTTGGCGTCGAATTCATAGGCCCGCATCGCACCCACGGGGATATCGATGCTCACCTCCGGCCAGCGCGCCTCGGGACGCACCCAGCCGCCGTCCGTGCAGGTCACCTCGAAATCGTAACCGTGCATGTGGATCGGATGGTTGGTCATGGTCAGGTTGCCGACGCGCACGCGCACCCGGTCGTCCTTGGAAACCACCAGCGGATCGATGCCCGGAAACACCCGGCTGTTCCATGACCACAGATTGAAGTCGGTCATGGTCATGATCTTCGGCACATAGGAACCGGGATCGATGTCGAAGGCATTGATGAGGAACACGAAATCGCGGTCCACCGGCATGAAGGCCGGGTCCTTCGGATGGATCACGAAGAAGCCCATCATGCCCATCGCCATCTGCACCATCTCGTCCGAATGCGGGTGGTACATGAAGGTGCCGGATTTCACGAGATCGAACTCGTAGACGAAGGTTTTGCCAACCGGGATATGCGGCTGCGACAACCCGCCGACGCCGTCCATGCCGGACGGCAGGATCATGCCGTGCCAGTGGATGGTCGTATGTTCCGGCAGCTTGTTGGTGACGAAAATACGCACCCGGTCGCCTTCGACGGCCTCGATGGTCGGGCCGGGCGACTGACCGTTATAACCCCAGAGGCGGGCGGTCATGCCCTCCGCCATTTCGCGCTCCACCGGTTCGGCGACAAGGTGGAATTCCTTGACGCCGTTGTTCATCCGGAAGGGCAGGGTCCAGCCGTTCAAGGTGACGACCGGGTTGTAATCCGGGCCGGTGGTGGGCTTGACCGGGGCCTGGGTCGCAGCCGTTTCCATCACTGCCGCTTCCGGCAGGCCGGTGTTGGATGTTTTCGCCCAGGCCGCCGAGGAGACCATTGCGGCGCCGACACCCAGAAAGTTTCTTCTGTTAAACATGGTCGTTTCCTTTCTCAGTGTCCGCCACCGCCGCCGCCAGCGGCGGCAACCTCGGTCTCCGCGCCCGCCGCAGCACCCGTGCCGCCGCCGTAAATGGCGGGAGCGAGGCTGGCCTCGGCGAGCCAGAAGTCACGTTTCGCATTGATGGCGAGCAGGCTTGAATTGACCTTTTCCCGGCTGTCGGCCAGAAGCTCGAAGGTGTTGGTGATCATGCCGTTATAGGTCAGCAGCGACTGCTCCTCGATTTTGGTGCGCAGCGGCACCACGCTGTTGCGGTAATGCCTGGCGATGTCATAGTTCGAGCGATAGGCCTGATAGGCGGAGCGGGCTTCCGAGCGGACATTGACCGCTTTTTCCGCCAGCAGGTTCGCCGCGCGCATATAGGCAAGTTCGGATTCCCGCATGCGCGCCTGACCGGAATCGAAGATCGGAATGACGAATTCCAGCTCGGCATTGCCGGTGGTCTGCTTGTGGATTTCGCCGTCTTCCAGCTCGCGCTCGGTCTCGAAGCCGGAACGGATTTCGAGATCGGTCACGTATCGGGTGGCTTCCGTGAGCTTGAACGACCGGGCGGTCGCTTCCAGATCGAGCTTTGCCATCTGCAGATCCACGCGGCGCTGCAGCGCCTCGGCCTCGATCATGTCCCGTTTGGTAAGCGCTTTCGGAAGCGGGGGCAGGCGGTTGGGAATGGTGTATTCGATATCCGCTCCCCACAGTCCCATCAGCCGGGTCAGTTCCTCCTTGGCAAGACGGGCCTCAAGCCGCGCTCGGGCAATCTGGCCGGTCAACTCGGCGTAAAAGACCTGTTCGCGGGCCTGGCCCTCCTTGTTGAGCGAACCCGCCTCGCCGAGTTTCACGGCAAGTTCGGAGGCGGCATCCGCCGCGGTCTGTGCCTGCGCCAGCTGGCCGACATTTTCCCATGCCGCCACCGCGGTAATCCAGGCGCGGCGGGTATCGGCCGCCAGTTGCAGCGTCTTCAGCGCGGCGCCAAGCTGCGCCTTGCGGAAGCCGGTATCGGCGATCTCGACATTTTTCTTGAGGGTAGCCAGCGCCAGAATATTGGTGACGACGACACCCTCGATCGCCTGATAGGCCCTGAGCCCCGGGGTGCCGATCCCCGTCAGCCCGATGCCGACCCGCGGATTGACCAGCATGGTCGATTGCCATGCGGTGGCGGCGGATTCGCCGAGATCGGCATAGGCTGCCTGAAGGCCCTTGTTGTTCAGGAGCGCAATCTGCACCGCCGTCTCGACATCGAGACTTTTGCCGGCGGCCATCAGCGATTTGACGCGGGCCTGCGTCGCCTGCGCCTCGGCCCGGTTCTGCACCCAGACCGCCTGCTTGCCTGTCGCCTCGGATGTCCTGGCCGAAACATTGGTGAAACCGGCTTCACGCGACGCATATTGGGCGGCCGTGACACAGCCGCCGAGAAGAAACGGCAGGCAAAGGGTGGTCGCGAGTTTCGCTCCGAGTTTGAAGGTAAGTATCGTCATGATGCGTCTCCTTTCGGAGCCTGCGCATCGTTCTGGTTACGCCAGGGCTTCGGGTCCACCGGCGCGCGGTGCGTGTAACCCGCAACCGGGGTCTGATAGCGGATGGGGGCGGCGCCGAGCGAAGGGTTTGCCGCGTCGTCATAGGAGGCGGCGTCGTTCATCATGGATGTGGCTGTGCAGCCGCCCAGAAGCAGGGGCGCCGCAACCACAATGTAAATTGGGTTCATGGGTATTTTCCGAATAGGAGATGCAACGGCGCGGCGGCGCTAAAGCCGCTCACGCACGGTCATTGCCCAAAGGCGGGCTTTGCCTGTTCAGATATTCGGGGGGCGGTGAAGGAGCGGGGTCTGGCCCAGCGCCTTGCTGTCGTCGAGGAAGGAACGGATGCTGTTGACGACGGGTCTGCCAATGGTGTCGTGGCTGATCAGAACCGCCATGCCGAGACAGAAATCGCCGCAGCATTGCGGCTTGACGGGCTTTTTGACGCCGCCGTCCTGTTCGGCCATATCGTTGTGATCGTGACTGTCGGACATCATGGCTGAGGCGCCATGGTCCATCGTCGCGCCGTGATCCATCATGGCGGACTGATCGTGCTGCATTCCACCGGCTTCGGCAGGATGCATTGCGGCATTGACGGTGGAAACACTATAGCCAGCCAGTGACAGTATCATCACCAGTCTAAACAACAGGGCCAGCAATTTCGATGCTCGCAACATCTCACGCATGTTGCGTAGAAAAGCTGTAGTCCTGTGATTTGTCAATGGATATCCCTCATAACCATCGACGAAAGCCGTTATGCCGCATTCACGCGGAGCGAGGCCGGCAAGCGGAATCGCAGGGTCTGCAGCCTGCCCACACCTCACACGGAGTCGATGAAGGCTTCATCGAGAATAAGGAGCTTGCGGGCCTGCATGCGGGCATATTCCTCGTAAAAACCCTGCGAAATCCAGAGTGCGGAACGGCCGCGTCGTCCGCTCCAGCCGATGCCGCCGATCAGTTCGGCCGCCGCTAGCTTACGGCCGATGTGGATACGCGACAGGGAGAGGGATGTCGCCAGTTGCGTCACGGTTTCCACATCGGTCAGGCGCCTGCCCTGTTCGGTCGGCCTTTCCCAGTCGATGCCGGCGATAAGGCGGTCCATCAGCAGTCCGCCGGCATCGAACCAGTTGAAGATGATGGAGAGCGGGCCGGGGCAGCGCACCTCCGGATGCGACAGAAACGCCTGCGATACGCGGGGGTGGATATGGGGAAGCATGGCCTCCGACCGCTTGATGAAACGTGATGCCCTGAAGCCCTCATCCAGCAGATCCAGCGCCTGAAAATGCACGTCGTACCATTGGGCGAGCATCGCCAGCGCCGGGGCTGAAGGCACGACCCCATTGCCGGGCCCATTGCTGGATTGGTCTGCCGGGCGTGTCATTCCGCGTTTCAGCGCCTCTTTGAAGAAGGCATAAGCGACACTATGGCTGGCGAGCCCATGCCGAAGCGCCAGATGGCCGAAATCTTCCCGCGTCAGGGCGGCTTCTCCCGCTCCTGTTTCATGGGCGCCGCATTTCTGAAAATAGAGCGCCAGAAGCGCGTGAGAAAGAAGCCGGCTCTGGCGTGTCGCAAAAAGCGCGGTCATCTCGGGCGAGCCTTCGTAAAGGGCGATGAAACTTCCCGCCAGCAGACGCAGCGCCGCCGCGAAGGGTTCTTTTTGCAGCATCGCCTCTATTTCGCCGGGCGCTGGCCTGCGGCAATCGGCTGTCGCGGTCGGCAACCGGGAGATCGCAAAATCGAAAAAATTGGTCATTGGCCGCGCTCCGGGATGGGATAATCCAATCGCCCTTACAGGAGCTGAAATGGCGCGTCTTCTCATTGCGCGCAGAGGTGAAATTTTAAGCCGGCGGCATATCCGCAGCGCGGGCGTCGCCGGGCGTCATGCCATAGGTGCCGGCAAATACCCTGTAGAAAGTAGCGAGGCTGTCGAAGCCGCAGCCATAGGCGATCTGCGTGACCGGCAAGGCGGGGAATGCCAGCAGCAACCGTTTCGCTTCCTCTATCCGCATGGAGGAGAGCGTGCGGGAAAACGACAGTTCGGCACCCTCGAAAACCACATGCAATTGCCGAAGCGAAATGCCCAGTTCCCTTGCGACGGCGGCAGGGGTCAGGTTCTGCCGGGATTTTTTCCGTATCATGATGTCCTGTGCCGCATAACAGAGCCCGGTCCTGAGCGCGGCGCGAACCTCCGGCATGGCGGGCGAAAGCCGCCCGCGCGCCGTCATGGCAAGCCGGGCGATATGGGTGACATCGCGGGCGGGATCGATGAGCCTGCCGGGGTCGGCGTTCAGCGCATTGAAGAGGGCCCGGAAGGGCAGGGAGAAACTGTTGTTTTCCGCATAACGCGTCGCAAACAGGTCATCGGTGGCCTGACCGAGCATGACCTGGTAATCCACGGGGATCTTCAGCATCCTGTAGTGAAAATCCGCCTCGTTTCCCGGTATCGCATCGTAGGGCAAGTCGGAATAGTTGATGGTGATATCGCCACCGCCAACCGCGTGAACCTGATTCTTGCCGGCATGCAGAAAGCCGGAGCCCCTGACCTGCAGGCCAATGCAGAGGCTGTCGCCGGCAATGCGGGCAATATCGGCTTCGGTGCGGTTCACCCGGTAAGAGGAGGCGCGCATCTCGGTCACCACGGCGCCGGCGACGGCGCGCGCCTGAAACGAACCCTGGAAGCTGTGGCGAAGGTCCCGCGCAAGCTCGATTGTCACGCCAAACAGGCTTTTGCCGCGCACTTCGCGCCATTGGTCGAAGCGGTGTTCGGGCAGAAAATCGTCGGTTGCGAAGCGGACTATGGTGTTCGTGGCTTGATCCTCCCCGACGATCCCTGCGGCCTATTTTTCCGTTGCGCGAAATCGAAGATGAACGAGCGGATAGGGTCGCCCCTGTCCGTCGATATCGGAGCGCCCCGTCGGTTCGAATCCCAGCCGGCGGTAAAACCCCATGGCCCCGGCGTTCTGTTCGTTGACGTCCGTGGTTAGTGCGGGGTGGAGCGCAAGCGCCCGCTGAACCAGAACCTTGCCGATGCCCTGGCCGTGATGGTCCGGATCGATGAAAAGCGCCTCCATGTGCCCTTCATGCAGAAACATGAAGCCGAGGGGGCGATCAGAAACATCGACCGCCAGCGTGAGCGGCGCCTGCGGCAGAAAGGCTTCGACTTCCTCCCCGATCGCGACGCGATCCGCCGGCAGAAGGAACCCGTGGGTGGCGTCGACTGCTTTGCTCCATATGTCGAGGATGCGGGAAGCGTCGCGGCTCTCGGAGGGACGAAGTGTGATCATGCCTCACCCTTAGCAAGGGCGGACTTTTCACGCCATGGGCCGGCCCGATCTTTTCCGTGAGCACGCGCATATTCAATGAATTCCAACGTTTAAACCCGGCGATCCCGATCCTCGCATATGCCGCCATCTCTCCCTCCGAAAAATTTTTCTCGAAAAAAGTGCTTGCAAAAAGCGGTTCGAAAAAAATAGATAAAAAGAACTTCTATCTATTTATTTTGAGGGAAAGATCGACAGATGGATCAGATCGTCACGCAAATCGACAGAAATCCAGCTCCGGTCGGGGATTTCGGCAACGACTTGTCGCTCGAAGAAGCAAAAATTATCTATAATTTGCCGTTTAATGATCTTCTGTTTCGCGCCCAGCAGGTGCATCGCTGTCATTTCGATCCCAATGCCATCCAGATGAGCCGGCTCTTATCCATCAAGACCGGCGGCTGCCCGGAGGATTGCAGCTATTGCAGCCAGTCCGCCCGCAACCCCACCGGCCTTAAGGCCTCCAAACTCATGGAAGTGGAGCGGGTGCTGGCTGAGGCGCGCAAGGCGAAGGAGGGCGGCGCGACGCGTTATTGCATGGGTGCTGCCTGGCGCAATCCCAAGGAGCGCGACATGGAGGCCGTGGTGGCCATGGTCGAGGGCGTGAAGGCGCTCGGCATGGAAACCTGCATGACGCTCGGCATGTTGACGCCGGAGCAATCCGAACGGCTGGCCGATGCCGGTCTCGACTACTACAACCACAACGTCGACACTTCCGAGCGGTTCTATTCGCAGATCATCACCACCCGCACCTTCGAGGACCGGCTGGAAACGCTCGCCAATGTCCGCGATGCCGGCATCAAAGTCTGCGCCGGCGGCATTCTCGGCATGGGGGAAACGGTGGAAGACCGGATCTCGATGCTGGTGACGCTTGCCAACCTGCCGGTGCCGCCGGAAAGCGTGCCGATCAACATGCTGATCCCGATCCCCGGCTCGAAGCTGGCCAAGGCCGATCCCGTCGATCCGATCGATTTCGTCCGTACCATCGCGCTGGCGCGCATCCTCATGCCGCGTTCGCATGTGCGGCTTTCGGCCGGGCGCACGGAGATGAGCGATGAGACGCAGGCGCTCTGTTTCCTGGCCGGCGCCAACTCCATCTTCATCGGCGAAACCCTGCTGACGGCGGATAATCCGGGTGAGGACCACGACACGGCGCTTTTCCGCCGTCTTGGCCTGAAGCCGATGGAACTGCAGTCCACGGAATTGCAGTCTGGGGAGGCGGGAGGGTGCCGGTGACCCTCGCGGCCCTCTCTCCCTATGAGGCGAAGCTTGCAGGCCTGGAGCGCAAATCGCGGCTGCGCGCGCTCGCTCCTCAACAGGGGATCGATTTCACCTCCAATGACTATCTTGGCCTTGCCGATTCACCCCGGCTGAAGGCGGCATTTGCCGACGCTATCGGAAGGGGTGTGCCGGTGGGGGCCGGCGGCTCGCGGCTGCTGCGTGGCAACCACCGCGAACATGAGGCGCTGGAAGCGGAAGCAGCGGCATTTTTCCGAGCGGAAAAAGCGATCTATTTCGGCAGCGGTTTTGCCGCCAATGTCGCGCTGTTCTCCACATTGCCGCTGCGGGAAGACCTCGTTCTTCACGACGCCCTGATCCATGCCAGCGTCCATGACGGCATTGCAGCCGGCAAGGCGAAGGCGATCGCCGTGCCGCATAATCAGATCGAGGCATTCGAACGGGAAATTATCCGCTGGCGGCAGGAGGGTGGCCGCGGCCGGCCGTGGATCGCCATCGAAAGCCTCTATTCCATGGATGGCGACCGTGCGCCCCTTTCGGCCCTGGCTGATCTTGCCGGGAAACACGGAGGCTTCCTTGTCGTCGATGAGGCCCATGCCACCGGTGTTTTCGGCCCCGGCGGGCGCGGGTTTGCCGCGGAGCTGGAAGGCCGGGGCAATGTGGTGGCATTGCACACCTGCGGCAAGGCGCTCGGTCTCTCCGGCGCGCTTTTGAGCCTGCCGGCAGTGCTTGCCGATTACCTCGTCAACCGCGCCCGCGGTTTCATCTATTCGACCGCGCCTTCGCCGCTGATGGCGGCCGCAGTGCGGGAAGCCCTGCGCATCGTCGCCGATGAACCATGGCGACGCCTGCGGCTGGCGGAGCTGGTAAACTTTGCCGGCGAGGAGCTTCGCTCCCGGCTCGGCGTTGCGCCCAGCGGCTCGCAAATCCTGCCGGCGATGATCGGTGACAATGCCCGTTCGCTTCGTGTCGCCGCGCATCTGCGGGAGGGCGGTTTCGATGTACGCGCGATCCGCCCGCCGACGGTGCCAGAGGGCACGGCGCGCCTGCGCATCGCCATTACGCTCAATGTGGATGAGAGCCAGATCGCCGATATGATTGAGCTGCTTGCCCTTTCCTTGGCGGAGGAGCGAAGATGAGCCCTCGTTTCGTTATCTCCGGCACCGATACGGGCATCGGCAAGACGGTTTTTTCCGCAGCGCTGACCCATGCCCTGCAGGCTTGTTACTGGAAACCCGTGCAATCCGGGCTGGAGGAAGAAACAGACAGCGAGACGGTGGAACGGCTGGGTGGCGTGCCGCGTGCGCGCATCCTGCCAGAGGCCTATCGCCTGAAAATGCCGGCTTCGCCGCATCTATCGGCCCGCCTCGAGAATGTAACGATCGACCCCACGCTGCTGCTGCCGCCGCAAACGGATGGACCGCTGGTGATCGAGGGGGCGGGCGGGCTTCTGGTGCCGCTGACCGACACGGTGCTCTTCGCCGATATCTTCGCCCGCTGGCAAATTCCGCTTGTGCTCTGCGCAAGAACGTCTCTCGGCACCATCAACCACACGCTGCTCTCGCTTGAGGCGTTGCGGCACCGCGCCATTCCCGTGCAGGGCGTGGTCTTCATCGGCCATGAGAACCGGGAAAATGAGCGCGTCATCGCCAATATCGGCGCCATTCGCCTGCTCGGCCGTCTGCCGTGCCTGCCGGAGATGACATCAGAGGTGCTGCATCGGGCATTTGCCCGACACTTCAATCTCGCTGATTTTCTGGAGGCGCCGGCATGAGCCGTTCCCCTGTCTGGCATCCCTTCACCCAGCATGGGCTGGAACCGCCGATGAAACGCGTCGTATCAGCGGAAGGCGCATTTCTCGTCGATGAGGACGGCAATCGCCTGTTCGACGCCATTTCCTCCTGGTGGGTCATCACCCACGGGCACCGGCATCCGGCGATCATGGCGGCCATCCGCGCCGCGACAGAGGCCTTCGACCAGGTCATTTTCGCCGAGTTCTCCCATGAACCCGCCGAAACGCTGGCGCGCGGGCTGATCGAGCTTGCGCCAGCCGGGCTAAGCCATGTGTTTTATTCCGATAGCGGCTCGACGGCGGTTGAGGTGGCGCTGAAAATGGCGCTGGGATATTTCCACAATCGCGGAGAAAAGCGCGACCGTATCGTGGTGATGGAGCATGGCTATCACGGCGACACTATCGGCACGATGTCGACAGGTGAGCGCGGTGTCTTCAATGCCGCTTACGAACCGCTGCTCTTCGGCGTCGACCGGCTGGCTTTTCCGGAAGCGGGCAGCGAACAGCGCACGCTGGACATGTTCGAAAACTTCTGTCGTTCAGGCCGTATCGCTGCCCTGTTGGCTGAGCCGCTGGTGCTTGGGGCGGGCGGCATGAGAATTTACGGCGCGGATGTTCTGGCCGGGCTGAAACAGATCGCCGAACGCCATGGCTGCCTCTTTATTGCAGACGAGGTGATGACGGGCTGGGGCAGAACCGGAACCATGTTCGCCTGCGAACAGGCCGGCATTTCACCGGATATTCTCTGCACCTCCAAGGGCCTGACCGGCGGCTCCCTGCCGCTGGCGGCAACGCTGTGCAGTGCGGAGATTTTCGACGCGCATTTTTCGACGGATCGTCGCAAGACCTTTTTCCATTCCAGTTCCTATACGGCCAATCCGATTGCCTGCGCCGCGGCCGTCGCCAATCTTCAGGTCTGGCGGGATGAGCCCGTGCTTCAGCGCATCGGGCAATTGGAACAGGTGCTGCGCGACAATCTCCGGCGGTTTGCGGATGACCGGCGTTTCACCGGCATCCGGCAGATGGGGACCATCGCGGCCCTCGATCTCGTGGTGCCCGCCGGCGGGTATCTCGCCGAGGCGGGGCCGCGCATGCGGCAATTGTTCCGCGAGCGCGGGTTCGTCATCCGCCCGCTCGGCAATGTGCTTTACCTGATGCCGCCCTATTGTTCGACGGCGGAAGATTTAAGCCGTGCCTTTGACGCCATTGATGAAGTGGCCGGGATCATCATCGAAACCGCTTCGCTAAAATCGCTCGCGCGCGGCATCGCGTGAAAGCGGGGTGTGGCCATGTTCAGCCTGTTCCAGAACCGTTTCCGAAAGTCCTGACAATGCAGACCCGTTCTTCCCACATGGCCGGTTTTGGCCATGCCGTGCCGTCACGATGCGTCGACAATGCCGAGATAGAGACCAGTCTTGGGCTGGAAGCCGGCTGGATCGAGCGGCGCACCGGCATCCGCACGCGTTATTGGGCGCAAGAGGGTGACACGCTGAGCGGCCTTGCGGCGAGAGCCGGCCGCATGGCGCTGGAAGACGCCGAAATCGGCTCCGACGACATCGCTCTGACGCTGCTTGCGACTTCCACGCCGGATCACCTCTTGCCGCCCTCGGCGCCCCTGCTCGCCCACAGGCTGGGCCTTGCCCGATCCGGCGCGATCGATCTCGCCGGGGCCTGTTCTGGCTTTCTTTATGCGCTTACCCTTGCGGATGGCTTTGTCCGCACCCACGGCCGCGCCGTCCTCATCGTTGCCGCCAATATATTGAGTCGCCGTATCAATCCGGCGGAAAGGGCAAGCGCGGTCCTGTTCGCCGATGCCGCCGGCGCCGTCGTACTCAAGCCCTGCCGCGAGGCGCAGCGTGGGCTTTTGTCGGCCGATCTCGTTGCGGATGGCGACGGTTACGATCTGATCCAGATAGCGGCGGGAGGCAGCAGCCAGCCCTTCTCTGCCGATACATCCACTAAGGAGGTGCTTATGACGATGCGTGACGGCCGCGAAGTCTTTTCCCGTGCCGTGGCGCTGATGACCGCGACCTCGCAACGGGTGCTGCATCAAGCCGGAACGACGGCAACCGATATCGACCGTTTCGTACCCCATCAGGCCAATGCCCGCATGTTCGACGCCGTCTGCGGCAATCTCGGCATTGACAGGGAAAAGACGGTTCGCACCATAGAAACCTTCGGCAATTCCTCCGCTGCCACCATTCCGCTTTCGCTCTCCGTCACCAATGCCGAAAGGCCTCTCGCGGAAGGCGAAACCCTGCTTTTGACGGCCGCCGGTGCCGGTATGACGGGTGGAGCTGTGGTCTATCGCGGGTGAACGATGCCGGGCACGGGACGTCGCGATGCCATGCGATATTCAAAACTCAAGAAGCTGATTTCATTTGGAGAAATTTGGCTGGGGAACCTGGATTCGAACCAAGATCGACGGAGTCAGAGTCCGCTGTTCTACCATTGAACTATTCCCCAAAAGCTTTAAAGCGCGTGGCGCGTTCGCTTTGGTGGGTCGTCATATAGATGATTTATTCCGGGGCGCAAGTCGAAAAAATCGAAAAATGCGTTTTATCCCTGTTTTGCGTTTTGCTCCCCGGTTCAGAGCCGTGCCCGGGTGGAGCGTGGGGTGGAGAGCAAAAGGCTGGTCTCGCTGCCGGTGATGCCGGGCACCAGGCGGATGCGGCGCAGTACCGCGTCGAAATCGCTGAGCGTGGCGGCGTTGAGTTCCACGATCAGGTCCCAGCGGCCGTTGGTGCTGTGGATTTCGGAGATTTCCGGAAAACCGCCAAGGGTGCGGATGACGCGGTCCGTCACATGGCCTTCAATCTCGATCATCATGATGCCGCGGATCGCGGCCTCCACCGCATCGGCGCGCAAAATGACGGTATAACCGATGATGGTGCCGTCATTCTCCATTCTTTCGATGCGTGAGCGCACCGTCGCACGCGAGGTTTCCGTCTCGATTGCGAGATCGGAAATGCTGCGCCTGCCATTGTGTCGCAAAAGGGTGATGAGCCGCTCGTTGAGATTGTCCATGATGACCAATTCGGTAAATCAATTTTACCAGATTGATAGCTTATTTCGATAATATTGCCAATATTTGATGTTCATTTCGCCAGATCACTGTGGTGAACTGGTCTTGTTGGCAGGAAAGCGAGGATGGGAATGGAAATCAGGTTGATCGGTGCGCCGCTGCAAATCGGGGCCGGGCAATTGGGATGCGAGATGGGGCCGAGCGCCTATCGCGTCGCGGGGCTTGCTCATGCCCTTGAAGAACTGGGGCATCGCGTTGTCGATACCGGCAATGTGACGCCGGCGACCTTCCGCGAATTTAACCATCCCAATCCCGCCGTGCATCATCTGTCTGAAACCGTGGCCTGGACCGAGGCTCTGACGGAGGCTGCCTATCGTGAAAGCGCGGATGCCGTGCCGATCTTTCTCGGAGGCGACCATGCGATTTCCGCGGGGACAGTCGCCGGCATGGCGCGCCGGGTGGCAGAGACCGGCCGGCCGTTTTTCGTGCTCTGGCTCGATGCCCATACCGATTATCATACGCTTGAGACGACGCGCAGCGGCAATCTGCACGGCACGCCGGTCGCCTATTTCAGTGGGCGAGAGGGATTTGCCGGGTATTTCCCACCGCTTTCCCATGCGGTTCCGGAAGACAATATCGGCATGATCGGCATCCGCAGTGTGGATCCGGCCGAAAGGGCCGCGCTGGAAAAGAGCGGCATCACCGTGCACGACATGCGCTCGATCGACGAGCATGGCGTCGCCGTTCTGCTGCGGGCGTTTCTGGCACGGGTTCAGGCGGCAAACGGGCTTTTGCATGTCAGTCTCGATGTCGATTTTCTCGAGCCGTCCATCGCGCCGGCCGTCGGCACCACGGTTCCGGGCGGTGCGACGTTCCGCGAGGCGCATCTGGTCATGGAAATGCTGCATGATAGCGGGCTGGTCTGCAGTCTCGATCTGGTGGAGCTTAACCCGTTTCTCGACGAGCGCGGCAGAACCGCGACGCTGATGGTGGATCTCGCCACCAGCCTGATGGGCAAGCGGGTCATGGACCGCCCGACACGGGCCGGCTGAAAGGAATGATGCGATGACCGTGATACCGAACCTCAATATCGTGCCCTTCGTCAGCGTCGATCACATGATGAAACTCGTGCTGCGCGTCGGCATCGATACGTTCCTGCGCGAGCTTGCCGAGGCGGTGGAAGAGGATTTCCGCCGCTGGGAAAGCTTCGACAAGACGCCGCGCATCGCCTCGCATTCGAAGGAAGGCGTCATTGAACTGATGCCGACCAGCGATGGCACGCTTTACGGCTTCAAATATGTCAACGGCCATCCGAAGAACATGAAGGAAGGTCGCCAGACGGTGACGGCTTTCGGCGTGCTTTCCGATGTCGGCAATGGTTATCCGCTGCTTCTGACCGAGATGACCATCCTGACGGCGCTGCGCACCGCCGCCACCTCCGCCGTCGCCGCAAAATTTCTCGCCCGCAAGAATTCCCGCTGCATGGCCATCATCGGCAATGGCGCCCAGAGCGAATTCCAGGCGCGCGCCTTCAAGGCGATTCTTGGCATAGACACGCTGCGGCTATTCGATATCGACCCGTCCGCCAGCGAAAAATGCGCCCGCAATCTCGCCGGGCAGGGTTTTGCCATCAAGATCTGTGAAAGCGCACAGGAAGCGGTCGAAGGGGCGGATATCATCACCACCGTCACCGCCGACAAGCAATATGCGACGATACTGACCGACAACATGGTCGGGCCCGGCATTCACATCAACGCCGTTGGCGGCGATTGCCCCGGCAAGACGGAGTTGCATCGGGACATCCTGTTGCGGTCGGATATTTTCGTCGAATATCCGCCGCAGACGCGCATTGAAGGTGAAATCCAGCAATTGCCGGCGGATTATCCCGTCACCGAGCTTTGGCAGGTCATAACCGGTGAAAAGCAGGGGCGGGCGAGCGACCGGCAGATCACACTGTTCGACAGCGTCGGCTTCGCGACGGAAGATTTTTCGGCGCTGCGTTACGTGCGCTCGAAGCTGCCATCCACCGGGCTTTATACCGAGCTCGATCTGTTAGCCGACCCGGATGAGCCGCGCGATCTGTTCGGTATGCTGCTGCGGTGTGAGGCGGCGCTCGTCTAGGGGCTTTCCAGCGCCGGCTGCCTATTTCGTCTCCCGGCGGTTCTTGCGGGCAACCACATGTTCGCGCCAGATGGTGAAGAGGCCGGCGGCAATGACGATCGCCGCACCGATGACCATGTTGGACGTCACCACCTCGCCATAGACGGTGACGCCGATGATGGAGACGAGCACCAGCTGATAATAGGAAAAGGGCTGCACGGAGGCTGCATCCGCCAGTTCGAACGCCTTTATCAGGCAATAATGGCCGCTCATGCCGGTAATGCACAGCGCCAGCATCCAGCCCCAATCCTGCGGCTCGATGCTGACCCAATAAAACGGACCGACCAGCGTCAGGGCCGCCGCACCGGCCACGCCGGTGTAGAAGAAACTTGTCATCGCCGAATCGCTTTTGCTGCCGAGGCGGGTCAGGACGCTGTAGAGCGCCAGCATGAAGGTGGCCACGAAGGTGATCATCAGCCGGTTGTCGAAACCGTCTCCCTCCGGCTTGAGGATGACGAGAACGCCGATGAAGCCGACAAAAATGGCGCTCCAACGCCGCCAGCCCACATGTTCTCCCAGCAAAGGCATGGACAGCGCCGCAACGATCAGCGGTGCGGAGGCAAGGATGGAGTGGCTGTGCGCCAGCCCGACGACGGCGAAGGAGAAGATCGAAATGACGATCTGTACGGCGAGAAGCACGCCGCGGCCGATCTGCAGCCAGGGACGGTTGGCCATGACGGCGCCCCGAATGCCGCCCGCCGACCTTGCGGCCATCAAAAGAACGAAGACGGCAAAGGCCCAGTATCGCAGCATGGCGATAAAAACCGGCGGATAGGCGCTGCCCAGATGTTTCGATATGCCATCCTGCGCCGCAAAGATCGTGAAAGCGACAAGCGCATAAAGAAAGCCGGTCCTGGGTGATGGCATGAAAAAACCGCTATCCGACTGCCGCCGGCAAAAGAGTATTCGGGGTGAATGAGGTGGGTAACAGCCATATGTTACGGCCGTACCTTGTCAGACAACCTTATTTTCCGAATAGCTGCCATGCAAGTGTGGAAGCTGCGTTTTAAAGGGGCGATTGCTGGAGCATGCTTTTGCTGCATTCTCTCCTCATCCCTGTGCCTGTCACAGGGATTCAGCCAGCCCAAGTCATTGGGCTGAAAGGAGTTTTTCTCGCCGTACAGACGCGCGTCGGCTGGATTCCTGTGACGAGCACAGGAATGAGGGCGGTGGGCACGCCGCTCCGCAGGTCGGCGTAGAGCTAGTATGATGTGAGCCTGCTGCCGAGGGCTTTGGGACAGGCAGGGCTGTCCGCCGTCAACAATTGCGCGGCGGACAGAAGGTTCAGCAAGACGCTCAGCGTCCCGGTTGTGGCTTCAGCCGAGCTTCACGGCCGTCTTCGAGGTCGCGGATTTCAGGGCGGCATCGGCCAGTTTCAGCGCGATCAGACCGTCCTTGATGGAGGGCGACGGCGCGACGTTGTTTTCGATGCTGTCGATAAAGGCGGTGATTTCCGCGGCATAGGCGGCCGTATAACGCGTCATGAAGAAATCATGCAGCGGCGGGCGGGTGTAGCCGTCCGCATTGGCGATCTCGATGGAAACAGGACGCTGGTTTTCGGCCGCGGCCGAACCGAGCGAACCGTGCACTTCGATGCGCTGGTCGTAACCATAGGTCGCGCGGCGGGAATTCGAAATGATCGCCTGTCTGCCGCTTTTTGTCGTCAGGATGATGCTGGCGCTGTCGAAATCACCCAGCGCGCCGATCTCCGGATTGACGAGGACGGAACCGGTGGCAAACACGCTTTCCACTTCCTCGCCGAGCAGGAAACGGGCCATATCGAAATCATGAATGGTCATGTCGCGGAAAATGCCGCCGGAGACCTTGATATATTCGGCCGGCGGCGGGCCGGGGTCGCGGCTGGTGATGGTCACCATTTCCACCTTGCCGATGCGGCCATCGTCGATTGCCTTGTGAACGGCCTGGAAATGCGGGTCGAAACGGCGGTTGAAACCGAGCATCACCTTCGCTCCGGTTTCCTCGACCACCTTGGCGCAAGCTTCCGCGCGGGCGACATCGAGATCGACGGGCTTTTCGCAGAAGATCGCCTTGCCGGCGCGGGCGAAACGCTCGATCAGGTCGGCATGGGTGTTGGTCGGGGTGCAGATGATAACGGCATCGATCGTCTCGTCGGCCAGAACCTCATCGATCGTGCTGACCTTGCACTGCGCCTCGCGGGCGATTGCTTCCGCAGCACCGGCCATGGCGTCCACAACGGCCACCAGCTGCGCACGGCTGTCGGTGGTGATCGCCTTGGCGTGGACCTTGCCGATCCGTCCAGCGCCGAGCAGTGCCAATTTCGTAACCATCTTTCCTCCGGTTTCTCACACCCGTCCCTCACTCCCGGAAAGACAGAATATGAATGCAAGCAATGTTTCGATATGGAATATATGTTCCATTTTGCTAGATCGACATTGCAGACGTGTCAAGCGTTTTGACGATGATCCAGACGGCCGAAATCGCTCTTCGGGAAGGTCATGCGGCGCGGATGGCCGGTGTCGTTAAAAGCCCTTCGCGATAATCAATCAGCCGAAGCTGTCAGGGCCGCATTGTGGGGCAGGGCATATACTTCGACCGGGGTTTCGAGGCCGCGCAGCAGCCATGGACCGAGATTTTCCAGCTTTCCCTGATATCCGGCCATGCGCACGAATTCCTCGGAGAAAAGCACATTGCGTCCGGTCTCCTTGGTCAGCGTTTCCAGCCGCGAGGCGATATTGACGGCGGGGCCGATGACGGTGAAATCGAGGCGGGTTTTCGAGCCGATATTGCCATACATGACATCGCCGACATGCACGCCGATGCCATAACCCAGGGGATCGTGGCCCTTGCGGCAATTGATTTCATTCAGCGCAACCAGGCTCTTCTGGGCGCTGGCGATGGCTTTCAGCAGGTTTTCGCAGGCCTGCGGGTCGCTGAGCGGGAAAATCGCCAGCAGCCCGTCGCCCATGAATTTCAGGATTTCGCCGCCGAATTCCTCAATGGGATCGCACATGGCGTCGAAATAACCGTTGAGAAGCTCGATGACATCGTCACGCGGCCAAAGGTCGGAAATATGGGTGAAATTGCGCAGGTCGCAGATCAGGATCGCCGCACCCACCGTCATGCCGCTACCGCGCGTGGTGGCGCCATTGAGGATTTTTTCGCCCGCATGCGGCCCCACATAGGTCTCCAGAAGGGTGCGCGTCATGCGGTTCTTCAGGCGTATTTCGCTGACGAGCGCCAGCGCCGGAAGCAGGTTTTTCAAGGCGAGGATTTCGCTGTCGGAAAAACCGCCGGGCCGGTCGCTGGAGAAGCTGGCGACATGGCGCTTGCCGAAGGTGTGCTCGATCGGCCAGGCGCAATAATCCGTCAGCCCCTCGGCCCGCAGGTCTTCGTAGATCGTATAGCCGGGCTCATCGATGTCCTCTCCGTTCAGCCGGTGGCGGACTTCGGTGGCGCCCTGGTGAATGTCGTTGATAGGGCTGTTCAGATATTCGGGCGTATTTTCAGACCCATAGCCATAGGTGGCGATCTCGGCGGAGGACAGGCCGGCTTTCCACAGAATGCGCGCGCCAAGCCATTGCGGATGGCGAATGCGGAAAGCGAGCACGCCCCGCGCCACGGAAATTCCGCTCGCCCGCAGCCTGTTGCAGAGCTCGACGAATATTTCGTCGATAAAGCGTTCGTCCTTGGTGCCGGTGATCAACCAGTCGAGAATTTCCGTCTTTTCCGCTGGCCACAATTCATCCAATGCTGAAGAAACCCGTTCTTCGGTGTCGAGACTTAGTGTCATGGCAGGATTCCGGAGGTTGTTGCTGCTCTCGCACAAGCGGGGCACATGTCGCACTCGGCCGAACATGGTCGCTCGTGAACCCCATGTGGTGCCGGATAACGAAAATGTTAAGAGAGGGGCGCGGAAAATGTTCCGGAAGGCACTGGCGGCATCGGACCACGCGCGCCGCCCGGATGTTCCCGGGAACATCGTCCCCGGCGGCGCTGAGATTTTTGATGATCGCTAAGGTGGATCAGATAACGGTTTCGACAGGAATATGAAGGGCTGCGGCAACGCGTCTGATGCGCAGCGGATCGCTGTCCGTGCCGTCTTCGAGCGCGCGTATTTCGCTGGTCGTCAGGCCGCAGGTCACGGCAAGCTGTTCGACCGTATATCCGGCGAGATTGCGCGCGGTGAGAACCTTTTTGGCAAAAGGAGCATCGGTTTCGTGATCGGAATCGGGTTGTGAGATTGAAATTGTCATTATTGCATCTCCCTCAGAATGGACACTTAAATGCGGGCGGCAAAGAAAAGTTGCCGGGGCCGAATGCGACCGCGTTGCCGGAGAAGAAAATCGGTGCTGCAACGCAGCGAGGAACATAGCGGCTTCATCGACCTACGCAATAGTTAAATTTTGTTAAGATTCGTGATCGCTGCATTCGTGCGGCACGTCTTTGCCGGAAAAAGGCCGCGATACCGCCGTTTTTCGGGGCTCTTGCGAGGGGCGGGAGCGGCTTTCGCTACAGCATGCCCCAGGCGCGAAACCGGCCGCGACCGGTCACTTCCCGCAGTTCCAGCTGGTTGGCGAGCCCGATCGCGCCCTGCGGTGTGGTGCCGAGTTCCTTGACGATCATCGCTGCGGAAACCACCGGTCGGGAGACGACAAGTTCCACGAGTTCCGGCAGGCGCGAGGAGGAACGCCGGCCTGCCAGCTTGCGCATCATGCGTTCACGCGCATGGGCCAGCCGGTCATGTTCCTTCATGCCGACCTGCGCCGCTTCGTAAAAGCTGTCGAGAAGTGCGAGAACCCGCTGTGTCTGGTTTCGGGCGTGCCGACGCTCCCGCGGGACCGCGCGGAGACCGGCGCTGAGGGCCGGCAGGTGATCGGGCGTGACGGCGCCGTCGCGCAGAAAGGCGGAGGCCAGAAGCCGGCCGAGCCAGGGGCTGCGTTGCAGCACCTCGATCATGTTCCAGGCGTCGAGCAGGATGGCGGTGCGAAGAATCGCCGGCAGTTCCTCCGTCCGCGCATAGACGTTCCACCATTCTTTCAGCCGCTCATCCTCGTCCCAGTCGGGTTCGTTGATGATCGCATGGCTTTCCTCCCTGTGCATTGGCGGAAGCGCGCTACCGGTGGTGATCGCGTCGAGCGTTGCGGCGCTTCGCGCCAGAAGCGCATCGAGCTCGGAAAAAGCGCCATCCAGCGATGTTTCCTCCTCCTCAGCGTCGGTGTCTTCATCGCGGGCGTGGTCGAGCGTTTGTCTGGAAGGCTCTGGCGCTTGGGCAAGTGCCGCCCTGCCGCGTAGCCTTGAAAGGCCCGGCGCGGTAAAGGCCCAGCCGGGGGGACTGGAAAAGATCAGCCGTCTCGAGCGGAGAATCCGGTGCGCCGCCGTCATTTCATGGGTTGGCGCGCGCACATCCATATGCGCGTCATGCAGCACCAGATCTTCCATGTGAACGAGTTCGCCATCCACCCACATGGAGGAAATCGCATCGGTGAAATCCTGTCTTTCGATGAAGCCGTGCTTCATCGGTGACCGGTCGATCCGCTCGTCCAGCCGCGCCAGCGCCTCGCCGGCACGGGCGGCGGCAATGAGAAGCTTTTCAATCTGAACGTCCGATATATCGTAAATCATTGATATTTTTTAGTTTGAGCGCGGGCGGCTTACAAGGCGGATCACAGGTGAGCGGGTTTGGCTGGTTTTTCGGCAATATTGCGATGCGGTATAAACTTGCGCACTGCAACATGACGGGTATATACCCCCACCGAGAGCGACAAATTATCACACCTTCCGTTCGCCCTTCCATCTCCAGACGAAGATGAATTGGAGTTTACCCGTGAATATTATGGCAAATGGTCCCGCCACCGCGCCGGACCAGAAAACCCGTTTGAAATCCATTATCGGCGGATCGGCGGGCAACCTCGTCGAATGGTACGATTGGTACGTTTATTCGGCCTTCACCCTTTATTTCGCGCCGGTGTTTTTCCCTTCCGGAAACCAGACCGCCGAGCTTCTGAGTGCAGCCGCCGTTTTCGCCGTCGGATTTCTGATGCGGCCCATCGGGGCCTGGTTCATGGGCACCTATGCCGACCGCAAGGGCCGCAAGGCCGGCCTGACCTTATCTGTCACGCTGATGTGTCTCGGCTCGCTGCTGATCGCGATTACGCCCGGCCATGAGGCGATTGGCATTGCCGCGCCGGCCATTCTGGTTTTCGCAAGGCTTCTGCAAGGCATCAGCGTCGGCGGCGAATATGGCGCCAGCGCAACCTATCTCAGCGAAATGGCCGGCAAGAACCGCCGCGGTTTCTTCTCCAGCTTCCAGTATGTGACGCTTATTTCCGGTCAGCTTCTGGCGCTGGCGGTGCTTCTGGTACTGCAGCGGGTTCTGACGCCGGAACAGCTCGGCTCCTGGGGCTGGCGCATTCCCTTCTTCATTGGCGGCCTTCTGGCGATTGCGGTGTTTTATATCCGCCGCGGCCTTGTCGAGACGCAGTCCTTCGAAAATGCCAAGACTGGCGCTGCCGACAAGCCGAAGTCCAGCGGATGGGCGTTGTTCAAGCACTATCCAAGGGAAGCGCTGATGGTCATGGCGCTCACCTCCGGCGGCACGCTCGCCTTTTATGCCTATACGACCTATCTGCAGAAATTCCTCGTCAACACCTCCGGCTTCAGCAAGGAAAGCGCCACGGAAATCACCACGGCGGCGCTCTTCGTCTTCATGCTGTGCCAGCCGATTGCGGGTGCGCTGTCCGACAGGATCGGCCGCAAGCCGCTGATGGTCGGCTTCGGTATCCTCGGAACGCTGTTTACCTATGCGATCTTCAGCATGCTTTCGACGACGACCGATCCAATCATGGCTTTCGCCCTCGTTCTGGTCGGCCTGTTGATCGTCACCGGCTATACCTCCATCAATGCGGTGGTGAAGGCGGAAATGTTCCCTGCCCATATCCGCGCGCTTGGCGTGGCTCTGCCCTATGCGCTGGCGAACACCATATTCGGCGGAACGGCGGAATTCGTGGCCCTGAAGTTCAAGCAGATCGGCCACGAAAACTGGTTCTTCTGGTATGTGACGATCATGATCGCCCTGTCGCTGGTGGTTTATGTGAAGATGCGCGATACGCGGGCTCACAGCCATATCCACGAGGATTGAGCGACCGCCATACAGACCGGAAAAAGCCCCGTCCTTCCGATGGGGCTTTTTCTTTTTAGCATTCAGGCGGCTTCGGCGGGAAGGACGATGCGGGCCTCAAAACCGTCCTGCCGGCCCGGCGCCGGCGAGGAAAGCACCAGCTCTCCGCCGGCCTGCTCCACCAGGCTCTTGACGATGGCAAGGCCAAGCCCGGTTCCGTCCGCCGTGGTCTGGCCCCTGGTAAAACGCGTCGTCAGCTTGGGCAGGAGAGCCGCGTCGATCGCCGCCCCGGAATTGACGATGCGGATCGTGCCGTCCGCTTCGGCGACGACCTGCACCGGGCTTTCCGCCGGGCTGTGGATCAGCGCATTTTCGAGGAGGTTACGGATGATGATGCCAAAGGCATCCGCGCCGATCCTGCAGGACAGGCCGCCTTCACAGCGATTGGTGAAGCGGATGCGGGATGAACCGATGGCCGTTCTCATCATGTCATCGATAACCAGTTCGAGAACGGGAATGAGATCGTTTGCCGTGTCGGTGACCCCGATCCTCGCTTCCGCGCGCGACATCTGAAGCAGTTTTTCGGCCAGGTGTGCGAGATGCTGCAGGGATTTTTCGATGTTTTCCACGCGCGGTGCAAGTTCCGGCGGTATGTCGGCATGCAGCCGCTGCGCCTGCGCCAGCGCGCCGGCAATCGGCGTGCGCAATTCATGGGCGCTGTTGGCGGTGAATTCCCGTTCCGCCTCGATTGCCGATCGCAATCGTCCGAGCAGCAGATTGACCGAACGGGCAATGGGATGGAGCTCGCCCGGAAAGGGTTGCGTCGGCAGCGGCGCGAGATTGCCGCCGTCCTTTTTGCCGATGTCGTCGCGCAGGGTCTGTATCGGTCGCAGCGTTCTGCGCACCACGACAATGACGGCGAAAATGCTGGCGGGAATGAGGATGAGAACGGGAAGCAGCAGCGCGGTGCCTGCCTCTTCGATCGCCTCGCGGCGATTGGCGAAGGCATCGGCAACCTGCAGGAAATAGTTTCCGTCCGGTGTCGCAACCGTAAAGATGCGCTGGGTCGCGGTTTCGGAAAAGCCGGGCTCGAGCGAGACCTCGAAAGGTTCCGTCGAACTGTCATGCGAATGCAGCACCACCTGTCCTTCCCGGTCGCGGACCTGATAGGTCAGATATTCCGCCCGTTCCGACGTCCGGTTGAGCTTTTGCGCGGCAGGCGCGGTGTTGTTTTCCCTCAGGTCGTCCACCAATAACGGCAGCAGTCTTTCGGCGGTTTCCTCAACGCCGGCGTCGAAAATTTCGGCGAACTCATCCTGCATCACCATGACGCCCAGCCCGCAGGCGAGAAGCCAGGATATGGCAACAACGCTGGTCAGCGCCGTCACGAGCTTGCGGGTCATGCTGGTCGGTCTGGCCATTTCTGCCTGCTTGTCATTCTGACTATCGGATGGTGTAGCCGACGCCGCGCACGGTTTCGACGCGGTCATGGCCGATTTTCTTGCGCAGCCGGCTGATATAGACCTCGACCGTGTTGCTTTCTATTTCCGCGCCGAATTCATAAAGCGTGTCGTGCAATTGCGCTTTCGAGACGACCGCGCCGGGATGTTCGACGAGTTTTTCCAGCACGGCCCATTCCCGGGCGCTCAGCGTCTGCGCCGTTCCATCGACCGTGATGTTGCGCGCCACCTGGTTGATCTCGATGCCGGGCAGGCGGATGACGGGAGCGGAACGCCCTTCGTAACGGCGCGAAACCGCCAGCATGCGGGCCGAAAGCTCGTTGAGATCGAAAGGTTTGACCAGATAATCGTCCGCACCGGCGTTCAGCCCGGCGATCCGGTCGGAGACCTGGTCATGGGCCGTCAGAATGATCACCGGCGTCGCGTCATCGCGCTGGCGCAGGCTTTGCAGAAGGGTGATGCCCTCGCCATCCGGCAGGCGCATGTCGAGCAGGATGAGGCCGTAACCCATCGTCAGCGTCGCCGCCATGGCGTCGCCGAGCGTCTTGAACCAGTCGACAGCATGACCCGCCGCCGCGACATGGTCCCGCAGCGCCTCGCCCAGCACATGATCGTCTTCAACAAGCAGAACCCGCAAGACAGCTCCCTCTATCGCTTCGTCCTGCGTATCTCTTTCTCCGGATAAGCGTCAAGCACGGTGTTTCAGCTGTTCTGCCGCTGGGTGCAGCCGCCGAATACATCGAGCGAGGGATCGTAGACCGAAGTGGAGACATTCATCATGCCAAGGATGCTGTGGAAATAATTGTCGTGCGAGCGCCCGCCCTCCGCTGCGGTTTTTGTGAGGCAGGCTTTGTTGAGCCCCATGGATTTCGCAAAGTCATCGTCGAACCAGACGAGAAACGGCACATGGGTCTGCTGGTCGGGCGCCAGAAGATACGGCGCGCCATGCAGGTAGACGCCGTTTTCGCCAAGCGACTCGCCGTGGTCAGACGCATAGATCATGCCCGTCGCCAGCCTGTCGGAACGGGCCTTCAGCTTGTCGATCACGGTCGAGAGGAAATGGTCGGTATAAAGAAGCGTGTTGTCGTAGGAGTTGACGATCTCCGCGTCGGAGCAGTTGCCAAGCTCGGCCGTGCGGCAATCCGGGGTAAATTTGCGGAATTCGTCGGTATAGCGCAGATAATAGGTCGGCCCGTGGCTGCCCATCTGGTGCAGCACGATGACGCTGTCTCTGGTGACGTTGTTGAGCCAGGAGTCGAGCTTGTCGAAGAAGATATCGTCGCGGCATTCCCCGCCGGTGCAGAAGCGGCTGTCATTGGTGGAGGGCAGGTCGAAATAGGGGATGCGGTCGGCCACGTTCTTGCTGCCGGTATTGTTGTCCAGCCATGTCGCGCTGACCCCGGCATGGACGAGAACATCCATGACGTTTTCATTGGCGAGCGCCTTTTTGTGGCTATATTCCGAACGCGGGAACTTCGAGAACATGCAGGGAATGGAAATCGCCGTCGCGGTGCCGCAGCTGGTCGTGTTCGGAAAATAGACCACACCGCGTTTTGTAAGCTCGGGATTGGTATCGCGCCCATAGCCATTCAGGGAAAAGTTCGCGGCCCGCGCCGTCTCGCCCGCCACGATGACGGTGATACGGGGTTTGCGGACGCCGCCCAATGAAGGCAGGACCTTCGCATCCCCGCCGACCGGGCTGACCTGAATATCGACTTCCTTGCCCGCCAGCGTGAAATAATGAATGGCCGACATGATTGGCGACAGGGGATTGACGCTTTTGACGATATCCTTGTGCTGGCGCACGGCGGTGGTGAAGGTCTTGGAATTGGCGAAGCTGATGATGCCGGCGATGGAAAGACAGATCAGGATGCTGGTCGTGTTCCACAAAAGCTTGTCGAGGATTGGGCGGTGGCGCACACGCACGGCGGTGATGAGGAGGGACGGCACCAGTCCGTAAATCGCCATGTGCCAGAGAAAGCCGGGCGTGATCAGATTGCCGGCTTCCGCCTGCGTCGTCTCCATGGCGTTGCGGATCATGTCGCTGTCGATGACGATGCCGTAGCGATCCATGAACCAGGAAGCGGCGGCCGCCGCGAAGACCAGGAAGATCAAAAACGGCTTGATGAGATATTTGGCGGAAAAAATGATGATCATGGCGCCGAGCAGGGCGGCCATGGCGGCATAAAGCGCGACGATGGCAACCGGATAGGCGGAAAGATAGGTGTGAACCTTCGACCAGAATGTCCGGTTCGTGAAAAACAGCAGATAGGCCGCCGTCAGCAGGCTGAGCGGCACGCTGCCGATTTCCGGACGATATGTTACTGTTCCCGTCGCTTTCGCGGTAAAAAGAGCCACTGTCAGATCCACCAGATTTCCAATAGGCCGGCGGCAACGCAGACGAGGCGAAAACGCCGTCATCCAGGCTGCCGCATGGGCCGATCAATGGCGGATGCGTCATTTTGCTGACATCAACCTGAAAGCTTGTCATGGAAGTGTCACACTCCGTGATGGCCGTTTGGCAGGGGTGTTTCGGATCGTCGAGACGATAGAGGCCTTAATTGAGGCCCACGATGCCTGTGGCGGTGGTGCGCGTTGCGAATATGCGCGTGGCCCTGACCGGCAGCAGGCTGCCTGCGGGCAGGTTCTGGAAGGTCACCGTCGCCCCGGAAAGCAGGGTCAGGCAGAGATGGCCGCCATTGCCCACATAGATGGCGCGGGTGGGGGAAGGAAGCGGGTTCGTATCGTCCGGAACCACATCGAAAGCGTGGGATGCCGGAGATTCGAGGCCGGCGGCGTGGTGTTCGTAAGTCTCAGCCATTGCTGTCTCCCGTAAATTAAAATCTGCCGCGATTATGGGGTGCGCTGCGGCTGCGGGGAAAAGCGGGGACAGGAAATATCCGGGCAGAATTTCGGCCTCGTGTTCGGCCTGCCCGCAAGAGCGTCATTCCTTTCGCGATCCCATGCGGTTACGCCGCTCCCGCCTGTTGCCGCCGATGCGGCGCAAACGGGTAATGACGGATTTTTCGTCCACGGGACCGATAGGCGGGCGGGTGCTGCCGCTTCAATTGCGCATATGGAGAATGAAGGCCCTGACGGCAGGAGACGCTTCCGTTTTCCGATGGGCGATAGCGAGGTCCGAGGTCGTGGAACTGGCCGCAAGCGGCACATAGCGCACGCCGGGCAACCTCAGGCAATTAAGCGAGCGCGGCACCAGCGCGACGCCGAGGCCGATGGCCACCATGCTGGTAATCGTGGTGTAGTCCCTGCCTTCCGGGCTGATCGCCGGCTGGAACCCGGCTTCATTGCAGGCTTCTATCGTATTGTAGTGAAAGCCGACATCCGGCGGTTGCCGCGGGGTAATGAAGGTCTCGCCGGCAAGGTTTTTCAAATCGAGCTGCAGCGCAAACGCCAGGGGATGGTTTTCAGGAAGTGCGGCCATCAACGGTTCGCGCAGCACCACATGGGTTGTCACACCTTCCGGAACAGGCGCGGGCGGGCGGATGAAGGCGAAGTCCAGATTGCCGTCGGCAATCTTGGCCAGTTGCAGCCGCATCTCCATCTCGATCAATTGCAGCTCCACATCGGGATGGGAGGCGCGGAAACTGGCGATGGACCGGATCATCAGGCCGGAATAGGCGGCCGAGGCGACATAACCGATGGAAATGCGCCCGGTTTCGCCGCGGTCGACACGTTTGAGCGCCGCAAGCGTCGCCTCGGCATTGGCGAGGATCTTCCGGGCGTCCTCGTAGAGAAGCTGTCCGGGCGTGGTCAACTTCACCGAGCGGCGCGTTCGGTCGAGAAGCGGCATGCCGACAATCTGTTCGAGCGCCATGATCTGCTGGCTCAAGCCCGGCTGGGCGATACCGAGGCGGGCGGCGGCGCGCTCGAAATTGCGCTCATCCACCAGCGTGGTGAAATAGCGCAGGTGACGCAATTCGAATGTTTCTGCCCGGCTTGCCGGTTTCCTGCCCATCGTCACGGCCTTTCCCGGCAGATTTGAATAATTCCAAGCTATTATCGCCGCGAGTTTTCATAATCAATAGTTCTGAAAAAAACCGGCTGCGCTTATTGGATCGCAATCCGTCCCTTGCGTAATAAGATGACTTAAATTCTCCAGAAAAATACCGCCTTATGGTGGCGCAGGTGACGAAGGGTCTTGGGGTGCAGGGAAAAACCAAACACATTTCCATTCTGGCTGGCGGTTGCGCCGTCATCGCTTATGTGGCGTTTTTGGCCTCGGCTTCCGCCCTTGCGCAGGAGGCCGGTACGACGGTGCTGCAGACCATCACCGTGGAGGGCGCCAAAAATCAGGATCCCAAGGCGCCGGTGAAAGGCTATGTGGCGAAAACCAGCGCCAGCGCCACCAAGACGGGGCGATCCCTGATCGAGACGCCGCAATCCGTATCCGTCATCACCAAGGACCAGATGGATGCTCAGAACGTCCGCAATCTCAGCGAGGCGCTGAACTATGTTCCGGGTGTCGTCGCGCAGCCGTTTGGGGCGGATCCGCGTTTCGATGCGCCGCGCATTCGCGGGTTCCAGGGAAACCAGTTGCAGTTCCTGAACGGTCTGCGGCTGATGCGTACCGCCGGTGCGCCTTCCTATGAGGTTTACGGTCTGGAGCGCGTGGAAGTCATTCGCGGGCCTGCTTCCGTTCTTTTCGGTCAGGGCAATCCCGGCGGCCTTATCAATCTCATCAGCAAGCGGCCGACCTTCGAACGGTTCGGCGAAGTCGGTGTGCAGATCGGCAGCTTCGACTATTACCAGTCGATGTTCGATGTTGGTGGCCCGGTGGCGGATAGCGACAGTTTCGCCTATCGCCTGACAGGCCTTGCGCGCAACGCCCATGCCCAGACGGACAACTTGCAGAACGACCGTTATTTCATCGCACCGGCGCTGACCTGGCAGCCGGACGAGGATACGAAGCTGACGGTTCTTGCCTCCTATCAGCACGACAATCCGAGTTCGCCCTCCGGCCTGCCGCCGGCGCTGACCTATCTCAGACCCGGCAATATGCTGGATCGCAGCTTTTATGTCGGCGATCCGTCCTTCGATACGTCGAACCGCAAATTCACCAATATCGGTTATGAATTCGAGCACCGTTTCGACGAGACCTTCACCTTCCGGCAGAATGCGCGTTATTCCAATTTCGACTGGTCCTACCGCGCGCTCGGCATGTCCTCGACCAGCGGCGGCATGATCGGCAATCTCATCCGCCGCAATGCGACGTTCCAGGACGAGCTGCTGAACACATTCAATATCGACAACAGCCTGCAGGCGGAGTTCTCCACGGGGCCAATCGACCACACCCTGCTTGTCGGGCTGGACTACCGTTATTTCGACAATAACGTCAAAACCGAATTCTGGGCCGCGACGCCGCTCAATCCCGTCAATCCGGTCTATGGCGGACCGATCAGCCTCACCTCGCGCACGCTTTATGCCGATGTGAAGACGGATATTTCCCAGATCGGCCTTTATGCGCAGGACGAGATGGCTTTTGAGAACTGGCGCGTTACCGCCGGCCTGCGGCAGGACTGGGCAAGCACCAGCGGCACGACCTTCAACGGCACCACCTACCGTTCGCTCGATAAGGACGATCACAAGCTGACCGGCCGCGTCGGCGTCAGCTATCTGTTCGATGGCGGCATCGCGCCTTATGTCAGTTACGCGACCTCCTTCGAACCGGTGCCGCAGCCGGCTGTCGGCGATGCGCCGAAACCGACCACCGGCGAACAATGGGAGGCGGGCGTCAAATACCAGCCCGAGGGTTTCGACGGTTTCTTCTCCGCCGCGATCTACGATCTGACACAGAAAAACGTTACGACGACGGTGGGCGGCGTGACGCAGCAGATGGACGAGGCGCATGTGAAAGGCCTCGAGCTTGAAGGCGTCGCAAGCCTTGCCGACGGGCTCGACCTGCGCGCGGCCTATACCTACATGGACAGCGAGGTCTCCGGCCGCGTGAATAACGGCAAGGAGCTGGACAGCACGCCGCGGCACGCCGCAAGCCTCTGGCTGGATTACACTTTCCCGGAAGATACCGTCCTTGAGGGTTTCGGCATCGGCGGCGGTGTGCGTTATGTCGGAAAACGCTATGGTGATGCCGCCAATACCTTCGAGATGAAGGGCCTCGCCCTGCTCGATCTCGGCGTGCACTACGAGAAGAACGGCTACCGCGCCTCGCTTCTGGTACAAAACTTGACTGATAAAGAATATATTTCTAGTTGCTCCACTTTCGGATGCTATTACGGTGACGGAAGAACGGTTATGGGCAAGCTGACCTATCGTTGGTGATGCCATATCAAAGTGAAGCAGCAGGGGCATGACGCGCAAGGATCGATGGATGTCCCCCCTTTGGGGGCGGCGGGAATTTTTAGGCCTGCTCGCTGCTTCGGCTCTTGCTGGCAAGGCGCGCGCGGCGGTCACGCCACGCCTCGCCGCCATCGACTGGGCCATGCTGGAAACCGCCGTTGCGCTCGGCGTCATGCCGGTGGCGGCGACCGAGCTCATCCAGTTTCGGGCGGACGCGGTCGAGCCGGAAATCCCTGCAACCGTCGCCGATCTCGGCCTGCGCGGCGCGCCGAATTTCGAGCTTCTGCAACTGACCCGGCCCGATCTCATTCTGATTTCGCCCTTCTACACCCGCTATACCGGCAGGCTGGAAGCGATTGCCCCGGTCTTCTCGCTGCCCTTTTACGTGAAGGGCGAGCCGCCTTTCGCAAAGGCGCTGGCGGCGGTCTCCGCCCTTGGCGAAAAGCTTGGCAGGGCCGATGAGGCGCGCAGGGTTCTGGGCGAAACGGAAGCGACGCTGCAAGCCATGCGGACCCGCCTTGCCGGTTTTGCGGCGCGGCCGACCTATGTGATCAATATCGGCGACGCCCGGCATTTTCGCGCTTTCGGTGCGGATAGCATGTTCGGGGATGTTCTTGGCCGGCTGGGACTCGCCAATGCCTGGGTGGATCGTTCGCAATTCACCTTCGCGGCCCCGGTGCCGCTTGAAAACCTCGCCGCTTCGCCCGATGCCCGCATCGTCATCGTCTCCGATATTCCGGTCGAGGCGCGGGAAACCCTGCGCAGCAGCGCCATATGGCGTGCGCTGCCCGCCGTGCGGGAAAACCGGGTGGTCACGCTCGGCAATGTCGGCCCCTATGGCGGCATCACCGCCGGCATGCGCTTTGCGCGGCTTTTGACCGAAGCGCTCTCGGCGCAGGGAGAAGCCCTGTGACGGCGCGGCCTCTTCAGTTTTTCTTCGGGCTGCTGTTCGTTCTGGCCTGCGGGCTTTCCCTGCATGCCGGGCTGTTGCGGCTGCCTTTCGGTGCATGGCCCGGCCTGCCGTTCGATGCTGCCACCATGTCGATGGATCAGGTGATTTTCGCCTTCAGCCTGATGCCGCGCGTGGCGGTCGCCATTCTGGCGGGGGCGATGCTCGGCCTGTCGGGCGCGTTGTTCCAGCAATTGCTGCGCAATCCGATTGCCGATCCTTCGACGCTCGGCATCTCGGCCGGCGCGCAACTGGCCATCGTCGTCGCAACCCTGTTCTTTCCGTGGATGCTGGATGGCAACCGCGCTTTGGTGGCGCTTGCCGGCGCGGCCGGTGCGGCCGGCATCGTGTTTCTTCTCGGCTGGCGACGCTCCTTCGAGCCGGTGACCATGGTGGTGTCGGGGCTGCTGGTCGGCATCACCGCCGCGTCCGTTTCCGCCGCGCTGACGCTGGCACAGGGCGAATATCTGATGTCGCTGGTCGTCTGGAACGGCGGCTCGCTCAGCCAGCAGGACTGGTCGAACGCCTTGTCCCTCGCGTTTCAGCTTGTTGCCGGGCTCGTTCTGACCGGCCTGCTGATGAAGCCGCTGACGGTCCTCGGTCTCGGCGATGCCGGTGCGCGATCGCTTGGCGTCTCGCTGTTTTCGATCAGGCTGGCGGTCGCCGCCGTCGCGGTCATGCTGGCCGCCTTTGTTGCTTCGGCGGTCGGCCTCGTCAGCTTCATCGGCCTTGCAGCACCTGCGCTCACCCGGGCGCTCGGTGTGCGGCGTTCGTCTTCGGTGCTCCTGGTTTCCCCGCTTCTGGGCGGTCTGCTGTTGTGGTTCTGCGACGGTCTCGTGCAGCTTCTGGCAAGCACGACCGCCGAAGTTTTTCCGACTGGCGCGGTAACGGCCCTGATCGGCGGCCCGCTGCTTCTGTGGCTGCTGCCGAAAATCCGGCCGACCGATGTGCATCGCGGTGAAGGCGTCGAGCTGGCGACAAGACGCCGGCTTACGGCCCTGCTGCCGGTGCTGGCCGTCATGGCGGGGCTGGTTTTTGCAGCGCTTGCCATCGGCAAGGGGCCCGATGGCTGGACGGTGCTGAAGGCTGACGATCTGCAAAGCCTGCTGCCGTTCCGCTGGCCGCGGCTGGTGGCGGCCGTTGCAGCAGGCGGACTTCTGGCTATGGCGGGCGCGCTTCTCCAGCGGCTTACCGGCAATCCCATGGCAAGCCCGGAGGTGATCGGCGTCAGCGGCGGTGCCGGCCTCGGTTTTGCCGCCGCCATCACGATTTTTCCGGCCGCCGGTCTTTTCGAACTGTTTTGCGGCGCAGGCATCGGCTCTGCGGCCGTCATGATCCTCGTCCTGCTGTTTTCCATGCGCCGGCACCTGGCGCCGGAAAAAATCCTGCTCGCGGGCATTGCCATCAGTTCGCTCTGCTCGGCCGTTCTCTCGGCGCTGCTTGCCATTGGCGACCAGCGGGCATGGCAGATCCTCGCCTGGCTCAGCGGCTCGGGTTCGACGGCGACGCCGGCTTCGGCGATTTTTCTCGCCATTCTTTCCATCGTGCTGCTGGCGGGCGCGCTATCGGTCACGCGCTGGCTGACGATCCTGCCGCTCGGACGCGATGTGCCGCTCTCCCTCGGTCTGCCGCTCGGTGCGGCGCGCGTCGCCGTCATCGCGGTGGCGGGCATTGCCACCGGGGCTGCCTCGCTGCTTGTCGGTCCCTTGAGTTTCGTCGGATTGATGGCGCCGCATATTGCACTTCGCGCCGGTTTCACTACGCCGCGCGACCATCTCTTCGCCTCCTTCCTGTTCGGCGCGGTGCTGATGGCGCTTTCCGATCTTGGCGCACGGACAGTCACCTTTCCTTACGAACTGCCGCTCGGGCTTTTTGCGGCGCTTGCCGGCGCGCCCTATCTGATCTGGCTTTCAGGCAGGCGATGATGATTTTTTTGAACGACGTACGGAGATGAGAACCATGGGTCAGGCAGCACTTGCCGTCGATTATGACGATATTCCGCTTTTTTCTCTCGACGGCGTGACCATGGAAGTGCCGGGCAGGACATTGCTGCAGCCGCTGACGGCCAGTTTTGCGACCGGCAAGACCATCGGCCTGATCGGTCATAACGGTTCGGGAAAATCCACGTTGCTCAAGATTCTCGCGCGGATTCAGGAGCCGACGGCGGGCAGGGTCTCATTCGAAGGTAAGGCGCTCGGCGCATGGGGCAATCGTGAATTTGCGCGAAAGCTCGCCTATCTGCCGCAATATACGCCGGCCGCCTCCGGCATGCTGGCCAAGGAACTGGTGGCGCTTGGCCGTTATCCCTGGCACGGCGCGCTTGGGCAGTTCACCAAAGCGGATCAGGAGAAGGTGGACGAAGCCATCGAACTCACCGACACCGTCGCCTTCCGCGACCGGCTGGTGGATACGCTTTCAGGCGGCGAGCGCCAGCGCGTGTGGCTTGCCATGCTGGTGGCCCAGAACGCCGAAAGCCTGCTTCTCGATGAACCCATCTCCGCACTCGACATGGCGCACCAGATCGAAGTGCTTTCGCTGGTGCAGAGACTGTCGCGCGAAAAGGGGCTCGGCGTCATCGTCGTGCTGCACGACGTCAACATGGCGGCGCGCTTCTGCGATGAGATCGTCGCGCTTCATTCCGGCCAGCTTATCGCCCGGGGAACGCCGCAGGAGATCATGACGCCGGAGACGCTGCAGCGCATCTATGGCGTCCGCATGGATGTCATGACCCATGCCGCCACCGGCTTTCCCGTCGCCCTGCCGCTTTGAGGTTGTTGCAGCAAAACAACGGCCGGCAACACTGGCTGTTGATGGCGATTCCCCACGTATTTCCCGCCCTAACAATGTCTTAATGGCATCCTACCGCCATCAGACATTGTTAACCGTTCCGCTTTCATCGCCTCCAATTAAGTTGTTTTGGATCGATTTCAGGGAACAAACGTTAACAGTGCGGAATTCAATATCCGGAGAGGGCAAGAAGGGCTGCTGCGGGTAGGAATAAAACAGGAGAAAATCAGATGAAAAAGGCTGTTGCCGTAACTTTTGCCGCATTGACGATGGGCCTCGGCGGAACCGCATCCGCCCTCGCTGCCGACCTTGCAAGATATGAGCCGGCTCCGCAGGAGCAGGACGATCGCAACGGCGTCAAGATCGGTTACCTCACCTGCGATATCGGCGGCGGCGTCGGTTACGTTCTCGGCTCGGCCAAGGAACTGGATTGCACCTTCCAGTCCACCATGGGCGCCCGTCGCACCGACCATTACACCGGCGCCATCCGCAAGATGGGTGTCGACCTCGGCTTCACCACGCAGGGCCGTCTGGTCTGGGCCGTTTTCGCCCCGACCGCCGGTTACCACCGCGGTTCGCTCGGCGGCCTTTATCAGGGCGCAACGGCTGAAGTCACCGTCGGTCTTGGTGTCGGCACCAACGTTCTCGTTGGCGGCACGTCCGGCTCCATCCAGCTGCAGACGGTCAGCGTGACGGGTCAGGTTGGTCTCAACCTCGCCGCCACCGGCACCTCCGTGACGCTCACGGCCATGAACTGATCGGCAAAGTGCCCGGCCCCGGCCGGGCATTCTGTCGCATGTCAAAATACGCCCTCTTCGTTGTCAGACGGAGAGGGCGTTGTATTATCCGGGCCATGATTTCCACATTCAGAAGTGTCGCGGCAGTAACCGTCTGTTCTTTCCTTTCGGCGACAGCCGCTTTTGCCGAGGGCGATGCGGCCCACGGGGAGAAGGTCTTCAGCCGCTGTTCCACCTGTCACAGCGCCGATACGCCACGCACCCGCATGGGGCCGCATCTCATGGGTGTCGTCGGCAGGCCGATGGCTTCCATCACCGATTACGGCCACTATTCGCAGGCGCTGAAGGATGCCGGTGCGGCTGGCCGGGTGTGGTCGGAAGAGGAACTGCAAAAATTCATCGCCAGCCCGAAAAAGGCGATCCCGGGAAATGCCATGCGCTTTTTCGGGCTGTGGAGCGAAACCGATATAGCGGATCTGATCGCCTATCTGAAAACGCATCCCATGCCGCAATAGCGGTCAGAGCGGCGCTTCAGCGATAATCTCTTCCGCCTCTTCGAAGGTCATCGCCATGACTTTCGAGCCGATCTCAAAGCCGAAGCCGTTACGGGCGAAAGCGGAGAATTCCTTGGTCTTGCGCTTCTCGTCCAGTTCGACACGGCGAAACGGCCCGAAGGCGCGCTTGCGGGCGAAGATGACGGCTGCGACGAGATCGTTTGTTTCCTGAAGCGCGACGGCTGCCGTTTCCCGGGCGATGCCCTTGATCTGAAGTTTCTGCGCGAGCCCGCGTTTTGACTTGCCGCTGCGCTGGCCGCTCCGCACGGTAATTTCCGCGAAGGCCGTGTCGTCGAGCGCCTTGATGCCATAAGCGAAGGTCACGGCAAATTCGCCAAGCGCCCTGACCTGCGCCGGGCTGATATCATCGAATTTTTCCCGCGCCTTGCGCATGATGGCGTCGCGCAGCTGCTTTTCCGTCATCATGCGCTGTTCCAGCCGGTAGAGCGCAGAATTGCGCGCCCAGGACAGCATCCGGCTGGTGGGTTCAATGGCCGGCGTGTCGCCGTCCATCGCCATGTCGTCGGCCAGGAAGGGGCTGGAATCGTCGTTCATTCCGCTTTTATAGCGCGGTGAACCCGTCTTGCCAGTTCCTTCCCGGCCCGTTTCCTCCGGTTTTTCAGTAGATCAAGGCGTTTGCGCGCCGGTTGCGGCGACATAGACCGAATAGAGCGATTTCGTCGCGGTGATGAACAGGCGGTTCTTTTTCGGGCCGCCGAAAGTGAGGTTGGCGACCGTCTGCGGCACCTTGATCTTGCCGAGGAGCGTACCTTCGGGGGAAAAGCAGTGAACACCATCGCCGGCGCTGGTCCACAGGTTGCCGGCCGTGTCCAGGCGGAAGCCGTCCGGCAGGCCATTGTCGAGATTGCAGAATTCCCGGCCGTTGGTGAGCTTTACGCCATCTACCACATCGAAGACGCGGATATGGCGCGGGCGGGAGACATCGTGGCTGTAGGAACTGTCGGCGACGTAAAGCTTCGTTTCATCCGGCGAAAAAGCAAGACCGTTCGGCTGCAGGAAATCGTCGATGGCGATGTCGATTTTTCCGGTTGCGGGATCGAGCCGGTAGACATTGCGCGTCTTCTGTTCGGGTTCCGCCTTGTAGCCCTCGTAATCGGACAGAATGCCGTAGGTTGGATCGGTGAACCAGACGCTGCCATCGGATTTCACCACCACGTCATTGGGTGAGTTCAGCCGCTTGCCGCCGTAGCTGTCGGCAAGAACGGTGATCGAGCCGTCGACTTCGGTGCGGGTGACGCGGCGGCCGCCATGTTCGCAGGAAACGAGCCGCCCCTGCCGGTCGCGCGTATTGCCGTTGGTGAAGTTGGAGGGCTGGCGGAATACCGAGATCCCGCCATCCGGCACCCAGCGCAACATGCGCTCATTGGGAATATCGCTGAACAGCAGGCAGTTCAGATCGGCAAACCACACCGGGCCTTCGGCCCAGCGGCAACCGGAATAAAGCTCTTCCAACTCGGCATTGCCGACGATCAGATGGCGAAAGCGGTCGTCGTGGATTTCGTAAGGGGAGGTCTTGTCTGTGGTCATGAGCGTGGTCCGCTTGGGGGCTTGTCGTTATGGTTCAGCGCGTGGCCTTGGGGCCGCTTGCCAGAAGAATGACGGAGATGATGATGAGGCCGGTGAGGATGAGGCGGATGCCGGCGCCGAAACCATAGGTATTCAGCATCGAAACCACCAGGAACATGAAGAGCGAAGCGCCCCAGATGCCGGGCACATTGGAATCCCCTCCCGCCACCGCCGTGCCGCCGATGACGACGACAGCGATGGACATCAGCAGATATTCCGAGCCCATGTTGAGCGCAGCACCTCCGGAGAAGCTGGCGAGCAGGTAACCCGCGATGGCAGCAAGCACCGCGCAGAGCACATAGGTGACGAAACGTGCGCCGTCCACGGGAATGCCGGTCATGCGGGCGGCGAAGGTGCTCTGGCCGATGGCGGAAATCCAGCGTCCGTAAAACGAGCGGTCGAGCAGCAGCCAGGCGATGACCGAGAGCAGCAGGGCCACGAGGGCGACGTTGGGAATGCCGAAGAAACTTGACGTGGCGAATGTGGCCAATGTTTCCGGCGGCTTGATGCGCAGGCCGCGGTTCGACCAGATGGCGATGGATTGCACGATGAAGCTCATGGAGAGCGTCGCGATGATCGGCGGGATGCGCAGGAGCTTGATCAGCGCATAATTTCCGATGCCGATGGCGATGCCGATCAGGATGGCGATCAGCAGTCCGGGCAGGATGAGACCGTCGGACACATCCATGAATTTGAGCGCCAGCGTCCCCGACAGCGTCATCGTGGCGGGAACGCAGAGGTCGATATTGCCCGGCCCGAGCGTGATGACGAACATCTGGCCGATGCCGACGATGACCGAAAAGGCTGCGAAGGTGAGTGCGGCATGCGACAGGCCGAAGGAGCTTGCACCGCCGGTGAAGAGCACGGTGACAATCCAGACGACTGCCGTTGCGGCAAAAGACCAGATCCATGGTTTTCTGGTGAGGGAAGAGAGCCCGTTCATTGGTTTTTCTCCCGTTTTTCAAGACGGTTGAGCAGGATGCGCAGCGCCAGCACGATGATGAGGATCGCCCCCTGCGCGCCGATCTGCCAGTCCGGCGAAATGCGCATGAAGGAGAGGAACGAACCGGCGAGCGTCAGCGTCAGCGCGCCGATGACCGCGCCGATGGGCGATACCCGGCCGCCGACGAATTCGCCGCCGCCGAGAATGACACCGGCAATCGAGAGCAGCGTGTAACGCAGCGCGATATTGGCGTCGGCCGATGTCGTCAGCCCGACAAGGGCGATACCGGACAGCACCGCAAAGAAACCGGCCAGCGCAAAGGTGGCGGCGCGAATGCCGACGACCGACCAGCCGGAGCGCTCGACCGAGCGGAAATTGCCGCCGACGCCGCGCATCAGCACGCCGAAGGAAGAGCGCATGACGATGTAATGGGCGACCACCGCGATCAGGATGCTGGCGACGATGGCAATCGGCACGAGCGGCGGTTTTGCCGTCATCAGCGCCCGGATGAAGGCGGGGGCCTGGCCGCCTGGCGAGGGAAGAATGAGGACGGCGAGGCCGCCCCAGACGAAGCTCATGCCGAGCGTGACGACGATTGAGGGCAGGGCGCGGATATGGATGATGGCGCCAAGCAGTGCATAGACCGCAATCGCACCGGCAAAAATCGCAATTCCGAGGATGGGCGTGGTTTGCAGGAAAGTGGCGGTCACACAGGCGCAGAAACTGACGAAGGTGCCCATCGACAGATCGAGATCGTTGACCGACATGATCAGCATCTGTGCAATGGTCGCGAGCGCAATCGGCACGGCCAGATTGAACAGCAGGTTCATGCCGGTATAGCTCATGGCGCGCGGCTGCATGTAGAAGACGGCGGCAAGCAGGACAGCGAGCGAGGCGGCGGGAATGATGAGGCGGAGCGCGTTTGCCGAGAGTTTCATGCGTGGTCTTCTCCGGCAAAGGAGGCCGCCAGTACATTCTGCTCGGTAATATCGTCGCCGACGAGTTCCGCCTGGATGGCGCCGTCGCGGAACACATAGACCCGGTCGCAGAGGCGGATTTCGTCCATTTCGGTGGAGTACCAGATGAAGGTGCGGCCGTGGGAGGCTTCGGTTCTCAAGATGTCATAGACCTCCTGTTTGGTGCCGATATCGACGCCGCGCATCGGGTCGTCCATCAAAACCGTGCTGGCGGTGGTGGCAAGCGCGCGGGCAAAAAGCACCTTCTGCTGGTTGCCGCCGGAAAGCGAAAGGATCTTGTTGCCCATGTCGGGCGTGCGGATTTCGATGCGCTTTTTCCATTGCGCCCCGAGCTCGGTTTCCTTGGCTCTGTCCACCATGCCTGCGGCTGAAATATCCCTGAGCGAGGCGATGGACAGGTTTTTGAGGATGCTCCACAGCGGGAAGGTGCCGTTCAGGCTGCGGTCGCCCGCCACGAAGGCGATATCGGTCTTGCGCGCGGGCAGCCAGCTATTGTTGCGGGCAAGATAAAGATCGAGCAGCGCTTCGGTCTGGCCATGACCGCCGAGGCCGGCAAGGCCGACGATCTCACCGCGAAAGGCCTCGAAGGCAAGGCCTTCGCCGCGCCGTGCCGGCATGGAAAGCACCTTCTCGCCTGCCTTGCGGCTTTCACCCCGCCGCCTGTCCTGTTCCTTGACGACGCTGCCCATGGCCTCAACCAACGAGCGGGTGGTGAAGTCGGTGGCCTTCCGGTCGGCCACCACCCGGCCATCCTTCATCACCACGATACGGGTGGCCGTCGAAAGAATTTCGCCGAGAATATGCGAGATCAGCAGAACCGACCCGCCCTCACGCACGAAACGGCGGACATAATCCATCAGCTGCTCGGCGAGACCGGCATCCAGCGAAGAGGTGGGTTCATCGAGGATCACCAGTCTCGGCGCGTTCGGTATGCGGCAAAAATTGATGGCGATTTCCACCATCTGCCGTTCGGCGATGGAAAGTTCGGCGATGGTCAGCTCGCAATCGATACCGTGGCCGGGAAAAATCTCGTCCAGTGTCTGGCGGATCGTCGTCAGCGCACGGCCGCGCCAGTTTCGCCCACCCGTGGCGGCATGCATGATGCGGACATTTTCGCTGATCGTCAGGTTCGGGCAGAGCGACAGTTCCTGAAACACGCAGCGAACGCCGTTCGCGCGCGCGGCGGCAATGCCGTGGCGGTTTTCGTTGCCGCCATAAGAAACGGAACCCTCATGCGGCGTCAGCCCGCCATTGATGACGTTGACGATGGTGGATTTTCCCGCGCCGTTATGGCCGACGAGCCCGAGGCATTCCCCCGTGCGGATGACGAGATCGGCCCCATCCAGCGCTCTTACCGCGCCGAACACGACCTTCACGCCGCGCGCAGCGACGACTTCTTCCGCCTCGATGATGTCATTCATGAGCAACTACGCCAGTGATGTGAAAAAGTGATGTGAAAATCGGAGAATATGGTGGCTATTGCGGCGCCCGTTCCGGTAGCGCCGCAATAGTCAGGCTCTGGGCCGATCCGGCCTATTTGGCCGATGCGATGGCCTTTTCGGCGTCTTCCTGCGAATATTCCACATTCGCCACGCCGCCCTTCTGGGTCGTCTTCAGGTTTTCCTCGAGATTGGCCTGGTCGATGCGCAGGAAGGGCACGGTCAGGTCCTTCTTCACATCCTTGCCATCAAGGATCTGCTGCGCCACCCAGAAAGCGAGCGTCGAGACGCCTGGGGCGATGGAGACGGACATGGTCTCGTAACCGCTTGCGTCCTTCTGCTGTTTCCACCATTGCAGCTCGTCTTCGCGGTTACCCATGACGATGGTCGGCGTCGGGCGCTTGGCGGCGGCAAAAGCCTGTGCCGCGCCATAACCGTCGCCGCCCTGCGTCACGACTGCCGCGACTTCGGGAAGGCTCGGCAGAATGCCGGCGACGGCGCGCTGCGCCACATCCTGCGCCCAGTCGCCGTTGACGGAACCGACGATCTTGAACTGCGGGTTCTTGGCGACGCCGGCGGCGATGCCGGCGTGGATTTCATCGTCCACCGAAACGCCGGCAAGGCCGCGAATTTCAAGCAGGTTGCCGCCCTTCGGCATGGCCTTGGCGAGATAGTCGATCTGGCTTTCGCCCATTGCCTTGAAATCGACGGCGATGCGCCATGCGCAGGGCTCCGTGACGATGCCGTCGAAGGATACGACGGTGATGCCGGCATCGCAGGCTTCCTTCACCGCGCCGTTAAGCGCGGTCGGCGAAGCGGCATTGATGACGATGGCGTCGTAACCCTGAAGAATGAGGTTCTGGATCTGCGCGGCCTGTTCGGTCGCCTGGTTTTCGGCGGTGGTGAAGGCGTCGGCGGCAGCGACCTGCTTGTCGGCAACCGCCTGCTTGGTGATCTTGTCCCAGCTCGTCAGCATCGCCTGACGCCAGGAATTACCGGCATAATTGTTTGAAAGCGCGATTTTTTTGGCCGACGTATCGGCATGAGCGGTGATCGGCAGAGCTGCGCATGCGACAGCGGCCGATGCCAGAAGCATCTTCCTGAAAGCCATTTGATTTCCTCCCTCGTGGCTTGCCCTTTTCGAGCCCGGAATCCTCGCACGCCGCAAATCTCCTCGGCGGCAGGTGGAATTCCTTTGCACTGGAGCTCCTTTCCCCAGTAGAAGCGAGAATGACCAAGAAGATTTGGCTTGTATAGGCGGATCGCGGCAATCTTCCTGCGGGTTTCCGCAGAAAGCTTGCGGGAACCCGCAGGACGAAACGCCACTGCCGGGCGCAGAATGGATGATGCGGCGCCCTAGGGGTTGAATCTTGCCGCGATGGTCGAAGGCAGGCGCTTGGGAGGGCGTCCGCACATGCTGGATACGCCGAAAAGCGCTCTTTTTCATCATTATATGGGCATTTCGCGGCTGCTCGCCGGGCAGCTCGAATTTAATGCCATCATCCAGGCGGTCGCCACCGAGATCAGCCATATCATCCCGCATGACCATATGGATGTCTGCATCAAGCAGCTGGATGACAAATATCACATCGCCTATGAGAGCGGTCTCGTCAGCGCCTGGAGCCGGCAGCCGCCCGCCCTTCTGACCGGCAGCCCGATCCGTTCGCTGCTGTCAGGCGAGGTGGAATATCTCTTGAGCGGCGACGCCTGTTCCGATCCGCGCTTTCATTTCGAAGGGTCGTTTTCAAGCCCGATCATCGAACTCAACCTGCATAGCCGGCTGCATGTGCCGATGAAGGTGCATGGCGATATCATCGGCGCGCTGAGTTGCTCCTCCCACCAGTCGGATGCCTACACGATGGAGGATGTGGCGAATGCCCGCGCCGTCGCGGATTTGCTGGCGCCTTATTTCTACGCCATCCGTGCCGCCGAGCAGGCCAAACGCTCCGCCATCGAGGAAGCGCGCGCCAATGCCCGCGAGGAGGGACTGCGGCTGGGCGCGCTGCAATTGACCGAGGCGCTGGAGGCCGAGCGGCAACGTATCGGCATGGATCTGCACGACCAGACGCTGGCGGATCTGACGCGGCTGGCGCGGCGCATCGAGCGCATGAGCCATACCCCCGACCTGTCAGGCGAGATGCTGGAGCCGGTGGTGCGCAGCCTGCAGCATTGCATGCAGGATTTGCGCGAGATCATCGAGGAGGCGAAACCCTCGATCCTGCAATTGTTCGGCGTCGTTGAGGCCATCGAGACCTATGTGGACCGTTCCGTGCGCGACAGCGGGTCCGCAATCGACTGGTCGGTGACGGATGAGACCGATGGGCTGGTGGAAAGGCTGGACAAGACGGTGGCCATCTCGCTGTTCCGCATCGTGCAGGAGGCGGTGAACAATGCCATTCGCCATGCACAGCCCGAAGCGATTGCCGTGAAACTGACCGCAATCGACGGCGGCTTGCGGGTGACGGTCAGCGACGATGGCAGCGGCGGCGGCGAAGGCGGGGCCTCCGGCGGCCTCGGCATCGGCAATATGAAGACGCGGGCGCGGCTGATTTCGGCGAAATTCGATATTGGCGGCAATGGCATGGGAGCGGGAACCCGCATCACCGTCACCTTGCCGGCAGGCGCTTTCGACCGGGGGGAGGAGTTGTGACATGGACGTGCTAATCGTTGAGGACGATGCGCTGCACCGCGCCTATCTGAACGAGGCGGTGCGTGCCGCGCTGCCGGAATGCGACAAGGTTCTGGAGGCGGCAAACGGCAGAACCGGCGAAAAGCTCGCACGGGAAAATCGCGCCGCCCATATCGTCATGGATTTGCAGATGAACGAGCGCAACGGCATCGAGGCTGCACGCACCATCTGGAAGGAAAGGCCGGATACCCGCATCCTGTTCTGGTCCAATTATTCCGACGAGGCCTATGTGCGCGGTGTCTCCCGCATCGTGCCGGAAGGGGCCGCCTATGGCTACGTGCTGAAATCGGCCTCCGACGACCGCCTGCGGCTGGCGCTGCGCAGCATCTTCATCGAGGCGCAATGCGTGATCGACCGGGAAGTGCGCGGCCTGCAGGAAAAGAGCCTCGGCAAGGCGCATGGCTTTACCGATTCCGAATATGAAATCCTTGTCGATGTCGCTCTCGGCCTCACCGACAAGGCGATTGCGCGCCGCCGCAACCTGTCGCTGCGCAGCGTGCAGAACCGGCTGCAAAGCCTCTATGAGAAACTGAACGTGCATCAGGCAGCCGGCGATGACGAGGCGGAAGGCCGGTATAATCTCAGAACCCGCGCCGTTACCGTCGCTTTCCTGCGCAAGCTGTTGAATTACAGCGCGCTGGAAAGGGCCGAGCGGGAGTTGGCGGAATGGGCGGGCAGCCGCTGATCCTCAGGGCAGGAAGGCAAGCAGCCGTCTTTCATCCGCCCTGAGGCCGGAGACTGGCTTTGCCCCGACCTTCAGGATGCGGCCAAGCTTTTTCTGCGCTTTCTCTTCCGTGGCGATGTCGAGGACGGCCGGGTGCACATAGCTCTTGCGGCAGATGGCGGGCGTGTTGGAAAGCTCCGCCGCTGCTGCCTGGCACATGCCTTTTATGCTCGGTTTTTCACCCGCCGCCACATGTTCCATAGCATTGCAGAAGGCGGCGAGCGTTCCGCCCCAGGTGCGGAAGGTCTTGGCGGAAATACCCTGACCGCCGATACGGGAGAGATAAGCGTTGAGATCGCTGGAATCGACGGAATGCACCCGGTTTTCACTGTCCTGCCAGACGAAGAGTTCCTTGCCGGGCAGATCGGCGATTTCCTCAAGGATTTTCTGAAGGCGAGGGTGGCGCAATTGCCGTTTCACCTTCTGTCCGCCCTTAGCGGCAAACCGCAGCTCGATGGTTTCACCGAAAGAGACGTGCCGCTTGAGCAATGTCGTTGCGCCATAGGTGCCGTTGGTTTCGAGATAGGAGCGGTTGCCGACGCGCAGATAGGCGGCATCGAGCAGCAGCGTGAGCGCCGCGAGCGTCATTTCCTGCCCATGATCCTGTTTTTCGATATCGGCGATGGCGCGGCGGCGAATGGCGGGCAGCGCCTTGCCGAAGCTCTTGAGCTGGAAGAATTTCGTCTCACCCCGGAGCGCATGCCAGTCGGGATGATACCGATACTGTTTTCGCCCGCGGGCATCGAAACCCGTAGCCTGCAGATGCCCTGATGGGTCGATGCATATCCAGACGTCTTTATAGGCTGGCGGCACGCCGAGCGCCTTGATGCGTTTCAGTTCGACGCTGTCGGAGAGAAGTTCGCCGCCCGGAAGGCGGTAACAGAAACCGCGTCCGCGTTTTTCGCGGGAAATACCCGGCTCCTGATCGTTAACATAGGCAAGTCCGATTTTGGCAAGAAGGCGGGTGGGCGGTTGTGGCATGGTTTTTTCCGGCAGGTTTCACGCTGCGGCAAACGAAAAATAGGCCGCCTTCGTTCCGGCGGCCCGTCGTTCCAGTCGTGAGTTTTCTCAGCGGCCTTTTTAATCAGCCGGCCTTGGCGATCCGCAGAATCTGCGAGTTCCCGCCGCCGCGCTCTTCGGTCACGGCATAGATGGCGCCATCCGGACCGACCTTTACGTCGCGAATGCGCGCTTCCAGCGGCAGCCGGCTTTCGGTGGCAACCCTGTCGCCATCGATATGCAGGATGACGAGACCCTGGCTCACCAGGCCGCCCACGATGAAGGCGCCCTTCCATTCGGGGATTTGGTCGCCTTCATAATAGGCCATGCCGGAGGGGCCGATCACCGGGTCCCAATAATAGACCGGCTGTTCCATGCCTTCCTTTGCGGTAACGCCTTCGCCAACCGACCTTCCGCTATATTCGACGCCATAGGTGATGACCGGCCAACCGTAGTTCAGGCCGGCTTTCGGCAGGTTCAGCTCATCGCCGCCCTTCGGCCCGTGCTCCACCGTCCAGAGCCTGCCCTCACCATCAAGTGCCGCAGCCTGCAGGTTGCGGTGGCCATAGCTCCAGATTTCGGGGAGGGCGTTCTGCTGGCTGGCGAAGGGATTGCCTTCAAAGGCCTTGCCCTGCGTATCGATGCGGAAGACCTTGCCGAGCCCGCTCGACAGATCCTGCGCCTGCACGCGCGGCTTCGAATCGGAACGTTCTCCGACGGTGACATAAAGCTCGTTGTTCGGCCCGAAAACGAGGCGGGAGCCGAAATGTTTGTCGCCGTCATAGGTCGGCATCTGGCGGAAAATCACTGAGACATTGTCCAGCTTTGCCGCGCCGCCCTCCTCGGTCAGTTTCGCCGAGGCTACCGACGTGCCGTTGCCGCCATTGCGCGGTTCGGAAAAGGAGAAGAAGATGGTGCGCGATGTTTCGAAATCCGGAGCCAGCGCGATGTCGAGAAGGCCGCCCTGTCCGTCGGATGCCACCTCAGGCACGCCCGCGATCGCCGGGCCGGCCTTGCCGTCGGCGACGATATGCATCGCGCCTTCCTTGGCCGCGACGATCATGCGGCCATCGGGCAGAAACTCCATCGACCACAGATGCGGCAGGCCGTCCGCGACCACGGTTTTTTCGACGCTTGGCTGGGTGGCGGCCTGCGGCGCGCGGGTCTGGCCCTCAAAAGCCGGTTTCTGATCCGGCGCATTCGGCCGTTTCGTTTCGGCGGCCGGGGCCTGGGCCTGCGCAACACCGGCAAGCGGCACGGCGAGCAGCGCACACAGGATCGTCGAACTCAGAAATCGGTTGGTATGGAACATGGGTCTCCCTTCCATCGTTTACATCAGGCGGAGAACCATTTGGGGAGGATTTCGTTTCCTACGATAGTTTCAAGAAAACTTGATCACTCCGTGTGCAGGCGGCACGCTCTTTTCTCATCCATGCGAATTCATAAGGAACCGCAAGGCGCAAGCGACGTTTGGGCTCTGTTATACGGAGGGCGCCATGCAGATCATCGACAACAAGACCATTGACGGGAACAGAACCAAGCCGATTCTCAACGTTGCGGAATTCTGCCGGCGTTACCGGCTGGACAAGGCCGAGGAAACCCGGCTCAGAAAGCTGTTCGGCGAGTTCGCCTCGCGGCACGAACTTTTGATGAATGCGCAGCGCAAGCCGAGCTTCCGCTGATCATTCCTCCGGGTCGAGAGAGTTCCCGAAGATCATGAAGACATCATAACGGGTGTTCTTGCCCATTATCTGATGCGAAGGCTTGCGAATGCCCGGCATTGGCTCGGCGCGGAGCGGCCATTTCAGAACCACCCGTTTCGTCGCATTCTCCAGTGCAGCCTCCATCAACTCCACCTGATCCGGGTCGGAGCCAACCAGTTCCCTGAGCACCCGCATCTCCTTTTTCACCAGCGCCGTGTTGTGGCGCGGTGGGTGCATGGGGTCTACAATCACCACCTCCGGTGAAAGCTCTTGCAGCAACTGGCGTGAATCTCCGTGAAGCAGCGTCATGCGCGCCGCCGCCTCGGCATAGGCGCCGCCCGCCTCCAGCGCACGGCGAATGCCATCGGCGAGATGAGCATGCATGTCCGGCGAGCGTTCGATGAGGGTCACTTCCGCGCCGAGTGAGGCAAGCAGAAAGGCATCCCGCCCGAGCCCGGCCGTGGCATCGACGATTTTTGGCGTGCGGCCTTTGCTGAAACCCGCGGCTTTCGGCAGGGCCTGCCCGCGCCCTTCGCCGGAACGGAAACGGTGCCCGACCGCGCCGCCAACAAAATCCACCACGAAGCTTTCGTTTTGTTCCTTCATCTTGGACCTCAGAAGGGGCAGGGTACGGTATAGGTGACGTCACGGCCATCGGGATGGCGGAACCCGACCTCCTGTGCATGTAGCATCAGGCGCGGCGCAGCCGCGAGCGCTTCGCCTTCGGCGTAAAATTCATCGCCGAGGATCGGATGGCCGAGCGCCTTCATATGCACCCGCAATTGGTGGGTGCGGCCGGTAAGAGGGGTTAGCGCCAGTCGCGTTGCCGGAAGCGGCAATCGTTCCAGCACCCGCCAAAGGCTCTGCGCCGGCTTGCCGTTCTCGCGGTCGACCCGGTGGCGTGGCTTGTTTTCGGGATCGATGGCGAGCGGCAGGTCCACTTCTCCCGCGTCTCCGGCAATCTCTCCCCAGACAATGGCGACATAGGATTTGCGCGTCTGGCGGTTTTCAAACTGCGACGCAATCGCCGCATGCGCCTTGCGGTTCAGGGACATCAGCACAATGCCGGAGGTGTCCTTGTCCAGCCGGTTGATCATCAGCGCTTTCGGGAACTGTTTCTGCACCCGCGTCATCAGGCTGTCCGAAAGCGCCGGATCGCGCCCCGGTACCGATAAAAGCCCGCTTGGCTTATCCAGCACCAGCAGATCGTCGTCGCGGTGCACGATGGTGAGCCAGGGGTCGAGTGGCGGAAGATAGACGGGGTTGGAAAGCTCTGGAGACATGTCGCTTCCTTAGCACGAATTGCGCATTCGGACAGGCGCTAGTCGGGAATATACAAATTGACGCGACCGCTGGTCAGGTCGCTTAAAAGCCGGGTGAGCCGTTCGGCTTCCTCTGCCGGAACCGAAAGCAGCATATCCGCGCCGGTGCCGGTGAAATCTTCCGTTTCCACCCGCAGGTTCTGTGTGGCGGAAAGGCGTGATTTCACCAGCGCCAGATCGGAGAAGGGGCAACTGAGCGTCGCGCTGACATAGGCGATGACCGGCGAGGTTTCGCCAAGCCGCAGGCAGGCGGCCGCCGTGCCGCCATAGGCGCGCATCAGGCCGCCGCTGCCGAGGAGAATGCCGCCGAACCAGCGGATGACGAGAACGGCGACATTGTCCAGCGCCTGACCGTCTATGGCCTGAAGGATCGGTTTCCCGGCCGTGCCCGAAGGCTCGCCGTCATCGCTGAAGCGATAGGTCTGGCCGCTTCGCCAGGCCCAGCAATTATGGTTCGCGTCGGGATCGGAATGCGCCGCAAGAAAGTTTTTCGCGTCCTCTTCGCCCGCCACCGGCGCGGCAAAGGCGATGAAGCGGCTTTTCTTGATATCCTGCGAAAAGGTGACGGGGCGGTCGAGCGTGAACATGGGCGTTTCAATATCGCATATATTCGCATGCGGAAATCGGTATAAGGCTCGCAATGGCGAAGATGGCGATGGAGAGTGTTTTGAGCGAGGCGAGGCAGGTCGCGATTGTCGGCGGCGGACCGGCGGGGCTGATGGCGGCCGAGATGCTTTCGGCCGCAGGCCATGCCGTGACGGTGTTGGAGGCGATGCCGACCGTGGCGCGTAAATTGTTGATGGCCGGAAAATCCGGTCTCAACATCACCCATGCCGAAGATTACGACAGCTTCCGTCACCGGTTCGGCGATGCGGAACCGAGACTGCGCGCCGCTCTCGATGATTTTACGCCGGACATGCTGCGCGACTGGGCGCAGGGGCTGGGGCAGGAAACGTTCGTCGGCACCTCGGGCCGGGTGTTTCCCGCCGTCATGAAGGCCTCGCCGCTGCTGCGGGCATGGCTTGCCCGGCTGGAGGCGCAGGGGGTGACCATCAGGACGCGACATCGCTGGATGGGTTTTTCCGGTGAGGACCTGCTTTTCACGACACCGGAGGGCGAGATCACCATCAAGGCCGATGCCGTTCTTCTGGCGCTCGGCGGCGCAAGCTGGCCGCGTCTCGGCTCCGATGCCGCATGGGTTCCGGCGCTGGCGGAGAAAGGCGTGGCGCTTTCCCCGTTCCGCCCCGCCAATTGCGGTTTCGACGCTGACTGGAGCGATATCTTCCGCGCGCGTTTTGCGGGGGAAGCGGTGAAATCCACTATCACCATTTCGCCGGACGGAGCCTTTCAGGGTGAATTCGTCATCACGAAGCATGGTATTGAGGGCAGCGTGATCTATGCCCATTCCGCCGCGCTGCGCGACCGGCTGGAAGAGGCGGGCAAAGTGTCGCTCGCAATCGATCTTGCGCCGGGACGTACGGTCGAACGCCTCAGCCGCGATCTGGCGAAGCTCGGGCGCAAGGAGAGTTTTGCAAACCGCATGCGCAAGGCGGCCGGCTTATCGGCGGTGAAGGTCGGGCTTCTGCGGGAAATCTTTCCCGACATCGCGGCCATGCCGGATGAGTTCGTCGCCGCGAGAATAAAACATGCGGAGATACCGCTTTTGCGGACGAGACCGATTGCTGAGGCAATTTCATCTGCCGGTGGCGTCGCATGGAGCGGCCTTGATGAAAGCTACATGCTGGAAAAGCTCCCCGGCATATTTGCTGCCGGGGAAATGCTGGATTGGGAAGCGCCGACCGGCGGTTATCTCTTGACCGCCTGTTTCGCAACCGGCAAGGCCGCCGCACAGGGCATGGCCGCGTGGCTTGAAGGCTCAGCCTGACAAACGTTCAGCTGTGCCTGCTTCCTCACCATGTGCGGTTCTGACGAGGCAGCGCATGATGGCATCGGTGGTGACGGCGCCGAGCGATTTGCCGTTTTCCCCGACGACTGTGGCGCTGCTGACATTTTCCCGGACGAGGGCGCGCAGGCCCTCTTCAACCGTCATATCCGCATCGAGCTGAAGGCGGGACTGGCCGGCAAATTCCGGCTGCACCACGGCGCCAAGGCGAATGACGCGGCCGCGATTGACCTCTTCCACGAAGGCTTCGATATAGCTGTCGGCCGGAGACATGACGATTTCGGCCGCCGTGCCCTGCTGGATGATCTCGCCGTCGCGCAGAATGGCGATCTTGTCGCCCAGCCGCAGGGCCTCATCGAGATCGTGGGTGATGAAGACCACGGTTTTTTTCAGTTCCTTCTGCAGTTCCAGCAGCACCGTCTGCATATCGACGCGAATGAGCGGATCGAGCGCCGAATAGGCTTCGTCCATCAACAGGATCTCGGCATTGTTGGTGAGCGCGCGTGCGAGGCCGACGCGCTGCTGCATGCCGCCTGAGAGCTGGTTGGGATAATGGTTGGAGAAACCTTCCAGCCCCACGCGTCTGATCCAGACCTCTGCCCTTTCTTCGCGCTCGCGCTTGTCGACGCCCTGCACCTCAAGGCCATAGACGACGTTTTGCAGCACGTTGCGGTGTGGCAGCAGCCCGAATTTCTGGAACACCATCGCCGTCTTGTGGCGGCGAAACTCCAGCAGATCCGCCTCGTTGAGTCGACACACGTCCGTGCCGCCATAGAGGATTTCGCCGGCGGTCGGGTCGATCAGACGGTTGACGTGGCGGATCAGTGTCGATTTGCCGGAACCGGAAAGGCCCATGATAACGGTGATCTGCCCGCCCGGCATGGTGACGTTGATATCGCGCAGGCCGAGCACATGGCCATGTTTGGCGTTGAGATCGGACTTGGACATGCCGGCCTTGACGGGTTCGACATAGTCTCCCGCCTTGGGGCCGAAAATCTTGTAGAGGCTGCGAATTTCGATCGATTGACTAGCCATGCGCCACTTCCCGGTGTTTTTGCAGGCGAAGGCCATAGGCCTGGCTGATGCGGTCGAAGATGATGGCGATGCCGACGATGGCAAGCCCGTTGAACACGCCGAGCGTGAAATACTGGTTGGCAATGGCCTTCAGCACCGGCTGACCGAGGCCCTGAACGCCTATCATGGAGGCGATGACGACCATGGCGAGCGCCATCATGATGGTCTGGTTGATGCCGGCCATGATGGTGGGCAGCGCCAGCGGCAGCTGCACCTTGAAAAGCTTCTGGCGCTTCGAAGAGCCGAAGGCATCGGCAGCCTCCAGCACGTCGCGGTCGACCATGCGGATGCCGAGATTGGTAAGCCGGATCATCGGCGGAATGGCGTAGATGACGACGGCGATGACGCCGGGCACGCGGCCGATGCCGAGCAGCATGACGACAGGAATGAGATAGACGAAACTCGGCATCGTCTGCATCACGTCGAGAACGGGATTGACCACGCTCTGCAGGCGGTTGGAGCGCGCCATGGCGATGCCGATGGGCAGGCCGACGACGATGGACAGCACGGCGCAGACGAAGATCATCGAGACCGTCTTCATCGTGTCTTCCCACATGCCGAACCAGCCGATGGCGAAGAGAATGCCGCAACAGAGCGAAACAATGGTGGCGCTGCGGCTGCCGAACCAGGCAAGCGCGCCGACAATAAGAATAACGACCGGCCAGGGTGCGCCGATCAAAAGCCTTTCCGCCCAGATGAGGAAGCTCTGAAGGGGGGTAAACAACCCCTCGATTGCGCCGCCATAGGTTCGGGTGAAAGCCCGGAACCCCTCGTCGATGACTTTTTTTAGCGCGCGCAGAGCATCGTCATTCATGGTCGGAAATTTGAAAAGCCATTCCATATCCTGTTCTCCATGACGAACCGGAGGCGGGGATCGATATCCTCCGCGCTCCGGGAGTAAAATCGTCAGAGCGCCGCGCATCCGTCAGGACGCAGGCCGGAACGCTCTGTTGAACCGGCGCATCGCCACCGGAAAGCCGGGAGGCATTCCAGGGCCGATGCGGGCGCGGCGTCGCCGCTGGCGGACGCCGTTTGCCGGGCAGATATGCAGGGGCCGGCTTTTAAAGGGCGGCCTTTATCTTTTCCGCGATGTCGGGAGATACCCAGCCCGTCCACAGCGCTTCGTTTTCCTTCAGGAAATGCTTGGCGCCGTCTTCACCGGTCGCCTGGTTATCCGTCATCCAGGCGATCAGCTTGTTGACGGTCGCGTTGGTCCATGCGCGTTTGTTGAGATAGTCCATGGCGGGGCCGGCACGATCGGCAAAGGACTTGCTGACCAACGTCTGCACGTCGTCCACCTGCCATGCGTTCGGCTTCGGGTCGGCGCAGTCGGCGACGGATGTGCAGCGCTTCCATTCAGCCGCATCATAGTCCGTTCCGAATTCGAGCTTTACCATCTCGTATTTGCCGAGCAGCGAGGTGGGCGCCCAATAATAACCGACCCATGGCTGCTTGGCTTCATAAGCCTTGGCGATGGAACCGTCGAGACCTGCGGCGGAGCCGGTGTCGACGAGGGTGAAGCCGGCCTTTTCACCGCCGAAAGCCTTGAAGAGCTGCGCGGTGACGACAGTGCCGCCCCAGCCCTGCGGGCCGTTGAACACGGCGCCCTTGGACTTGTCTTCGGGCGAGGGGAAGAGTTCGGGATGTTTGAAGAGATCAGGAATGGTCTTGAGATCGGGATTGGCGTCGGCGACATATTTCGGAATCCACCAGCCCTGGACCGCGCCGTCCGAGAGGATCTTGGCGGCCGCAACGACCTTGCCGCCTTCCAGCCCCTGCTTGACGATTTCCGGCTGCAGGCTGACCCATGCCTCAGGCGCGATATCCGGCTGGCCTTTTTCGGCCATGGAGGTCAAAGTCGGCACGGTGTCGCCGGTGACGATTTCGGCGGAGCATCCGTAGCCCTTTTCGAGAATGAGCTTGTCCAGATTGGCGGCGACTTCGGCGGATTGCCAGTTCATGCTGGCGATCGTCACGTTTCCACAGTCGGCGGCATAGGCCGCACCGCCTGAAAAGGCGAAGCCGGCGGAAAGAATTGTGGCACCCAAAAGTATTTTCATTGTTGTTCCCTCTGGTCGCGGTGTGGCGAAGACCCGGGCGCTGACGGCACCGCGACCGCCAGCGCCCTTATTGAGGCTTAATAATTCCTTTGTCGCCATCCCGTTTGCGGCAATTTCTGGCGTATTGAGGATGCCAATTGTCAAACGACGGCGGGGTCGCAGGGATATATTAGAGAAATTTCTGGCACGAAGGTCCTGAAATGTTTGATGGTTTAGCATTCGCCTTGCGACATTTACGCCGCGATGGAACTTTTTCAATTTTCTGAAAAGCGTGGGAACAATAAGCGGAAGTTTTTGTTTTCTTGGACTTTTATCCTGTTCTGTATTACGGGAGATTTTCTCTCGGTTTTTGTGGTGATGTTGAATGACCAATCTTGTTGCTGCGCCGGTATGGCCGATCGGTGGCGGTGAAACGGGTGAGCTTGTGCGCCGCTTCGACTGGTCGAAGACATCGCTCGGTCCTATTTGCGACTGGCCGCAAAATCTGAGGCAGAAAGCCAATTCCGTCGTCAATTCCCCCATTCCGCAGGTGCTGATGTGGGGCAGGGATCATGTGATGATCTATAATGACGGCTATGCGGAGATCGCCGGCAATTATCACCCGCAGGCGCTGGGCGGAACCGTGCCCGGCATCTGGCCGGAAATATGGGACTGGAACAGCCGCATTCTCGAAGCCGGTTTTCGCGGTGAGGTCATGGCCTATCGCGACCAGCCGATGACGCTGATGCGGCACGGCCTGCCGGAAGAGGTGATCTTCGACCTGTTCTACACGCCGATCTATAATGAGGGCGGCACGGTGGACGGCGTTTTATGCACCGTGCTTGAAAATACGGACAAGGTGAAGGCCGTGGAGGCGCTGGAACAGAGCCGCGAGGAACTGAGCCGGCTTACCAATGCCCTGCCCATTCTGGTCGGATATGTCGACCGTGATTACGTTTATAAATTCGCCAATGACGGCTATCTGGAATGGTTCGGTCGCCGCGCCGAAGAAGTGATCGGCCGCAGCGTTCCCGAAATCGTCGGCGAGGCGTTTTTCGAGGCCCGCAGGGCCTATCTCGACCGCGCACTCGGCGGCGAAAAGATCGTTTCGGATACCGTGATCAGCAGACCGGACGGCAGCACGCGCGCCGCCGAAATCCGCTATGTTCCGCGTTACATTGCCGATGGCTCCATCGACGGCATCTATGTGCTGATCATCGATATCGAGGAGCGCAAGCGCTCGGAGCGGGAAATCCTCATCAGCAACAATCGCTTCCGTGCTGCGGTGGATGCCGTGCACGGCGTGCTGTGGACCAACAGCGCCGAAGGAATGATGCTGGGCGAGCAACCCGCCTGGAGCGCTTTGACGGGCCAGACTCCGGAAGAATATCAGGGTTTTGGCTGGGCGGAAGCGGTTCATCCCGACGACAGGCAGGGGTCTGTCGACAGCTGGAACAAAGCGGTTGCGGAAAAGTCGACCTATATCTGGGAACATCGGGTCCGTCGCCATGACGGCGTCTACCGCACTTTTGCGATCCGTGGCGTGCCGATTTTCGACAAGGCCGGCGCCATTGCCGAATGGGTCGGTGTCCATACGGATGTCACCGAACAGCGGCGGGCCGAAAACACCCTCAAGGAACATGCGAGCAATCTCGAGCGCGAAATTCGCCACCGCATCCGGGCGGAAGAGCAGCTTCGGCAATTGAACGAGAGCCTTGAGGCGCGTGTCGAGGCGGAAATGGCCGAGCGTCGCCAGACCGAAAAGGCGCTACAGCAGGCGCAGAAAATGGAATCCATCGGCCAGCTCACCGGCGGCGTGGCGCATGATTTCAACAATCTGCTACAGGTGATCGCCGGCAATCTGCAATTGCTGTCAAAGGATGTGATGGGCAATGAACGTGCGGAGCGGCGGCTGGAAAACGCGCTTGCCGGCGTTCATCGCGGTGCAAAGCTGGCCAGCCAGCTTCTGGCCTTCGGCCGCCGCCAGGCGCTGGAGCCGCGTGTCATCAATATCGCCCGTTTCGTGACCGGCATGGACGACCTGCTTCGCCGCTCACTTGGCGAGGCGATCGAGGTGGAGGTCATCACCTCGGGCGGTCTCTGGAACACCTATGCCGACCCCAACCAGGTGGAGAATGCTCTTCTCAATCTGGCCATCAATGCGCGCGACGCCATGGAAGGACAGGGCAAGCTGACCATCGAGGTAGGAAATGCGGTTCTCGACCGCGATTATGCCCGCAAGCACTCGGAAGTTTCTGCGGGGCAATATGTGATGCTCGCCGTCACCGATACGGGTTCGGGCATGTCGCCGGAAATTCTCGAAAAGGTCTTCGAGCCGTTCTTCTCGACAAAACCGGAAGGCAAGGGCACCGGCCTCGGGCTTTCGATGGTTTACGGTTTTGCGAAACAGTCCAGCGGCCACGTCAACATCTATAGCGAGGTGGGGCAGGGCACGACGGTGAAGATGTATCTGCCGCGCTCCGCCGCCGATGAGGACAGGGAAGTGGTGATGCCGACCGGCCCCGTGGAGGGCGGCACGGAAACCATTCTTGTGGTGGAAGATGACGAGGAAGTGCGCAACACCGTCGTCGAGACCTTGAGCGATCTCGGCTACCGCGTGCTGACCGCCCGCGATGCGCAGGCCGGTTTGACGGTGGTGGAAAGCGGCATTCCGATCGATGTCATCTTCACTGACGTGGTGATGCCTGGACCGTTGAAAAGCCGGGAAATGGCGCGCCGCGCGCAGGAACGGCTGCCCAATCTCGCCGTTCTCTTCACCTCGGGTTACACCGAAAACTCCATCGTGCATGGCGGCAAGCTGGATGCCGGGGTGGAGCTTCTCTCCAAACCCTACACGCGCGAAGCGCTGGCGCGGCGCATCCGCCACGTCATCGCCAACCGCAAGCAGGTTTCGCTGTCGAGAGCGCGGCCGACATCGGCTCCGGGTTCTTCCAAACTTTCCGAGCCGGTCAGGGCGGTCGAAAATCAAAACCGGTCCATACGCGTTCTTCTGGTCGAGGATGACGAGTTGATCCGGATGAATTCGACGGAGATGCTGTCGGAGAGCGGCTTTGCCGTCGTGGAGGCCGGAAATGCGGCGCAGGCGCTGAAAGCTATCGAAGCGGATCAGATCGACGTTCTCGTCACCGATATCGGCCTGCCCGACATGAAGGGCGGCCAACTGGCGGTGGAGGCCCTGCGCCGCAAGCCGGGGATTGCCATTGTGTTTGCGACGGGCGACAGCCATTTGCCGGAAGGAGCGCCGGCAAGCGCGGTTCTCTTGACCAAACCTTACGACGAACAGCAGATCGTCTCCGCCGTTGAACAGGCCCATACGGGCAAGTCGGTGGCGGCCGAATAGGCCGCCTTGCCGCCGGTTCAGTAACCGCGGGCCATGTCGACCGTCTCCGGCAGCCCGCCCGTTTCCCGCCATGTGCGAACATTGCCGGCCACGATCCGGGCCGAACTTTCCCGGCTTGTCGGCGCGGAAATATGCGGCAGGACCGTAACTTTGGGATGCTGCCAGAAGGCGGAAGCGGCGGGCAGCGGCTCCTGCTCGAAGACATCGAGAACAGCGTGCGAAAGCCTGCCGGAATCAAGCGCCGCAATCAGGTCATCGGCGACGATGACCGCGCCGCGGGCGAAATTGATGAGTGCCGCGCCCTGTTTCATTGCGGCGAGACGGGTGGCATCAAGAAGACCGCGCGTCGCATCGGTAAGGGGCACGAGGCAGACGAGAATGTCGCTCTTTTCCAGCAATGCCTGCAGCCCGGCATCGCCGGTCAGCGTTTCCACGCCCTCTATCGCCTTGGCCGAACGGCTCCAGCCTGCAACGTTGAAACCGGCATGGATGAGGCGCTCCGCCGCAGTTGTGCCGAGGGCTCCGAGGCCGAGGAGACCGACGGTCATCTCGCCGGGGTGGCGATAGTTTAGCTCCTGCCAGAGCGCCTTTTTTTGGTTTTCGCGATAGGCGGGCATGTCGCGCTGCAGATAATAGGTCCATGCCAGCACGGCTTCGGCCATCACGCGGGAAAGCTCCGGGTCCTTCAGCCGAACGATGGGGGGTGCCTTATCGCCCAGTTCCAGCACCAGCCGCTCGACACCCGCCCACAGGCTGTGGATCCATTTGAGGCCCGGAAGTGCCGCGATATCGGCCGGATCGGGATTGGCGACGATGGCGAAATCCGCTGCCCGGCGCTGTTCGCCCGACAATTCGGAAAAGGAAAGGATTTCCTCCTGCGGCATTGCGGCGCGCAGCGCCTCTTTCCAGACGGCTTCCGTTTCCGCATTCATCCGTGAAACAAAGGCAATGGGTGATGGCATGGTACTGATCCTGCTTGCGATTTTAGCTTCATGCCATAAATGCGCAATTTCAGGGGGCAATGCCATGGGTGGAATGGGGGAATTTGTGATTCTTCCGTCATGCCGGACTAGATCCGGCATCCAGCCGCCGCGCGTCTGCGCGGCGTCAAGACTTCTTTTCAGCCCAAGGACTTGGGCTGGCTGGACCCCGGCTCGGGGCCGGGGTGACGGAGTGTGGATGCAACCGGCCTGTTAAATCTTCACCATTACGCATCTTCCTTTACCGGCGGCTTCGCATCGCCGTAATAGGCCGAGAATTTCTCGTGATAATGCTCCGAACCGCCGGGGCCGGCATAACGCTGCAATTCCGTCATGTCGGTCTTATTCAGCACGATGCCGAGCGTCTTGTGGGCGATCTGCGGTTCGTTGGCCATCAGGTTCTGCACCATCTGGATCGGCGTCTTGCCCCATTCGGTGACGAAGACGAAACCGTCCACCTGCGGCGCAAAGGCCTTGGCGTCGATGACGGGAACCACGGGTGCAAGGTCGACGATGATGTAATCGCAGGCCTCTCGCGCGGAGTCGATGAACTTGCGCATGCCGGAGGAAGACAGCAGCTCGCTTGAATGGGCGAACTGGTTGCTGGTCGAAACCGGCAGGATGCCCATTTTCGTGCGCGTATCCACCTTCACCGCCTGCGTCCATGGAACTTCATCGAGCACCACTTCGACGAGGCCGGCGGATTGCCGTGTCGTCAGCATGCGGCTGAGGCCGGGATTGCGGATATCCGCATCCACCACCAGCGTGCGCTTGCCGGTGGAGGCGATGAGACCGGCGAGATTGAGTGCCACGACCGACTTACCCTCGTTCGGCAGGCAGGAAATGACGCCGATGACCCGGCACTGGCGCTCCTGAATGACGACATCTGCCGTGAGTTTCACGTTGCGGAGCGTTTCCGCAAAGCTGGAACGCGGGCTGTCGACGGCAAGGCGCAGCATTTTCTGGAACGAGACCTGTCCGCTTTCGTCAAGCGTCGCATTCTCGCCGCCGGGGGTGGCGGCGCTGTTGCCCGCCTTGGCGTTTTCCACGCCCCTTTCACCGATGAAGGGCAGGTAACCGAGAAAACGCATGCGCAGATTGTCACGCACATCATTGCCGGTGTGGAAGAAGCGATCCCGGAATTCGAGAAGCGCTGCGATACCGCCGCCGAGCATCAGGCCGAGAACGACCGAAAGCGCCATGGTCATGGTCTTTTTCGGGCTGGAAGGCGATGTCGGCAGGCCGGCTTCGGAGATGATGCGGGCCTTGGCGATTGGCAGCGACTGCTTCTGGGAAGCCTCCTCGAAGCGGCCGAGATAGGACTGGTAGAGGGTGCGCAGCGCGGTTGCCCGCTGCTCGAGTTCGCGCAGCTGGACCATGGTGATGTTGGCTTCGGAATTACGGCCAGCCACCCGGTCGATATTGTCGCGCAGCGACTGAACGCGGGAATTTGTGACGTCGTATTCGTTCTTCAGGCTGCCAGTAAGCTGCTGCAGTTCCTGATAGATCTGCCGCGAAACCTCTTTCTTCTCTGCGTCCAGCGCGACCGCCTGCGGGTGGTCGGCGCCGAATTGCTGGACGATGCCCTGCTGCCGGTCGGAAATGGTGATGTAGCGTTTGCGCAGATCCTGAATGACCGAATTATCGGTATCACGGGCCGAAACGACGGCATTGTCGACGGCCGCATCCGGCCCCCTGTCGATGATCGATTTATACTGGTTGTAACGGGCCGAGGCCGTCGCGGCATCGGCCTGCGCGGCAATCAGCTGGCCGTTCAGGTCGGCAAGCTGGCCTTCGGACATCAGCTCGCCGCGCGAGGAGACGATGTTGTTGTCCGACTTGAATTTCTGCACCGCCAGTTCAGCCGCCTGGGCGCGCTGGTTGAGGTCCGTCATGCGTTCCTGCAACCAGACGGAGGCGCGTTCGCTGGCGTCGAAATTGGCGTTCAGCTGTTCGGTAAGATAAGCCTGCGCATAGGTCTTGGCGATTTGCGCAGCGAGCTGCCGGTCGGTCGAGCGGGTGGAGATGGCGATGACCGAGCTGCGGCCGACACGTTCCACCGTCAGCGACTGCTGCAGCACGGCGGCGGCCTTTTCGCGGCGTCCGGCGCGGATTGCGGCTTCGGAGACCGGCGGATCGCCCGGCAGCACGAGGTCGAGGATGCCCCGAACGGAGGATTTGACGAGTTCGACCGGCGACATCGGCGGATTGACGATGGTGTCGTTCTCATCGAGCCTGGCCTTGTCGACCACCGTCAGCGCCATTTCCTTGGATTTCAAGATTTCCACGGCGCTGGCGATGCGGTTGTCGACGATCTGCGCGGCGGGCACCGGCGATTCCTCTTCCGCATAACGGGAAAGGCTTTCATCCAGGAGCACCTGCGTCATCGCGGTGTAAACGGGGGTCGCAAGCACCAGATAAAGGCCGGCCAGAACCACGGCGGCGATGACCGAAGCGGCAATGACATTGGCGCGACGCACCACGGCGGCCCACAGGCGGTCGAGGTCGATGAACGTATCGGAATCCTTGCCGGACTCCGGAAAACCGATGTTGGATTTAAAGGTCTTGTGGTGCATGGACCTACCTTGTGAATTAAAATGGTACGCGGGAAGCCGAACACATGCTCGCCTTCCCGCCTCCCGTTATTGGTGCGCCGGCCGCCTCCCCCGGCGGCGCGATTAAAGTCAGGCCGCCTGGACGCGGCTTTCGTGGTTCGCCACCAGTTCCTTCACCGAAGCGAGAACCTGGGCTTCCATGTCCGCGCGCAGCAGCGAGAAGGCGACGTTGGCGGCGATGAAGCCCTGCTTGCTGCCGCAGTCGAAAGTGCGGCCGCTATATTTCTGCGCATGGAAAGACTGCTTTTCGGCAAGGCGCTTCATACCGTCGGTCAGCTGGATTTCATTGCCCGCGCCGCGTTCCTGCCTGGCGAGAATATCGAAAATTTCCGGCTGCAGGATGTAACGGCCATTCAGGTAATAATTCGAAGGCGCCCTCGAAGGTTCCGGCTTTTCGACCATTTCGGTGACGGCGAAGCCATGATTGACCTTCTGGCCGACGCCGACGACGCCATAGGACGAGACTTCTTCCGGCAGGCATTCCTCGACGCCGAGAATATTGCCGCCGACTTCATCGTAAAGCTCCATCAGCCCGGCAATGCAGCCGCGTGCGCCATAGGAAACCATGTCAGGCAGAAGCAGGGCGAAAGGCTCCTTGCCCACCAGTTCGCGTGCACACCAGACGGCGTGGCCGAGACCGAGCGGCACCTGCTGGCGCGTATAGCTGACGGTGCCGGCAACGGGCAGCATCTTTTCCAGCTGCAATACCTGCACGGTCTTGCCGGAGCGGGTGAGCGTGTTGATGAGTTCCGGCGCGCTGTCGAAATAGTCTTCGATGGCGGTCTTGTTGCGGCTCGTCACGAAAATAATGTGCTCGATGCCGGCCTGCATGGCCTCGTCAACGGCATATTGGACGACTGGACGATCCACGATCGTCAGCATTTCTTTCGGCATTGCCTTGGTGGCGGGCAAAAACCGTGTGCCGTTGCCAGCTACGGGAATGACGGCTTTTCTGACAGTTTTGTTCAGGTCCATCGCGTTCTCCTTCATCAAGGTTTGATCTGTCCCCAGTCCCCGCGCAGATTTCGTCCACGCGTAAATTCACGAAATCTGTCTTTTCACCCCTGTATTCGCTGCGGGCGCTAACATCGCGTCCCGCAGCCTCCTCAGCCGCACTGCAATCGGCATTCGCAAATGTCCCAGCACGGCAGGATCCCTTATCGTGGTCTTCAAGGCGCCGAGTACCGAGCGGCTCTTGATGTTTTCCACCAATGTCAAAAAATTATGCGCCAGCCGCAGGCTGCGGGCTCTCGCCTGCTGCGCATCCATGGCGGCGGGCAGCAAAGTGTAATGGCTCAGGAATTCCTGATCCGCCCGCATCATCGCTTCGACGTGATGTAGCTCGAGCACGCGCGAAATCGAGCCTTCGCGAATATTGTAGACATAACCCGGCTTCGGTTCGATGACGCAAAGACCGCCGGCGGCGAGCGCCGAGGCGAGCAGGATATAATCCTCGCCGATGCGGATGTCCTCGCGGAAGCGCAGCCCCTCGCTATTGAGGAAATCACGCCGGAACATCGGTTTCATGTAGCCGAAGTTGAAGGTGGCGCGGAACAGGATGTTGGAGGAAATGAAGTCCTCGAGCGTGAGAACCGGCCGTTCCTCCAGAAATTCTTCCGGAAACATCGTCTCCATGGGCCTGCCGTCGGTATAGACGACATCGAGATTATCGACCGCAATCGCCGCATTGGCGGCTTCCGCCCGGCACATCATGCAGGCGGAGCGCTCCGGGCGAATGACATCGTCGGAATCGAGCACGGCGATCCAGCGTCCGGTCGCGGCTTCGATACCGGCATTGCGTGCCCCGCCCGGACCGAGGTTTTCGGCAAGAGCAAGCAGGCGGACGCGCGGATCGATGATGGCGATAGCTTCCACGAGCGCAATGGTGTCATCGGCGGAGCGGTCGTCGACGACGATCACTTCCAGCGTCACACCCTGCTGGTCGAGTGCGCTTTGAATGGCGGCTTCGATCGTATCGGCGGCATTATAGGCGGCGATGACGAAGCTGATATCGGGCGGCGAGGCAAGGTTCTCCATCAGGTCGCCTCCACCACGCCATACTGGCGGATTTCACGCACGCCGAAGGCGCCGCTCATCGAGCCCATATGCAGTGCGCCACGCAGCGCATAACGGTTGCGGCGCACGGCGTTGAAGCCGTTCAAGGCGGCGAAGACGGCGCAATACAGCACTTTCGAACCTGCCTTCAGCACCTGCACCACGCGGCGTATACCGGGTTTCCTGTCCGCCAGCACGCGGCCATGGGTCTGGCCGGAGCGGAAGCGGCGTTTGGCAAGCCACATGAAGCTTGCGCGATTTTCCGGCACCGGTTCGGACAGCATGGCGTCTTCCGCAAAAACGATGCGGCCGCCCGCGGCGTGAAGGTGCGAGAAGAAATGGGTGTCCTCACCGCCGCTCTGGCCGAGCGCCAGCGCGAAGCGCCGGCCCTTCACCGATGGCGCATCCATCTTGAGCAATGTGTTGCAGGTATAGCCGGTGATGATCTCGCCGTTCACCCAGACCGGAACTGTCGAGTGGAAATCGCCGCGTTTCATCCAGCCCGGCGCATTGTCCCGGTAAACCGCCGTTACGGGGCCGAGAACGGCCTCCGCACCGGTTTCATCGGCCTTTTCCAGAAGGGCAGCCAGCCAGTTCGGCGGGGCGGTCTCGTCATCATCGATGAAGGCCAGATAATCCGCCTTGCATTCCGACAGGCAGGCATTGCGGGCAATCGAAATATTCGATTTCGGGCAATGCACATAGGTGATCTCGAAGGGTGCTGTTTCGCGCAGGCGATCGACGCTCGCCTTGGCGCTCGGCTCCTCGTCATTATCGGCAACAATCAGCCGAACTTTCACGCCTTCCGGCACCTCCAGTTCGAAGAGTGACAGAAGTGTGGCGATAAGTGCCGGGCGTCTGTAGGTGCAGATGCCGATATCGACGGTTTTCGAATCATCTGTGCGGGTGACGGTGTTGTCGGTCATGAGACAGCCTTTCTTCCCCGGAATTTCAGGAGTTCCAGCCAGAAGCCGGTGGACCAGGCCAGATGCATCACCATCGCCGAAAAGGCGGCGAGCGGGCCGTATGGGTTTTTCTGACCTATTGCCATCCACAAGCCATAACCCACACATGCGGCGATCCAGAGGCCGAGCGGAATAAGTGCCGCCCAATGCACAAGCGACAGCAGCGCGAGGATGAAAACCGGCAGCACGGCGAGCGGGATCATCTGGCGGATTTTCGGGATAGAGCGATGTTTCAGCAGGTTCTTCGCCCGGCCGCGGCCATAGGCGAGATATTGCCTGAAGAGCGGCATGACGCTCGCACGCGGATAATAGGTCATGCGGGTCTTGTCGGTCATCCAGATGAGGAAACCGGATTTGCGCAGGCGAAAATCCAACTCGGCATCCTCATTATGGCTGAAGCTTTCATCATAACCGCCCACCGCATCAAAAGCGGCGATCCGCATCAGCGCGTGGTGGCCATGGTCGATCCAGTGGCCTTTCGCGCCTTCGCGGTGCTTGGAGCCGCCATTGCCGAGCTTGGAATTCTGGGCGATGGCCGTCGCCTTCTGGAACAGGCCGTGGCCGACCGTATCCATGGCGACGACGACGGAATCCGCGCCGGTGCGCTCGGCATCCTCGATCAGCCGCTGGCAATAATCATCGGGATAATCGCCATGGGCGTCGATGCGGATGAGGTAGTCGAAATCCTCGCCGAAGGTGGCGACGGCAAGATTGATGCCGGCGCTCTGGATGCGCTTCGGATTGGGAAGAAGCGTCACGCGGTCATCCGCCGCCGCGAAGGCGGAAACGATATTGGGGGTTCCATCCGTGCTGCCGCCATCGGCAACCACGATGCGGAAAAGACGCCCCTGCATCGCGCCGGTGAATTTGACAAGCAGCCCCTCGATCGTCTTCGCCTCATTGAGGCAGGGAATGACGATCAGCGTTCTGATGCCGGAATGACCAAGACCTTCCATGATTTGCCCCCTACGCACTACACGGGTGAAAACTGCGCTTCACGGGCATGGCCGGAAGCGGATTTGGCGAGAGAGGACAGTTGCTGAACCAGCAGACGGCAATCGTCGCGGTCGGTCAGCCATTGTTTCCTGTCTGTTGCCGAGAGGGTGTTGAAGGCGTCCGCATAGGTTTGCGGGTTCATCCGGTTAAACAGCGCGGCGAGATCGCCAGCGCCCGCATGTTGCAGCACGAAGCCGATATCGCGCTTTTCGATGAAGCGGGCGGTTTCCGTGCCGGCCAGCGCAATCGGCAGGGCGCCATAGAGGCAGCCTTCGTAAAGCCGGTTGGGCAGCAGCCAGCTGGAATTCTGGCCTTCCTCGAAAAAGTCTATCGCCCAGGTGAATTGCACCTCGTTATAGATGGCGGCAAGGTCCTCGGGGTTCTTGTAAGGCCCATGGAAATGCACATGCGGGGCAGCGGCCACGAAGCCGTCGAAATCGGCAAATTCCGAATAGGCCGGCCGGCCGCGCAGGATGATTTCGACCTTGCCCTCCATTCGACGGGCAAATTCGGCAAGGATTTCCAGCGATTTGCGGCAGCGCAGCGCGCCGAACCAGCCGATTTTCCATGGTTCGCCTGGGGCGGGAGCGCGTGGTTGCGGCGTGGCGGCAACGGCCGCATCGAGCGCCAGCACCTTGTTTTCCTGCAGCAGGACGGGAAGATCGAGGCCCGACACGGGCTTGAAATAATGCTCCACGAAGGCCGGAGAGCTGGTGATCAGCAGCTTGGCGTCGCGTGCGAAATAACGCTGCGCGGCATTCAGCATTTGCCCGGGCTTGCCCGTGTTGAGAAGCAGGCGGTGAATGTCGAGACACTCGTAAACCAGCGCCGGCTGTCCGGCATAGATCGACATGGCCCGCTTTGCCAGCGCCAGCATTTCCAGATTTCTGGCAAGAATGACATCGGGGGCGGGGATGCCGCTCAATGTCTCGCCGAGCGAAAGGCTGGCTTTCGCCACCGCCGCCATGCGCTGCAGAAACTGCCCGTCGGCGGTTTCCCCGAGCACGACGGGTAAGACGCCTTCGATCTCCGCCAGTCGGTTCTGTCCGCGCCGGAAGCCCGCCAGCGTCACCCGCGCCCCACCCGCAAGCAGGGTCAGCACCCGCCGACGAATGGCGGGGTCCGACAGATCATGCGCGAGATATAGAACATGGGTCATGCAAGGGTCCGGTTGGTTCATGCGTCAGAGACGCCGCGGATGACGGTTTGGTTCAAAAAAATCAGTTGAGGGCGCAGGCAATGGATTCCGGGAACTGACATTTGTCGCCAAGCGCGGTGAAGGCAAAACGATCAACGACCATCTGCGTCGCGCCGGAATAGGAAAACTTGCCCATCCAGTCCTTCAGCGTATCGGTGCCCCACAGGCTGAAGAAAATCTTCTGGGCATTCTGGGGGATTTTCGACTCATCCGTCACTTCATGGACGAGCTTGCCGTTGACGTAATAACGCAGGCGCTGCGGTTCCCAGACGAAGGCGTAATCGTTGAAGCCGGCATCGGCTCCGCCTTCCACCGGCACCAGCTTCTCATTGCCGCCCTTGGCGGAAATATACTGGTTCAGCTGCACCTGGCCCGTATTCCTGCCCAGCACCTCGAAGTCGATTTCATCGTGCGGCTTCTTGTCGGTCGGGCCGATATAGGTGAAGAAGGCGGAGTTGAGGCCTGAGCCGGTGGCGGCCTTCATGCGTGCTTCATAGGTGCCGTAACGATAACGCCCCTTGGTCTGGATTTCACCGCAGGCGAATTTGCGGTCGCCGGCCTTGGCTTCTTCGAAACCGAGTGTCAGCTGGCCGTTTTCCACCGTCGCCAGTTTCTTCGACCAGGTGCAGTTTTGATGCGCGCCATTGTTCCAGCCGTCGGAAACGTACCAGAAGCTTCTGTCCATGGAATCGAAGTTCTCGATGAAGGATGCGCCATTGCCTTCCTGTGCCTGGCCGGGCGTCGCAAAGGGAGCAGCCAGAAGGGCCGCGGCGAGAAGAATGCGTGTCTGAACGCGGGTGACAAATGTTGTCATTGGTTCACCTCTGTCGTTGCGAATAAAGCGTTTCGGATGTCGGCGGGCCGATCATGGCGGCCCGTTTTGCCGCAAAGTCGGCCTTCGTCTTGCCTTTGCCGCTACGGCTTCCGGTCAGCACGGCATAGACGGCCGGCAGGTATTTGCGGGTCTGGGAATTGCTGACCACCAGAATGACGAAGGCGGAAAGCGTCGCGCTGATATAGAAGGCGGGGTAGAAATCCGGCCCGCCCTTGTTCCACACCATCCACATGATGACGAGCAGCGGATAATGGGCGCAGAAAATCCAGAAGCTCAGGCTGCCGGTTTCCGCAAGCCGCTGACCAAGGCGGCTGCGGATCAACAGGGCGGAAGACGCCCAGAAACCGAGCGCGCCGAAAACGGCAAGCAGATTGCGCGACATGTTGAGCCAGAAGGTGAATTCCGGGCCGGTGAAATAAAGTCCCGTCGCCAATATGGCCGAGGCGGCAAAGGTCAGCGCCATGATCGGCACGGCGTAGGGGTCCAGCGCCTTGACGTCGATACGATGAAGCGCCAGCGCAATGCCGAGCGAGAAGCTGAAAAGAATGGATTTCTTCTGGACGATGAAAATCGTCAGGTCTGGCATGGCGGTGATGAAGAGCAAAATGGCGAGCGTCGGCAGGGCGAAACGGCGCATCAGAAAGGCGAGCACTGGCGACAGCAGGATGCAGACGAAGAGGTCGCGCAGGAAATAAAGCGGCACATTCACCGGCAGTTCCTCAAGCGCCGTTCCGTGGCTGATGATTTCACGGGGGCTCGCATTCCACAGATCGGGGAAATACCCAACGCCGACATCGAAGAGCTGGATCAGCAATACGGCTGCAAACAGCGCGCCGTTCCACAGAAGGAAAGGCAGCAGCACGGTTTTCGACTTGGAACGGATCGTCGCCGGATAATCGAAACCGCTCATGCCGCGGCGAAACAGCAGATAACCGGAAATGGCGCTGAGACAGGGCACGCCGATGCGAAACAGCGCATCGCCCAGAAAAACCCGCAGCCAGTCGAAGAAACCGTAAAGGCCGAGAAATGGGCTGGTTTCGGCATCGTGCGGCACATGGACGAACACGATCCCGGAGATCAGCAATATGCGCATCAAATTGATACGGGAGGATAGGTTCTGATCGACAGTCACATCAGTCACCCCTATTGGGCGGCGTCCACCCACGCCGCGTTGCAACCAGAGCGAACTTAAGCCCGCACTGGAAAGTCTGGTTTCGACTTTGGGATAAAATGTGGCGACGCGGGAAAAACACAAGCTTAGATTTTGCGGGTGAATGTCTGGCGTTCCGGTCATTCCTGTTGCTGTGAAAATTCAAATGTCTGAAATTACTGGAATTTTTATAAATATCGCCATCGTTAAAAATCGCCTAAGCGTGTGAAATTGTCATTTGTCGTGATATTGCGCTGCAAAAAGAACCGCCATCCCGTCCTGCCGCGGTGAGGAAAATCACCGCGGAAAAGGCCGGTTAACGGCGGAAATGAGGCGCGTTTTTCTGCGGTTGAACTAACCCTGAGTTGCGGCATCCCGCATACGCCGCGATTTGACCATTCCGAGAATTTTCCCGAGCAGCGCCCGTTCGGTCAGCAGGATCAGCACCGCATAGATGACGCCGCCGACGGCAGCGCCGATGAGAACCTGAAGCGTGGCATTGGGAACGCGTTCAGCCAGAAGGTGAAGCAGATAACGCACCGCAACGGCCATCACCAGCGCTGCGATCATCGGCCGGCTGCTGACATAAAGGCCGCGGAAGAAGGGGGTATCGCTTGCCTTGAACACCGCCCAGGAATAGGCGACCAGCGTTACCGCGTTGACGATGCAGAGCCACACCATCGCGTCGATCAGGGTGCCATAAAGCGCGGCAAGCCAGACCGCGACGGTTGTGACGATGGCGCGGATCGTCGCCGACCAGAACAGCACGCGGCCGTAACCTGCTCCCTTCAGATACGGGATGAAGGTGCTGCACGGCGTCAGAATGGCCTTGGACAGGGCGAGCAGACCGAGGACAGGCCAGGCATAGGCCCAGTTCTGCCCGAAGATGACAAGCATGGCCGGCTCCGCCACGGCCCAGAGGCCAAACATCATCGGTGCCAGGAGCACGGTCAGCACCTGCGTACTGAACATCAGCGCATCGCGCCGGCGTTGCGGGTCGTCCATCATGCGGCTGAAGGCGGGAAACAGGACACCCATGACGGCCGACAGAACCACCTGGTTGGGAATGCTGGCAAAGCGGTTGGAGGCGGAATAGGCGCCGGCATCCGCCAGCCCAAGATGCCGGGCAATAACCACCATCGGCGACTGGAAGGTAACGAAATTGGCGATTTCCGAGCCCATCAGCCCCGAGCTGAAGCCGAGAAGCGGCACCAGCCGGCGCGGTTTCATGACGAAACGCGGGCAATAGCGGGAAACGGCATAAAGCCCGACAAGCCGGATGAGGGCTGCGGCGAAAAGCTGGATGATGAGCGCCCAGACGCCGAAGCCGAGAAGGGCGAGAGCGACGGCGACGACCGCCGCAATGCTTTCCGACGCCATGCTCCAAAGCGCATCCTTGCTGAAATTCATGCGCCGGGCGAGCAGCGAATAGGCGACATCGCCTGCGAGCTGCAGCGGAATGAGGAAGGCCATGATGCGCAGCAGGTAAGCGCTTTCCACCGCGCCCAGAAGCCCGCCGAAAAATTCTGCCCAGATGTAGAGGACGGCGGCCATGGTGCAGGAGATGGCAAGATTGGCCCAGAAGACGGTATGGATCGTTTCCATATCCTCTTCCTTTTCGACGATGAGGGCAGAGGTCAGCCCCGCGCCGGCGATCATGGTCAGAAACTGTACAACCGTTAGTCCTACCGCCACCACCCCGAATTCCTCCGGGGAAAGCAGTCTTGCGAGAATTGGGACCGTGACAAATTTAAGCCCGAATGTCCCTGTTTTTGATAAAACGCTCCAGCCGACATTCGTGGTGATGGTCTTTACATTTGGCGCTGGGGGCATACAAGCATCCTGTTTCTGGAGGCCGGCGGGAGGAAAGCCGGTTGGGAGTTGCCGATACCATCGGGGCCGCTTTTAGGATCGGGCCCGACACTTCTTGATCAACGCAAGGGGCGAAACAATGGCAAGATTTACTGTCGTCATTCCCTACTACCAAAAGCAGCACGGTGTCCTGGGACGTGCACTCGCATCGGTTTTTGCGCAGACTTACCAGGATTTCGATCTTGTCATCGTCGATGACGAATCGCCATACCCGATCGATCAGGAACTTGCGGAACTTTCGCAGGGTGAGAAAGACCGGATTCTCGTCATTAAGCAGGCCAATGCCGGCCCGGGCGGCGCCCGCAACACCGGTTTGGACAATGTGCCTGACGGCACCGACTATGTCGCCTTTCTTGATTCCGACGATATCTGGACACCCGATCATCTGCAGAATGCGGCCTTTGCGCTTCAGACCTATGGCGGCGAGTGCTACTGGGCATCCATGCAGGCAAGTGACGAATTTTATTATCATTTCGCCATTTCCGAGCTCGAGAAAAATGAGGGTGCGGCGAGGCTTTCCGAGAGGCCGCTGCTGATCGAACTGCCGGATCTGGCAAGTGTGATGCTGCGCAACTGGAGCTTCCTGCATCTCTCCTGCATGGTGATCGGCCGTCCTCTTTTTGAGAAAATCCGCTTTGACCCGGCGCTTCGTCTGGCGGCGGAAGACGTGCTGTTTTTCTGCGATTCCATCCTGGCATCGAAGCGCACGCTTCTGTGTGACGACGCCGGCGCGATGCGCGGAATGGGGGTCAATATCTTCCACAGCATCGACAATACCTCGCCGGAATTCCTGCGCCAGCAGTTCAACACCTGGGTCGCGCTCGATACGCTGGAGGGGCGTTTTTCGCGCCGGCCGGACGATGTCGCCTCCATCGCTTCCTATAAAAACACGGCGCGCAAACAGGCGCTGTGGAGCCAGGCGGGCAATCTGAAACGGCGCAAGGCACCCGAATTCGGACTGCTCCTGAAATGGGCGATGCGCGATCCGGCACTGCTGCGCGCCGCGTTCGAGCTCGGTGCTGGAAAAATCGTCCGCTCCAGATGAGCGAATTCTCGCCCGCAAGAATTTATATGTTTTTTCACCCAGGAGTGACCTCATGAAACCTTACCACTGGGAATCTCATCACGGAAATTTCGGTGACGATCTCAACCTTTGGCTGTGGGATTTTCTGCTTCCGGGCCTGCGCGATGTGCATGACGACGTCATGCTCGTTGGCGTCGGCACCGTGCTGAACGACGTTCTTTTGCCCGCAAAGCAGCGCAAGCTGGTGATCGGCAGCGGCTATGGTTATGGCGCGGTGCCGGATACCAGCACCGAGTTCTGGGATATTCGCTGCGTGCGCGGCGAAAAAACCGCCGCGAAGCTGGGGCTCGCGCCCGAAAAGGGCATTGTCGATCCGGCCGTCATGGTCACCGAGATGCCCGATTTCAAAGGCCTGCCGAAGCTCTACAAGAAGACCTTCGTTCCGCACTGGGAATCGGCGGAATTCGGCATGTGGGAAACCGTCTGCGAACCGGCGGGACTGACCTATCTCGACCCGCGCGGCGAGGCGAAAGCGGTGATCCGCGCCATCGCCCAGTCGGAATTCATCGTGGCCGAATCCATGCATGGCGCAATTCTTGCCGATGCCTTCCGCGTGCCATGGGTCGCGGTCAGCACCTCGCCGTCGATCAACAGCTTCAAATGGAGCGACTGGGCCGGTAGCGTGGGTGTCGAATATCAGCCGCGCTATGTGCCCGTTTCAACCCGCGCCGAGGCGGCGAAAAAGGGCTCGCGCTTCTGGGGCATGAGCTTCCCGCCGCCGCCTGGCCCCGTCATTGCCGAGACCGGTTCCGTTCCGGCGCATGAAGGCCCGGCGCATGAGGGTGACGTGCTGGTGCGGCCGCAGGAAACGCAGCCTCGGTCATTGCGCAAATTGGCCAAGCAGGTGCTGGCAGCACCTTCCACGCTGGCGCTCTGGCAGGCAAGCCGCGCGGAGCCGCGTCTCAGCCCGGATGGCCGGCTGGAAGAGCGCAAGGAGCGTTTCGCCGCCGTTCTGGAAACGGTGAAGCGGGATTATCTCTGAGGGCGAAGAGTGGATGCGGCAGAGAATTTCTGCCGCCTTCGCTTGAGGATGCCATCCTCTAGGGTCTCTATCGTCATGCTCGGGCCTGTCCCACTGCTGTCCGGTTTAAATTTGGTGGACATGGCGCACGGTGTTGATTCTACTCGTATTC
>NZ_MRDI01000012.1:0-44682 GCF_002008205.1 Agrobacterium sp. YIC 4121 | reverse complement strand
GATCGTCGCCAAACGCTCGAATACGAGTAGAATCAACACCGTGCGCCATGTCCACCAAATTTAAACCGGACAGCAGTGGGCCTGTCCCGGGCATCTGCCACCGATTGATTCTACGATACGTGATTGGATCCTCGGCACAGGGCCGAGGGATGACGTGCAGGATACGGCAATCTCGCGCCGTAGGCCTAAAGCACCTTCTCCATGAATAGGCTGAGCGGATCCGGCCTGTAGGGCGCAAAGGCCTCGATCTCCACAAACCCCGCCTTGCGATAGAGACCGATCGCCTCCGGCTGGCTGATACCGGTTTCGAGACGGATGGCGGAAAGGCCAAGCTCGGCGCCGCGCGCGACAAGCGTGTCCATGATCAGCTTGCCGATCCGCAATCCCCGTGCATCGGGATCGACGAACATGCGCTTCACCTCCGCCGTGCCGTCTCCCGCCTCCACCAGCGCGCCGCAGCCGACCACGCGGCCATCGTGCCGGGCCACGAAAAACGAGACATTGTCCTGCTCGAGCGCGCCGATATCGACCAGATGATTGCTCTCGGCCGGGTAAAGCGAGGCCATATAGGCGTTGGAAAGGTCGATGAGGCGCAGAACCGCATCCTGCCGGGGTGTTTCAAGCTTGATTTCGGTGGCCAATGCGATGCCTGCCTTCTCTATAAAATGCGTATTTCGTCGTAATGTCACTGCAATCGGGATAGATGAGTTTCTAGAGCATAATTCCCGACAGAGGCAACACACACCATGAAAACAGCCCTCGTTCTCATGACCTTCCTTGGCTGCGACGACAGCGCCACCGATTGCCATTACCTCGCCACCTCCCAGCAGCGCTGGACGAGCATCGAACTGTGCGACGCCGTGTCGGAAAAGGAGCTGGAGCGTTACGCCAACGCGCCTTACCCCGTGGTGGTGGCCGTGTGCCAGACACCGGGCGAACAGGCTCCGCAGACGGCCGGCACGCAACCTCCCGCCTCGGCGCCGGCCACTGCACCGCAGGCAACGGTGGCTGTTACGCCGAAGGAAGAGGAAAGCCTCACCAAACAGGCAATCAGCCGCGTCAGCCGTATCCTGCCTTCCACCGAAGGCATAAAGCATCTTTTGGGCACACCGGTGAGGATGGTTGAAAACAGCTATTCGTGGATCGCCAAGCGGTTCGATAAGTGAGGCGATTGGGAAAAAGCGGCGGCGGTTTACTTTGCCGATGCGAGGTAGAGATTTCCTCTAACAGCAAAGCCCCCACTTCCCTCATTCCTGTGCTTGTCACAGGAATGAGGGTGAGAGGATGCACCCGCGAAATACCCGGACCTCACGCCGCCTCCACCGTCAGCGCTTCCGCATAATACCGCGCCTTCTGCCGCTCTTCGGCGATGGCGAGCTTGCGCACGGCATGCAGCAGTTCGAACAGCGTTTCGGAACCGTTGACGTCACGGAAATGCGCCAGCAGTTCCGCCGAGACGGAGGCCGCCACATCAGAGAGCTGCGAGCGGGCGGCACGGCGCCACATCAGCGTCGCCTCCATGAAGACGTCGACAACATCGCCGAAAAGACCGACCGACTGGAACAGCGCCTTCAAGGCATGCGGCCGGCCCGTCGCCAGAATGGCGCGCACCTTGCGGTCATCGAGACCGGACAGATTGACCATGGCCGCCGTGAAGAATTCCAGCCGGCCCGAACAGACAGCATGGATGAGCAGCGCCGGCGTCAGTTCCAGCCGCTGGCGCAGATGCTCCACCAGCGCCGGCAGCTGCGGCGAGGAGACACTGGCGGCGATAAGGATGGTGGCGGAATCTTCCGCCTCGCGGAAAAGACTGTCGGCACGGTTGCGTGCGATCATTGCGTGAACCAGCGCGGAGCCCGCGAGAGCTTCGCTGATGCGCCCCATCAACAGGTGACGTGCATCGGCGGGCAGCGCCTCGCGGCGAAGCAGGAGGTCGCGAATATCGGCGTCCGAGCCATGGCGCTCGGCGATGCGCCTGAGCGAAAACGGCGTGATGAAAGCATCGTCGTTTTCGAGCAGGATGATGGTTTCCGGCAGGTCGCCGACTTCGGCAAGCGCTGCACAGACACCGCGCGGCAGGCCCGGCCTTGCGGCGATAAGCGCGCGCGTCAGGCTTTCGCCGCGCCCGGCGAGATCGACCAGATCGGCCTCGCCGAGAACCGGTGAACGTGCAATGACGGTGCAGGCAATTTCCGGCTGGTCTTCGGCGAGTGAGACGAGAATGGCGCGCGGTGCGTCATGGGCATCCGCCAGCGCTTCGGCAAGCGCCAGCCGCACACGCGGCGAAGGATCGTCGAGCAGATAGGTCATCGCCATATAGGCGGCATCGCGGTTCTCGCGCGCCATGTCGGACTGAAGATAGGCACGGCCGAGAGCATTGGCAGCTTTCGCCCGCTCGGTCGATCCAGCCTTTTCAGACCAGCGAAGAAATGCCTGTACGATCACCTGAGCCTCGAAAACATTCGCAACAATGCATGGCGGCATCATCGCCGCCACCATGTATAAAACTCTAGGCGCAAATGGTTTACGTTTGGTTCACCATAAAAATTAACCGTAGCCGAAGAAGGACTATATTGACGGCGCAGTAGAGGGGCGCTGCAGCTGGAATACATCGCTGCCGCCATCGCAGTAATCCATATAGCCCATGCGCGCCACGGGTCGCGACAGCCCCATATTGATGCGCCCGTCGCGAATGATCGTTTCATCGATATGGATCGCCATGACCTGTCCGATCACCATCCACGAATCCGCCGGCTGGCCGTCAACGTCCTTAAGCTGCTGTATCTGGGTCACGCGGCACTCCAGAACCGCCAGCGCCTCGCCCACGAAAGGCGCATCCACCACCCGCCCGTCGACGGCGGTGAGGCCGGCAAGGGCGAACTCATCGACATCATAACCGACGGGTGCAGAAGACGCATTCATCCGCTCCACCAGATGGCGGCTGACGAGATTGGCGGTGAAGACGCCGGTTTCCTCGACATTGCGCAGGCTGTCCTTCCTGCCGCTGGAGGAAAACATCACAAGCTTTGGCCGGTCCGAAATCGCATTGAAGAAGGAATAGGGCGAGAGATTGAGGGAACCGTCCCTGCCCTTCGAGCCGATCCAGCCGATCGGACGCGGTGCGACGATGGCCTTGAACGGATCATGCGGCAGGCCATGCTGGTTGGTGTCCGTGGTGTAGAACATCAAACGTCCCCGACCCAGGTGACGACATCGGCAAGCTCCGGCCGCGGCCGCTCCACCGGCGGGAATGTCGTCGAGCCGATATGAATGAACCCGGCCACCTTCTCTTCCGCGCCGACCTCGATTTCCGCGAGAAATGCGGAATCGAAAGCAAACCATTCCGTCAGCCAGTTCGCGGCAAAACCGCTGGCATTGGCGGCGAAGATGAGGTTGAGGCACACAGCACCGGCGGACATGACCTGTTCCCATTCCGGAATCTTGAAATGCGGCTTTGCGGTGCTGATGACGGCGATAACGACGGGCGCGCGGGTGAAGCGGGTGCGTTCCGCTTCCTGCTGCTGCAGGTCCAGTTCCGGGTTCTTTTCAAGCGCGATCCTCAGCGCCGTCTCACCGAGACGCACACGCTCCTCGCCGCGATAGACGACGAAGCGCCAGGGGGCGAGCTTGCCATGGTCAGGCACACGCACGGCAAGGCGCAGGATGTCCTCGATTTGCCCCTTCGAAGGCCCCGGCTCGGCAAGTTGCAGGGCGGGCGTGGAACGGCGAACCTTGAGATAATCGAGGAGCTTGATATCATTTGTCATGATCAAAAATCTTCCATTCTGCTGTCATCGCAAAAACATGGGCCTTGAAATAGCCACGGCATTGGTTTTGAAGTGATCCGGGAAAATCAAGAAGTCAATCGGTATCGAAAATGTCGGCAATCAAAATCGCGGCACGTCTGACCATTGCATGTGCCGTGCTTGGTCTTTTATCGCAAGCCGCTTTTTCACAGGACGCCTTCAAAGACTTCAAGCAGCTCGGCGGTACGCCGAAAATGCCGAAGCTGAACGCTTTCACCGCCCCTTCCGCACCCAACGCCCCGGAAAGCACCGCCCGCGATATCAACATGGAAGCCAAGCTGACCAGCGAAGGCGAAGCGGTGAAGGAAGGCCTGTCCTGGCGCGTCTTCAGCCCCATTCCCGGCGCGGACGGCAAGTTGCCGATGCTGGCAAGTTCGGAAGGCGGCTCGGCGGAATTCCATCTGGTGCCGGGCGAATATTTCGTCAACGTCGCCTTCGGCCGTGCGGGCGTCACCAAGAAACTCAATGTCCCGACCTCCGGCAATGTGCAGAAACAGGTGCTGATTCTCGATGCTGGCGGCTTCGTGCTGAATGCGGTTGCGGGCTCCGACAAGCAGATTTCCGGCAACCAGCTCAAATTTTCCGTCTATTCGTCAGACGCCCGCCCCGATGGCGAACGCGGCCTCGTTATGGCCGATATCAAGCCCAACACCATCGTGCGCCTGAATGCCGGCACCTATCACGTGGTTTCCGAATATGGCAACGTCAACGCGGTGGTGCGCGCCGACATCCAGGTGGAAGCCGGCAAGCTGACGGAAGCGACGCTCCAGCATCAGGCCGCTCAGATCACCCTCAAGCTCGTCTCCGAAGAAGGCGGCGAAGCCATTGCCGATACGGCCTGGTCGGTGCTCAACGGCGGCGGCGACGTGGTGAACGAAAGCGTCAGCGCCTTTTCGACCATGGTGCTGGCGGAAGGCGAATATACCGCCATCGCCCGCAACAAGGACAAGGTCTACCAGCGCAACTTCAAAGTGACCTCCGGCCGGGATTCGGACGTGGAAGTGCTGATGAAGGATCAGGCGCCGGAAGATATGACCGGGGATTTCGAGTAGGCGTCGCCTACATCTCATACGTCATGCCGGACTTGATCCGGCATCCAGCCACGACGCGTCTGCGTCGTGAAGAGAGTCTTTCGCGATCAAGGACTTGATCGCGCTGGACCCCGGATCTAGTCCGGGGTGACGGAGGTGAATGCGTCGCCTTTGGCAGTGAAATTACCCGCACACCCCCAAAAACAAAACGGCCCCCGAAGGGGCCGTAACTGTTATTAAGCAACCTGCTTTTTCGCCGCAAGCTTGCGCTTCACATCCGGCGGCGTCGCCTCGTCCACGAGGCTCGTAATCGCATCTTCCAGCGACATCGGCGTCTGGTTCTGCGAACCGAGACGGCGGATGTTGACGGTGCGCTCTTCCGCCTCTTTCCGTCCGCAGACGATGATGACCGGAACCTTGGTCACCGAATGCTCGCGGATCTTGTAGTTGATTTTCTCGTTGCGGAAGTCGGTCTCGACCGCCATGCCCGCTTCGCGCAGCGCTTCGGCGACTTCGCGGCCGTAATCATCTGCATCCGAGGTAATCGTCGCAACCACGACCTGAAGCGGCGCAAACCACAGCGGCATATGGCCGGCGAAGTTCTCGATGAGAATGCCGAGGAAACGCTCCATCGAGCCGCAGATAGCGCGGTGGATCATGACAGGCTGGGTCTTCTCCGAGTTCTGGTCGATATAGAAGGCACCAAAACGTTCCGGCAGGTTGAAGTCCACCTGCGTCGTGCCGCACTGCCATTCACGGCCGATGGCGTCCTTCAGCGTATATTCGAACTTCGGCCCGTAGAACGCGCCCTCGCCCGGCAGGATGCCGGTCTTGATGCGGCCTTCGGACTGTTCCTCGATGGTCTTCAGAACATCCATCATCACGCTTTCGGCGCGATCCCACAGATCGTCGGAACCGACGCGCTTTTCCGGGCGCGTGGAGAGCTTGACGACGACTTCGCTGAAACCGAAATCCTCGTAGACGGACAGGATGAGGTCGTTGATGCGCAGGCATTCCGCCGCCATCTGCTCTTCCGTGCAGAAGACATGCGCATCGTCCTGCGTGAAGCCGCGAACGCGCATCAGGCCGTGCAGAGCGCCCGAAGCCTCATAACGATGCACGGTGCCGAATTCCGCAAGGCGGACGGGCATTTCACGGTAAGACTTCAAGCCATGCTTGAAGATCTGTACGTGACCCGGGCAGTTCATCGGCTTCAAGGCGAAGACGCGCTGATCGGCTTCCTCGTCATCGGGATGGGTGAAGGCATGGGCGGATTTCACCGCGAACATGTTTTCCTGATACCAGCCCCAGTGACCGGAGGTTTCCCAGAGCGACTTGTCCAGCACCTGCGGCGCGTTGACTTCCTGATAGGCGTTGGCGAGCCGGCGGCGCATATAGGCCGTCAGCGTCTGGAACATCCGCCAGCCCTTCCCGTGCCAGAAGACGACGCCCGGGCCTTCTTCCTGGAAATGGAACAGGTCCATTTCGCGGCCGAGGCGGCGGTGGTCGCGCTTTTCTGCTTCGGCCAGCACGTGGAGATAATTGTCCAGCTCTTCCTGCGTCGCCCAGGCGGTGCCGTAGATGCGCGACAGCATCGCATTGTTGCTGTCACCGCGCCAATAGGCCCCGGCCACCTTCATCAGCTTGAAGGCCGTGCCGATCTGCCCCGTGGACGCCATATGCGGACCACGGCAGAGATCGAACCAGTCACCCTGATAATAGATCTTCAGGTCCTGACCTTCCGGAATGGCGTCGACCAGCTCGACCTTGTAGTTCTCGCCCTTGGCGGCGAACACTTCCTTGGCCTTCTCGCGCGACCAGACCTCGCGGGTAAACGGCTTGTTGCGCAGAATGATTTCCTTCATGCGCTTTTCGATCTTCGGCAGATCTTCCGGCGTGAAGGGTTCGTTCTTGGCGAAGTCGTAATAAAAGCCGTTCTCGATGACAGGGCCGATCGTCACCTGCGTGCCGGGCCACAGTTCCTGCACGGCTTCGGCCATGACGTGGGCGGCATCGTGGCGGATGAGTTCCAGCGCACGGCCGTCTTCACGCGTGACGATCTCGATTTTGCCATCGGTGATGGTCTCGGACAAATCGCGCACGGTGCCGTCAAGCGCAATGGCGACAGCCTTCTTGGCAAGCGATTTGGAAATGGATTCGGCGACCTCGCGGCCGGTCGTACCGGCGGGGTAGCTGCGCACGGATCCATCGGGAAATGTAAGGGAAACAGCTTCAGACATTGTCTAATCTCCTGTCCAGTCCCGCCAACGAATGCGGGTGGTGTTGGAATAATGATTTGCCCGCGACAAGCGGACAGGCAGGCTGATAAAGGCTTTTGCCATTGCAGTCAAAGGCGAAGGATCGCTCAGCGAAGCATTTGCGCGAGACCATTGACCGTATTGGCGTTGCGGGTCGTGCCGATACCGAGCCTTTTGGTGGTCAGCACGGATAGCAGCCTGCTCTCGCTCGGCTTGCCGCAAAAATCGATCCATAGATCGCCGCCGGCGAGAGCGATCTTCTCCCTCCCACGGTACTTCTCCAGCAATTCGAGGACGCCGTTGTCCAGCGGCGCGCGCATCACGCGAACGCAGACATCCGGCGGATTGCCTTGGGCGAAGGGATTATCCGCCGCCAGTTTCAGCCAGTCGCCGCCCGAACGAACGAGAATATCGACATGTTTGCCGAAGCGGTCTTCGAAGGCGCGCTCCAGCCTGTCCTCAATCTCACGAACAGGTGCCGCCCCGGCGCGAAAAACCAGATTTCCAGTCGCGACCAGCGTTCTGCATTCGGCAAATCCCAGCTCTTCCGCCAAGGCCCTGAGATCGGCCATGACGAGCCGCCTGCCCGCGCCGAGCACGATGCTGTGCAGCAGGGCCACATAGTCATTCATCGATGCAGGCTCCAGTAACGCCAGGGCATCCACCAGCGCCTGCCGCCATCGATCACTTCCGGCACCGGGTCCAGGCCGCTGGTGCCGCCCGGCCCACAGCGCGCAACGCGAAACAGCGTCATCCAGCCGCCGGCCCACAGCCCGTGTCGGGCAATGGCTTCATAGCCATATTCGGAACAGGTGGGGATATGGCGACAGGAATTCCCGATGAAGCCGGATAGGGTCAGCTGATAAAGCCGGATGAAACCGACGCCCAGAAGCCGCCCCGGCGTTTTGGCAAAGCTGCCCGCCCAGTTGCGGGATCGGCCCGCTTTTTCCGCCGTCTGCTGGTGCCGGCAGCCCGGTTCGCCGCACATCGCCTAACCTGCGGCGTTGAGAGCCGGCCGCCCTTCGATCTGGTCGAGCGCATCGACCACCGCTTCGAAGGTCAGCATGGTGGAGGCATGGCGCGCCTTGAAATCTCGGACGGGCTGAAGCACCCGCATGTCTTCGAAACGGCCCGCCGGCCCCTCACCGTCCTGTTTCAGCATGGCGAGCATGTCTTCCCGCGCCTGCCGGATTTCGCCGCTGGAAGCCCCGATGATGTGGTGCGCCATGATGGAGGCGGAGGCCTGGCCGAGCGCGCAGGCGCGAACCTCATGCGAAAACGCCGTCACGATGCCGCCTTCGACCTTCAGATAGACCTTGAGCTTAGAGCCGCACAGCCGGGAGTGTTTCTCGGCGCTGGCGTCGGCATCCTCAAGAACGCCGATGAGCGGAATATTCCCGGCAAAGTCCAGAATGCGATTATTATAGATATCGTCCATCGTCGGTGCCCGGCGCGCTCGAGATTGCCCAAAAACAGGACAGGTCAAATTTTTCAAACACAGCGTTTGTCGCAGTGAAGCTTTCCTGCCCTCCATTCTCATTATATGCTAACGAGCTTTCTGGACATCAAGCCGTGATGAAATTAACGGCTCCGATACCGAAATAACAGCATCGGTCTTGCCAAAATGCTGTAAAACAACCAGATAGCAGCAACTGCGAACATGAGTTCGCGATGAAAAACGAATTCAGGTGCGGCCTTTACCCGCATCGGGAGAGACGGAATGGATGCGATCGTGAAGAATTTCCCCGGCGCTGGCGCAAAACCCGACGTGGCAGAAGCTCGCCCAAGCCAGGCCGAAGCGGAAGAAGCAGTGCGCGTTCTTCTGCGCTGGGCAGGAGAAAATCCCGCCCGCGAAGGACTTCTGGATACGCCGAAGCGCGTCGCCAAGGCCTATCGCGAGCTTTTTGCCGGTTATGAGCTGAACGTTCAGGACGTGCTCGGCACGACCTTCGAGGAAGTCGGCGGTTATGACGATGTTGTGCTGGTGCGCGACATCCCCTTCTTCTCCCATTGCGAACACCATATGGTGCCGATCGTCGGCAAGGCCCATGTCGCCTATCTTCCGGCCGGCCGCGTGCTCGGCCTGTCGAAGATCGCCCGCGTCGTCGAAATCTTCGGCCGCCGCCTGCAGACGCAGGAAAACATGACCGCGCAGATCGCCAGATCGATCGAGGAAACCCTGAAACCGCGCGGCGTGGCCGTCATGATCGACGCCGAACATATGTGCATGTCCATGCGCGGCGTAAACAAGCAGGGGTCGACGACGCTGACCACCAGCTTCACCGGCACGTTCAAGAACGATCCGGCCGAACAGGTGCGCTTCATGACCATGGTGCGGAACCGCTAAGCGCTGGACCGAAAAGTGTAGCGCGGGTTTCCGAGAAACCCGATGCCCAGACAAATTTTGGAGTGGCGGACTGATTCCATTGCCTCCGCCGCTCTGAAACCTTCCGCTTTTCTCCCGGGGTAGCCATGTCCATTTCGTTTCCGTCCGCACCTGCGGACAAGGAAGTGCTCGAAAACGCAGGTCTTTTTTCGCCGAAATTCGATGCCCACGGCCTCGTCACCGCCGTGGTCACCGATGCCCGTGACGGCGAGTTGCTGATGGTCGCCCATATGAATGCGGAAGCTCTGTCGCTGACGCTGGAGACCGGCATCGCCCACTATTACAGCCGTTCGCGCGACAAAATCTGGAAGAAGGGCGAAACGTCAGGCAATCTGCAGACGGTGAAGGAATTCCGCACCGATTGCGATCAGGACGCCGTGTGGCTGAAGGTCTCCGTCGCCGGCCATGACGCGACCTGCCATACCGGCCGCCGCTCCTGTTTTTATCGCACCGTCGAGCTCTCCAACGGCGATGCGGTCACGAAGATCACCGACGACACCCGCCATTTCGATCCGGCCACAACCTATTCGGACACATAAACGGCCACCTTCCATCGGCCGCACCAATTTGCTACCAATATAGCGGGCTTCAGGGATTTGAGGGGAGCCTGAGGAACTGGCAGGGAGTGCGGTCATGTTGGGATGGGGAAATCGTCACAATCAACTTGCGGCTGGAAATCCCGAAGCCACCGGCAATGAGCCGCCCGTCACCCAGATCGTCGACAAACACCGGATAGCGCTCGCCCTTGGCGGCGGCGCAGCTCGCGGCTGGGCCCATATCGGCGTCCTGCGGGCACTGGACGAGGCTGGCGTGAAGATCGGCATGATTGCAGGCACGTCGATTGGCGCGCTGGTGGGCGGTTGTTATCTCGCCGGCAAGCTCGATGAGCTGGAGGAGTTCGCCCGTTCGCTGACGATGCGCCGTATTGCCGGCCTGCTCGATCTCACCATCGGCGGCGGCGGGCTCTTCGGCGGCATGCGGCTGACCAAACGCATGCAGGAACATCTGGAAGGCCTGCGCGTCGAAAACCTCGACCATCCCTTCATCGCCGTCGCGACGGAACTGCGCACCGGCCACGAGGTCTGGATTCACCAGGGCGATCTCGTCACCGCGCTGCGCTCGTCCTATGCCCTGCCCGGCATCTTCGAACCCGTGCAGTGCAACGGCCGCACGCTGATAGACGGCGCGCTCGTCAACCCCGTGCCGGTTTCGGTCTGCCGGGCCTATGAGCAGGCGCTGGTCGTTGCCGTCAATCTGAATTACGACCTTTTCGGCCGTTCCGCCGTGGTCAAGCACGCCGCCTCGCCATCGCATGGCGGCGCAGCACCGGCGGTGGAAAGCCCGCCGCGTCCCGGCCTGCCGGGCGTCATGGTGCAGGCGTTTAACATTATTCAGGACCGGATTTCGCGCTCGCGCCTGGCGGGCGATCCTCCCGACCTGATGATGCATCCCCGCATCAACGATATCGGCCTCTCGGAATTCCATCGCGCCAGCGAAGCGATCGACCGGGGATATGAGGAAACGCGCTCCCGCATTCCGGAGCTTGAACGCATGCAGCAGGCATTCCGCCGCTGATGCGCGAGACCCTCGCCTCATTCCTGTGCTTGTAACAGGAATGAGGGAAGTAATACGCTTCGCGAACTAACTCACCCGGCAATATAGGCCTTGATGTGCTCCGCTTCGGCTTCGATCTCGCCGATCCGCGCCTTCACCACGTCACCGATGGAAATGATGCCGGCAAGGCGGCCATTCTCTTCAACCGGCACATGCCTGAAGCGTCCGCCCGTCATGATTTCCATCAGCTCATCGGTGGTGGAATTGTGATGACAGCGAATGACGTTCTTGGTCATGGCCACCGACACGGATTGTTGGAGGGAAGCGGCACCCTGGCCCGCCACGGCCTTTACGAGATCGCGCTCGGTGAAGATGCCGAGAACGACGCCATCTGCGTCGGTCACGACGACGGAACCGATCTTATGCGCGTGCAGCGTTCCCGCCGCCTCACCGATGCTGACCTCAGGATTGACAGTCACGACGTCCCGGCCCTTGCGGTCGAGAAGATCCTTTACGAATGTTGGCATGCCTTCCTCCTCTTTTCAGCGATACGCAGCGCCGCAGTCTCCCCCGGCGGTTGCAAATCATGGGATATCGTGCGCTGAGGTCCGCATGAATGCAATCCCGGATGGGACGCGCGAAAGCAAATTTGCGCCACGGCCGACAAGGAGCGTGATCGGCTCAGGCCAGTCGTCGATCGAAAAGCCCGAAGAACAGGAAGCCGAGCAGAAAGCCGAAAACATGCGCATCCCAGGCGATTTCACCGCCGACATCGCCGAACAGCGGCACACCGACAGCGATCAGCACATTGCCGAACAGCCACATCAGCGTGAAGATCAGCACGGTGCGGTTGGAAAGCGCCGCAAGAATGCTCTGCCGCGGCATCAGATGGCCGAAGGAAGCGCTATATCCGCCACGCGCAGGGAAAGCGAAGCGGCAGGCTGCCCCCATCAACGCCGAAACGACACCCGACGCCCCGATCAGCACGGTCACATCGCCCCAGTTCAGCGCCGCATGGCCGAAGGCGGAAACGGCGGCGGAAATGCACCATAACAGCACGAAGCGCACTGTTCCGATCCGGCGCAGAACCGGCGCGCCGAAGGCCATCAGCCACAATCCGTTAAAGAGAATGTGCTCGATGCCGCCATGCAGGAAAGAATAGGTCACCGGCGTCCAGAGCCATTCCAGCCCCTGCTGGGAAAACGGCACCGCATAACGCAGCGGAATGAAGCCGAAGGTGAAGATGAACCAGCCATTGCCTTCCTCTGACAGAATATAGGCGGGAATGACATAAGCGACGATCAGCGCGGCCAGAATGCCGACCAGCAGCGATGGCAGGTTGAAGACGGGATTGTTCGTGTCGTCTTTCGGCTCCGGCGTTTCCGAAACCGGCGGCTGTTCGCCGTCCCCATAGGACATGATCCCATCCCTGTCTTGGTCGAATTTTGCGTTCCCCGAGCAATATAGGAAGCCCGAACGAAAAAAAAGCCGTCCCGCCCTGGAAGCGCTCGACGCCCAAACCGCTATCGGCAAGGACGCCTGGCCGCGGGCGGTCCGGCTTGCGGGCCCGCCTTAAAATAACAGGCGACGCCATTGAATTGTGCTGACGGAGCTTTCCCCGACATGGCCGCTCCGATGCCACGACTATCGCCATCGGGCAATATCAACCCTTTGTTAACCTTAATAAATCCACTTGGCACGAAAATCGCTACACCTCCAGATACAGACGTTCGGATGGACATGATGTCCCAAAAACGAACATGGAGAGATGCTATGAAGAGCATGGCCGGACTGGACATATATGCCTATTGGGATGAACTGCGCGGCAAGCGATCGGCCCCGCGACGCGAGGACCTCGATCCAGCAAAGCTGAAACATCACCTTGGCGATCTTTTTATCCTCACGGACAAGGGAGAGAATACCCCGTTCTTCCGCCTTGCCGGTACTCGTCTTTGCGATCTGTTCGGCCGGGAATTGCGGGATCGCCCGTTTTCGGAATTGTGGCAGCCGGCCAATGCCGTCTTTCCCTGCCGCGTCGCGCGCGGCATCCTGCACCACCAGTTACCCGTGGTCTTCGATGTCGAGGCGGAGGACGGCCATGGCGCCGCACCGCTGGCATTCGAAATGCTGCTCCTGCCGCTTCGCACCGATCCCGACGCCGCCCCAAGGTTGCTCGGGGCGCTGCTTGCAGAGCGGCCAAGACACGAATTCGCCGCGCCAATCCAGTGCCTGTCCATAAAAAGCAGCCGCCTGCTGCGCCTGGACATCGCCCCGGCAGGGTTTCCGGTGAACAAGGGGGCCGAGGATACACCGCGCGCCGAAAGCTGCTGACGGACCTGTTCCAACGCTCCCGCCCCTCCGGGAGAGGTCCGACAGCGCCGGAATCTCAAAAAAATACGTCAGAACTGCAACAATATTGCCGATCAGAAAAATTGTAGAGGTTAAACAATACAGTCTGTTAACTCGCGCAAGGTAGAAATTTACCGTCATCATTCATTACAATTGCGCTGCCCATGTTTTCGTCCCGCTCGGTCAACACCGCCCAAATCCTGCGTCCGGTTGAGGAAGCTCATCTCGACGACGCCGTCCGTGTGTCCTTCACCGGCCGCCTGATGTTGCCCGACCATGAAGAATATGATTGCACCGCGACCGAGATGACCGCCGAAAGGGCGCAGTTCACCTGCTCGGGCATTGCCCGCCACGGTGACCGCGTCATCGCCTATCTCCAGCATATCGGTCGGATCGAAGGCACGGTGACATCGCTCACCGCATCGGGCTTCCTCATCGCCATCAACGCGCCGGAGCGCAAGCGGGAAAAACTCACCGCGCAGCTCGCCTGGATCGCCAAGCGTCAATTGCTCGGCCTGCCGGAAGACCGCCGCCACGACCGCCTGACGCCGCGCAATGCGAGAGCCCAGCTCGTTCTGGAAGACGGCGTGCTCGTCGCCTGCCGGCTGATCGACCTTTCCCTGTCGGGTGCGGCAATCGAGATCGAAAACCGGCCGCCACTCGGAAGCCGGGTCCAGCTAGGCAAGAACATGAGCGGCAAGATCGTGCGCCACTTCATGGAAGGCGTCGCCGTGGAATTCGACCGCGTCCAGTCACCCGACGCACTGATCGAATTTCTCTAACTCATTCCACCCGGACACGGCAGGTTTTGCGCCCGTAAGAATGCGTGCAGCATTTTTGGCGCGTTTTGCGCTCGACCCAATCGCATAATTGCGAAGATTCCCGGACGGTGCCTTGACGGGCTATGTTCTGTCTTCGGCCATATCGGGCCGCTCCTGTCGTCAGGTTCTTCATTCTCATTTCTCGTTACCGAACTTCCATTTTCACGCCCTGACGCCTACGGCAGACCGGCCTGGATCCATCATAGTCGGTAAAAGGGATGAGCGCGGCGGAACATGTTGCGCCATTGGCCAGCTCATCCACGGCGCGAAAACCGCTCCGCAAAACTTTTTTCCAGAAAAAATGCAGTTTTTTTGAAGTTTTTTTGTCGCTTTTTCCGGCCTGTATCAGCCTGAAACAGCCATCCCAAAACGGGAAATCCAGCTCTTCGCCACGCGCCGCAAGCCGGCCGCACACGATCACGGAAACCGCAGCACGCGGAAAATGGCTGTCAATACAGCGGTCTAGATGGCTACCAAAAACCTAAAGCCACGATGCGTAAAATTTTAATAAAATTTGCTTCAAAGACGCATAAAAACTAGTTCGAATACAGTTCAAAACAACGGCTAATTTGCTGAAATTTAAGCTCAAATTGCGCTTCGCAAATTTCCGCCGGGTCAAAATATACCTGCGAATGTCTTCTCACCACGGGGAGACAAGCAATGAACAAGAACAACCGTTTCGTTTTCACTCTGATCGCATTCATCGTCAGCGCCTTCGCGCATCAGGCAAGCGCCTCGCCGGCCGCCGTCATGCGCGTCATCGGCAAGGCCAACCCGCCGATCGGCCACTATGAATTCTGCCAGACCTATCAGAGCGAATGCCAGCCGACCTCGCTGGACAACGGCCCGATGAAGCTGACCGAAGAGCGCTGGAAGACGATGCTCGACGTCAACTACACCGTCAACACCACCATCACGCCGATGACCGACATGGAAATCTATGGCGTTGAAGAACGCTGGGCCTATCCCACCACGGTCGGCGATTGCGAAGACTTCGTGCTCCTGAAGCGCAAGATGCTGATGAACAAGGGCTTCTCCGCCTCCAACCTGTTGATCACCGTGGTTCTGCAGCCGAATGGCGAAGGCCACGCCGTTCTGACCGTCCGCACCGATCGTGGCGATTTCGTTCTCGACAACATGCGCAACAAGGTCATGAACTGGTCTGAAACCGAATATACCTACCTGAAGCGCCAGGACACCGCCAATCCCGGCCGCTGGGTGAAAATTCAGGATGGCCGCGCCACCACTGCGGTCGGCGGCATCAACTGAAGCCAGAAAACGACCCGTCTCCCCCCAAAAGAAAAAGCCGGCTCCGCAAGGATGCCGGCTTTTTCATTGTCAAATCCGTTAAGCGTCAGAGCAGCCCAAGCTCCGCCAGTTCCCGCCTGAGATCGGAAGGCATGTCCTCGCCGCCCGTGCCGCCGCCGAGATCGCGGGGCGCCTCGTCGTCCTTCAAGTAACGCCAGCCCTGAAACGGGCGCTTCGGCGCAGGTGAGGTTTCGATGACCTCCGGGCCGAGAATGAGATCGCAGCGGGAAATACCGTCTTCGCCCTTGAAGGAGCGGATATGGAGAAGTTTCTGCCGCGCCTGCACCTGCCCCTTGATGACCCAGTAGAGCGAACCGCCCTCGAGCAATTCCTCGACACGTTTCGGGATCATCCGGGTTGTGTGGACGCTGTGCGGCTCGAGGCCTGCGGCTATTGCGGTGAGCGCACGATGCGCGACCCAGTCTCTCAAGTCCTGGATTGAATCCGCACCGACGCAAAGTTTGATGAGATGTAAAGGCATGGTTCTATCAATGCCTTTTTGCGGCGGGCGTCAAGCATGGCAACCATGCCTGACGCCCTGCCCGTTCAGCACTCCACAACGTTCACGGCAAGGCCGCCGGTGGAGGTTTCCTTGTATTTCTCGCTCATGTCGTTGCCGGTCTGGCGCATGGTCTCGATACAGGCATCGAGCGGCACGAAATGCTGGCCGTCGCCCTTCAGCGCCAGCGAGGCCGCCGTCACCGCTTTCACCGCGCCCATGGCATTACGTTCGATGCACGGCACCTGTACAAGCCCGGCAATCGGATCGCAGGTCATGCCGAGATGATGCTCGAGCGCGATCTCGGCGGCATTTTCCACCTGTTCCGGCGATCCGCCCATGACCGCGGCAAGGCCTGCCGCCGCCATGGCGGAAGCCGAGCCCACCTCGCCCTGACAGCCCACTTCCGCGCCTGAAATCGAGGCATTGTGCTTGATGATGCCGCCAATGGCGGCCGCCGTCAGCAAAAAGTCGCGCACGTCATCGACGCTCGCATCCTCATGGAAATGCCGGAAATATCTGACGGTCGCCGGAACGACGCCTGCCGCACCGTTGGTCGGCGCAGTCACCACGCGGCCACCGGCGGCGTTCTCCTCGTTCACCGCCATGGCGTAGACGCTCAGCCAGTCATTGGCCATGACCGGGTTCAGCCGGTTGCTGCGCCATTCCGCATTCAGCTTCTCGTAAATGGAGCGGGCGCGGCGGCGCACCTTCAGACCGCCAGGCATGATGCCGTCCACCTTCAGCCCGCGCTCGATGCAGCCGTTCATCGCTTCCCAGATCTGGTCGAGACGCTCGTTCAGCTCCTCGCGGGAAACCACCGTCTCCTCGTTGGCCCGCTTCATCTGGGCGATGGTGCGGCCGGAACGGGCCGCCATATCCAGCATTTCCCGCGCGGTGGCGAAGGGATAAGGCACGCGCGGACCGTTATCGATGGTCTTGCCGCGCTGCTTGATCGCCTCGAGCTCCGTATCGGTGACGACGAAACCGCCGCCGACGGAATAATAGATGCGCTTGACGAGCAGCCTGCCCTGATTGTCGAAGGCGGAAAAGATCATGCCGTTGGCATGGCCGGGCAGCGGGTTCTTCTTGTCGAAGACCAGATCTTCGGCCGGGCGGAACACATAGGAAGGATGGCCGGGCGGCGTCACGGTGCCGGCCTTTTCCACCGTCTCGATAATGGCGTCCATCGCATCGGGGTCGACAATATCCGGCCGTTCGCCGGTGAGGCCGAGAATGACGGCACGCCCGGTGCCGTGCCCGATGCCGGTAAAGGCGAGCGAGCCATGCAGGCTGACCTTCAGCTGCGCAACGGCCGCGCCTGCCGGCCGCGGCCACTCATCGCTAAGGATCAGCGCCAGAAAGCGGTTGGCTGCCGTCATCGGCCCCATCGTATGGGAGCTCGAAGGACCGATACCGATCTTGAAGACGTCAAAGACCGAAAGAAACATGAAGTTCGCCTTGAATAAGAATGGATTCCACCACCATCATATCCAAAGCCAAAACGGATCGCCACAAAAGAGCGTCAGCGGTTTGCGCAGCTGCGACATAATTGCCCTCAAACGAAAACAGCACGGTTTCCAAAGGAAAACCGCGCCGTTTCAAAACCCGTCATTCAGGAGAGATGCTTATGGGCTGCCAAAAATGTACGTCAATGCGAGAAAAGCGGCAAAGCCTGCAAGTGCGCGCAAGGTGACGCCCCAGCAGGATTTCTGAGCGGTTTCTTCCATGATTACTCCAGCTATTCACTCTCCGGGCGGTCTTCAAGACCCGGCCCGTTGAGGCAAGCATTTATTAAAATCTGGCGGCGAAGGCAAATGCAAAAAGCGGCTAAATGAAGGCGTTTTCGACAGGCTGCCATTCGCCCCGCGCATAGGTATGTGAAAAAACAAGATGTTAGCATGAGGCCCGTATAAGCGCCATTTGGGGCTTCGCCGCAATTTAGGCTAAAGTGTAACCGTTATTTAAAGCTTTCCTACAAACACCTGTTGAAAACCCCGCCGGCCAAACACTTTACGGTCGAATTTCTTGCGCTGAAGCGTCGCGCCTTGAAAGGGCATGACCTGTGGTTTATCGACGATGGCAACGGCAACGATGCGAGTCACCCCATGCAGCAGGCATCCTCCTTCCCCGATCGCGAAACGGTCGCATCGAAACTCACTTCGCTTGCAAGCGAGGATAAAGCCTGGGTGCTGCTGTTGATGGAAAACGCCCTGCAGGACGAGAACCTGCTGGCTGGCCTCAATCTTTATCTCGACCAGCAGACCAATGCCCGCTTCCTCAACAGCCTGAAGCTGGAAACGACCGGCGAATGGCTTGGCGGCAATGCCCCTGCCCGCCTGCAGATCCGCATCATGGAAACCGCAAGGGCGAGCCAGCACCCCGCTTTTCTCGCCTTCCGCAAGGGACTGACGGCATCGGCCGGTCTCGAAAAAGCCTATCCCAAGGCGCCGATCTGATCGTTCAGGCTAATCCGGCACCCTGTCGACAACAGCGATGATCGGCCCCATCAGGAACAGCGAGTCCCGCCTTTTCATTGCGGGAATATCGACGCTGGATATGGTGCCGTCGAGATAGAGCGCATTCGGCGCGTCCAGCACATCCCTGAACAGCGTGGCGAAATCGTAAAAGCGCACGGTATTTTCCGATATGGCGAAATGCACCATGCCATCGCGGGAAACGCCAACGCCGTTGCGCCGCTTCAGGCTGTCGCTATCGGGCAGAAAGCGCGGATGCAGCTTGCCATCGATGACGAGCATCGGCCCGGATTGGGTGGCGAAGTCCGGCTTGGGATCCGCTGCCAGATAGGCCTGCGTTTCCAGCACGCCGGCCGCGGCCCCCTTCAGATAAAACACGCCATTGGGCAGAAGATGAAAATTGCCCCAGCCGCCGCCGGTGCTGATCGGCGAGCGTTCGATGCCATTTTCGATAAAGAGCCCGACGGGGGAATAGTCCGAATGGTACATGCCGCCGTTCATGGCGAAGACGCTGAACATGTGCTGCCGCCACAGCGCCGACGAGAGAGCGGCGAAGGAGCCATATCCCTGGCCGGAGACATGATCGCGGTCGTATATCCGGATGGTGCTTTTTGCCGGGTCGAAACTGCAGACGGTATAACGACCGCCGGCATGGTCCATGATCCTGCAGAAATCCGCCTGCCCGCCGGCCTGAGCCGAAAATGGCAACAGCAAAGGCAACAGCAGCTTCGCCAGTCTTTTCATCGATCCGTTCATGCCCGCCCCGTGATTCTCGTACGGGCACATTCGCAGGAAAATTCGGTCAAAGAAAAGGCGTCACCCGTGTTTCAGGATGACGCCGGACCTTTAAGGGGAGATGTCGTCAGCGACGGGCGGCGCGGTCCACATTGCGGCCGGCATCCTGCGTCGCGTCGACGGCGTTCGCCGTGTCACGACCCATGCCGCGAATGGTGTTACCACAGGAGCTCAGGGTGACAACGGTCAACAAAGCCACGAAAACGGTCGAAAGAATGCGTGTGATCATGTGAAACTACTCCCCTATGACTTGCCGTCCGAAGGCAAGTACCGATGTGATATGCGTCACAATAACGTGAGTCCGAAAAATCCGTTCCAGCGACATTTCAAAAAATCCTGTCGATGAAAATTAACATGGTTTTGAAGTTCACGCGTGAAACTCGGCGTCTGGATCATGGCTTAGGAAAATCCCGTGGGTGATATGACTGACATCAACAATCGGCTTCTGGTGATGACGGCGGGCGGGGTGAACCCCAATGTCATGATCAATGCGCTGGCGGCCCGATTTCCCGACATCCATGTTTTCATGGAGCAGCCGGAAAGCAAGTCGGTCATTCTCAGGCGGCGCGCGCGACGGCTCGGCTGGATTGTCGCTGCGGGCCAGATGGCGACGATGATCGCCTCGCGGCTCGGCAAACGCTTCACTGTTAGCAGAAGCGATGCGATCATCGCCGAATACGGCCTTTCTCCCGATCTCCATCACAGCCTCCCCGTCACCCAATTCGCCTCGCTCAACGATGAGGAATGCCGCAAGGCCGCCAATCTGCTGAAACCGGCGGCGATCTTCACCATTTCCTGCCGCCTGCTGACGCCGACCACGCTTCAGGCCCTGCAATGCCCGGTCATCAATTTCCATGCCGGCATCAATCCTGCCTATCGCGGGCAGATGGGCGGATACTGGGCGCTGGTGGAAAAAGACCGCGGCAATTTCGGCGCAACCGTGCATCTGGTCGACAAGGGCGTGGATACCGGCGCCACGCTCTACGAGAAGCGGCTGAAACCATCCCCTTCCGACACGATTGCCACCTATCCCCTGCTTTTGACCGCCGCTTCGGTGGATATCGCCATCAGCGCCATCGAGGACGCCCTTTCCGGCAGCCTTGCGCCGCAGCCGCCCTCACCCGGCAAATCGCTACTGCGTTTCCCGCCGACCATCTGGACATGGCTTTGGAATGGCCTGACGAAACGGATCTGGTGAAGCCGCGCGTCAGGGATTGGGGCCGAGCTTCGTCGCAGATGCAAGCCTGTCTTGCCGCAACAGGCACAGACTTCGCCGCAAAATAGGTGCATGATAATAAAAAGGATCACGCACAAATTGCCCGATATCTCCACCGCTTCCATCATTCCCGCCTCCATAGAAGCCTCGCCCGCGCAGGTGCTTGGCTCCACCGACCTTGCCGGTCTCTTTCCGCAGGGTGTGCGCGTCTATCTCACCGACACTGGAGCCGCCTCGCAGGAAAGGCTCGTCGAAGCCGCGGGACATTTGCGCGATCTCGGTTATGAGCCGGTGCCACATCTTGCAGCGCGGCGCATCCCCTCCCGCGCAGCGTTTGAGGAACAGGTAAAACGGCTTGCCGGAGAAGCGGGCGTAACCGATGTTCTGGTTGTCGGCGGCGGCGTCGACCGCCCGGCCGGTCCCTTCGCATCCAGCATGGACATGCTGTCCACCGGCATTTTCGACCGTTGCGGCATAAGGCAGATCGCCATCGCCGGCCACCCGGAAGGCAGCCCGGATTTCAACGACGAAACGGCGATGGCCGCACTCAGGCTGAAACGCGATTTTGCCGAAAGAAGCGATGCCGCAATGCGCATCGTCACCCAGTTCGGTTTCGATCCCGCGCGTTTCATCGCCTGGGCGGAAGGGTTAGCGGCGTCAGGCATCGAGCTTCCGGTGCATATCGGCGTTTCCGGCCCGGCCAAGATCACGACGCTTTTGAAATATGCCGCGCTTTGCGGCGTCGGCAATTCAATCGCCTATCTCAAGAAGAACGCGCTTTCGCTGACAACGCTTGCCAAGGGCCATTCACCGGAAAGCATCGTCGGGCCGATCGAGCGGCACTGGCAGGCCAATCCGCTGGGGCCGATCCGGCAAATTCACGTCTTCCCATTCGGCGGATTGCAGAATTCGGCCGACTGGCTGGTCAAGCGTGGAAGCTGGCAAACCGGCGCGGTGGACCGTTCGGCATCGCCGGATTCGATGACCGGCTAAAACCGCGATTCTAACGGCGCGACGGGCCACGGCCGCCGCGCACCTCGAATATCTCAGGCCGCCTTGGCGACTTCGACAAAAGCGTTTCGAATGCTTTCAGCCACGGCAAGAACAGGGCGGGACGCCTTGTCACCCATGATCAGGCGGATATCGAAACAGCCGAGTTCCGGCAGGCCTTCCTTGTCGCCCAGAATGACCATGTCGTTCTGCACATAGGATCGCGGCAGCGGCGCGATGGCGAGATCGGCGGCAATCGCCGCGCGCTGCGCCATGGTATGGCCGCTGAGATAGGCCACGCGGAAATTACGGCCGCGCTTTTCCAGCGAATGGATCGCTTCCGAGCGCCAGATGCAACCCTCTTCCCAGATGGAGATTGGCAGCGGATCGCGCAGATAGGCCGTGCCACACTTTGCACCCGCCCAGACCAGACGCTCGCGCATCAGCACCTCGCCCGTATCCCGAAGGGGATGAGAGGCACAGTTGACGAGGGCAAGATCGAGCCTTTGCTCATCCATGCGCTTATAGAGATTGGAGCTGGAATCGATGGTGACGTCGATCATGATGCCGGGGAAAGCCTCGGCAAAACGCTTGAGAATGCCCGGCAGCAGGCCACGCTCGCCAATATCCTCCGGCGCACCGAGACGGACGACGCCGGAAAGCTCCGGCATGACGAAACGTGACACAGCCTCGTTGGACAGCGCAATCATGCGCCGCGCATAGGTCAAAAGCGTCTCCCCATGCGCCGTCAATGTCACCGAACGGGCATCGCGCAGGAAAAGCGTCGTTTTCAACTGCTCTTCAAGCTTCTTGATCTGCATGGAAACGGCAGACGGCGTTCTGAACACCACTTCTGCGGCGGTGGAGAAATTTCCCGTTTCCGCGATGGCGACGAAGGTTCTCAATATGTCGTTATCCAGCAACGGCAGCGGTTGGCGGAAAGTCACGGTCATGGCACGCACCTTCAAATATTTTGATTTATAGATGGATATCATTTCGTTTGATTGAATGTCAACAAGCGCGCACCATCCGGGACATCGATTGACGGGGCGGATTTAGCCTCGTCGGCAAGCGCATACCGAAGTCGCAAACAGGATCGTGGTTCAGGAAAGGATCAAGACATGACCATGATACATTATCTCCCCGTGGCGAACCGTTCCTCGCACCGTCCGTCATCCAGCGGCTGGCTTCATCGCCTGTCCGACCATGTTGCCGCCCGTTACGCCGCATGGCGTCGCGAAAAAATGCTTCGCGCACTGGAAGCATTGCCACCTGAAACATTGAAGGATATCGGATGGCCGACGACGGACAACAGCCGCATAAACGTCATCCGCAGATGACATTCAACCGGTGGCCCGCAACGTTTCCAGACGTGCGAGCCATCCCTGCCCGCCCTTCGGATGGAGGAACAAGGGCGCAAAATAGCGTGCCTGTTTTACATGCGACACGCCGCCTTTTTTAAAGGCTTGTCGCAAAATTTGCATATTTCAAAAGCGATTTTTTGACAGCCCCGATTCCACGGCGTATTTTTCGTTAAAGATGTCGTAGACAGGACATCCAGAAGACCAATTCCAAGGGAGGAATTGCGTATTCGCAACGGAGCACGGGCAAATGAGCAGAAACTCCCAGAAGAAGCGCTCAATCGTCTTTTTTCTCATTCCGCAATTTACCATGCTGCCATTCGCCGCAGCGGTTGAAACGCTTCGCATCGCCAACCGAATGTTGGGCTATCAGGCCTATGAGTGGCGGCTCTCCTCGCTCGATGGCCAGAAGGTCATGTCGTCAAGCGGCATCTGTCTTGAGCCCGACACCTGTCTTGCCGATGAGCGGCGCTACGTCAACGGCGAAAACCGCCCGGAAATGGCGATCATCTGTTCGGGCATCGATGTGGATCAACACATCAACAAATCCGTCAATGCCTGGCTGCGCGAAGCCTATAATCGCGGCATCGCCATCGGCAGCCTCTGTACCGCCGCCCATATTCTCGCGCAGGCCGGCCTCTTGAACGGCAAGCGCTGCGCGATCCACTGGGAAAACCTGCCCGGTTTTTCCGAGGCCTTCCCGCAGGTGGAAGTCTATGCCGACCTCTTCGAAGTCGATAGCAACATCTATACATGCGCCGGTGGCACGGCCTCGCTCGACATGATGCTGAGCCTGATCGGTCAGGATTTCGGCGAAAACCTCGTCAACCGCGTCTGCGAACAGCAATTGACCGACCGGGTGCGCAGCCCCAATGACCGCCAGCGCCTGCCGCTGCGCGCCCGCCTCGGCGTGCAGAACAGCAAGGTCCTGTCGATCATTGAATTGATGGAAGGTAATCTTGCCGAACCGCTGTCGCTGCTCGATATCGCCGACGCCGCCGATCTGTCGCGCCGGCAGGTGGAGCGCCTCTTCCGCCAGGAAATGGGTCGCTCACCCGCCCGCTATTATCTCGAAATCCGCCTCGACCGCGCCCGCCACCTGCTGGTGCAATCGGCCATGCCAGTGGTCGAAGTCGCCGTCGCCTGCGGTTTTGTCTCCGCCTCGCATTTTTCCAAGTGTTATCGCGAAATCTACAATCGCACGCCGCAGCAGGAGCGCGCCGAACGCAAACTCCTCATCAGCGCATCGCGAATGGCGATGGCGAGCCAGGCAGGCAAGGCTGCGCATTGAATGCGGGCTAATGCCGCAAACGCGACGGAGCTTGTTTCAGGATAAAAAACCGCTCCTCCCTCATGCCGGTCCCCGGAACAAGCCCGAGGATGATCCGGCATCCAGTCACGGCGCGTCTGCGCCGTGAGAAGAGTCTTTCGCGATCAAGGACTTGATCGCGCTGGACTCCGGATCAAGTCCGGGGTGACTGAGTGGGGATGATGGAACTTTGCTAAACCACCGAATCTGTCAGCTGCTAGCAAACACAATCAGACCACTTCACCCAAACGGCCGAACCGCATGGGCAAGGTCTTCCGCCGTCAAGCCGTCGCCTGCCCGGTGGCCCGCCTCGCCATGCAGCCAGACCCCGGCCGCAGCCGCCTCGAAGGCAGGCGCGCCCTGCGCCAGCAGCGCGCCGATGATACCGGCCAGCACATCGCCTGATCCAGCTGTCGCAAGGCTCGCGGGAGCATTGGTGTTGACCAGCGCCCGGCCATCCGGCGCTGCAATCACCGTATCCGCGCCCTTATAGACCAGCGCGGCGCCGCTGCGGGCCGAGGCGACCTGCGCCTTCTCGACTTTGCTCAGCATCTTGTCGGCGGCAAGATCGGGAAACAGTCGCGCAAATTCGCCCTCATGCGGCGTCAGCACGAATTTGCCTGTGCCCGACGTGACACGCGCAAACAGGGCATCCCTGTGATCCCTGAAAGCCGTGATCGCATCGGCATCCAGCACGACCGCCTTATCTCCAAGCAGAGACACGAAGTGGCGCGCCTTTTCGAGGTCGCCGAAACCCGGGCCGAGAACGAAAGTGCCATGACGCCCATCGTCCAGCCACGACCGCAGATCGTCGGCATCGTCCACCGGTGCGTTCATCACCGCCGTCAGCGTGACGGAGAGCACATCGAGCGCTTGCCTAGGCGCAGCGATGGTGACGATCCCCGCTCCCGCCTTCAGTGCCGAAAGCGCGGTCATGCGGCTTGCGCCCGTCGCATGTGCCGGGCCGGAAAAGACGGTCAGATGCCCGCGACGGAATTTGTGGGTTTCCATATCGGCGTGAGGCAAGGCATCCCGCCAGATCAGCGGATCATTTTCCGCCACCGATCCCGCATGGGCGTCAAGGATGCGGGACGGAATGCCGATATCGAACACCTCGAGCGTTCCACAAAGCTCCCGCCCCGGCATCAGCAGATGACCCGGCTTGCGCGCCATGAAGGTCACCGTCCGCTCCGCCCTGAACGATGCGCCGAGAGGCACGCCCCGCCTGCCGCAGAGGCCCGAGGGCAGGTCGACGGCGAGAACCGGCACCTTCGCCCGCGTGACCGCCTCAATCACTCGAATAAGCTCCTGCGGAACATCGCGGGACAATCCGGCCCCGAACACCGCATCGATCACCACGTCGCCGGCAAGAGGCGCATAGCCATCAAGCGGCAGCGGCGTCACGCCGCTCCGCTCGAATGCCGTCCGTGCATCGCCACTGAGCGCACCGACATCGCCGAGATGATAAACCGCGACGACCGCCCCGCTCTGCAAAAGCGCCCGCGCCGCCACATAACCATCGCCGCCATTGTTGCCGCCGCCACAGAGCACGACAAAACGCTGCGCCTGCGGATAGTGACGCAGCGCCGAGGCCACAACGGCCTGCCCCGCCCGCTCCATCAGGTCATAAAGAGGAATGCCGGATTGCCCGGCCGCCGCATCGATGCGGGCCATGGCAACAGGGTCGATCAGGAAGAGGCGCGGAAGGGATTTCATGTCCCGATCATCCCTTCAAAACGCCGGAAAGGCAATCGATACAAAAATAAGCAAATTGTCATGTCTAAATAATAGACAAATGCATAAAATATAAACAAAAGGCCATTCCCTTGTTCGCACCTTTCCAAATATTCAAATCAACTAAAATAATACAAATTCACAGAAATGCTGATGGATTTTTCGGGTTTCCGCGAGAAATTGGCTGGAAAAGCGCAAAAAGCGAATGCATTTTGTGTCGGAAAGCCGGGGGATCGAAGTTTTTTCTTCAAGCCCGCTTCCGATCTGGCACAATACGTGCATTCTTGTGGCAGAGCGGGAGTTACCTGCTTTAACGGGAGAAGCGGAGAGATATTTTCTCATGAAAAAGATCGAAGCGATCATTAAGCCTTTCAAGCTCGATGAAGTGAAGGAAGCCCTTCAGGAAGTCGGACTTCAGGGAATCACGGTCACGGAAGCAAAAGGCTTTGGTCGTCAGAAGGGCCACACGGAACTCTACCGCGGAGCAGAGTACGTCGTGGACTTTTTGCCGAAAGTGAAAGTCGAAGTCGTATTGGCGGATGAGAATGCGGAAGCCGTCATCGAGGCGATCCGCAATGCGGCGCAGACAGGACGTATCGGCGACGGAAAGATTTTCGTTTCCAATGTCGAGGAAGTCATCCGCATCCGTACCGGTGAAACAGGCGTGGACGCCATATAATCAAGAACGTCCCGAGCCGGGGAGGCTTGGGTTTTCACCTCGTCATCATCACACTCAAGGAAAACGTTTAAATGACGACCGCAAACGATATCTTGAAGCAGATCAAGGATAACGACATCAAGTTCGTGGACCTGCGCTTTACCGACCCCAAGGGCAAGCTGCAGCACGTCACCATGGATGTTGTCTGTGTGGACGAAGACATGTTCGCCGATGGCGTCATGTTCGACGGCTCCTCGATCGCCGGCTGGAAGGCCATCAACGAGTCCGACATGGTGCTGATGCCCGATCCGGCCACCGCCCATATCGACCCGTTCTTCGCCCAGTCCACCCTGGTCGTCCTTTGCGACATCCTCGACCCGGTCTCGGGCGAAGCCTATAACCGCGACCCGCGCGGCACCGCCAAGAAGGCCGAAGCCTACCTCAAGGCATCCGGCATCGGCGACACCGTTTTCGTTGGCCCGGAGCCGGAATTCTTCGTCTTCGACGACGTGAAGTACAAGGCCGATCCCTACAACACCGGCTTCAAGCTCGACTCGTCCGAACTGCCGTCCAACGACGACACGGATTACGAGACCGGCAACCTCGGCCACCGTCCGCGCGTCAAGGGCGGCTACTTCCCGGTTCCGCCGATCGACAGCCTGCAGGACATGCGCTCTGAAATGCTGACGGTTCTCGCCGAAATGGGCGTGGTCGTCGAAAAGCACCACCACGAAGTGGCTGCCGCACAGCACGAGCTGGGCGTGAAGTTCGACACGCTCGTCTCCAGCGCCGACAAGATGCAGATCTACAAGTACGTCGTGCACCAGGTCGCCAATGCCTATGGCAAGACCGCAACCTTCATGCCGAAGCCGATCTTCGGCGACAACGGCTCGGGCATGCACGTTCACCAGTCGATCTGGAAGGGCGGCAAGCCGACCTTCGCTGGCGACGAATATGCCGGTCTTTCCGAGACCTGCCTCTATTACATCGGCGGCATCATCAAGCACGCCAAGGCCATCAACGCCTTCACCAACCCCACCACCAACTCCTACAAGCGTCTGGTGCCGGGTTATGAAGCGCCGGTTCTGCTCGCCTACTCCGCGCGCAACCGTTCCGCATCGTGCCGTATTCCCTTCGGCTCCAACCCGAAGGCAAAGCGCGTCGAAGTCCGCTTCCCGGATCCGACCCAGAACCCCTATCTCGGTTTTGCGGCCATGCTGATGGCCGGCCTTGACGGCATCAAGAACAAGATCCACCCCGGCAAGCCGATGGACAAGGACCTTTACGACCTTCCCGCCAAGGAACTGAAGAAGATCCCGACCGTCTGCGGCTCGCTGCGCGAAGCGCTGGAAAGCCTCGACAAGGACCGCAAGTTCCTGACCGCCGGCGGCGTGTTCGACGACGACCAGATCGACTCGTTCATCGAGCTGAAGATGCAGGAAGTCATGCGTTTCGAAATGACCCCGCATCCGGTCGAATTCGACATGTACTACTCGGCCTGATCGGCCTTTGGAGCGCTCCCATCGGGGCGCTCCATCCATTCCGGCGGTTTTCCCTGGAAAGCCGCCGTTTTCTTTTGAAGCCCAGCCATCATTGCGAAGAATGTCGAACAAGCCAGCCTCTCAGCAAACGCGCCTCACGGACTGGCTCATCTTTCTGGCGGTGCCGTTCTTTTTCTCCAGCAATGTCATTTTCGGCCGTGGCGTCGTCGGCGAAGTCTCGCCTTTCATCGCCGCCTTCATCCGCTGGATCGGCTCGACCCTCATCATCGCCCCTTTCATGATCGCCGACTGGCGCAACTGCCTTGCCTTCGTGCGGCGAAAAACGCTGCTCTGGCTCGTCCTCGGCATTCTCGGCATGGGCATCTGCGGCGGCGTGGTCTATTGGGGGCTAACCATGACGACGGCCGCCAACGGCACGCTGATATACACCACGTCCTCGCTGTTCATCATCCTGTTCCAGCGCGTCTTTCAGGGCCGCCCGATCCGGAAGCTGGAAGTGGCGGGCATGGTCATCGCCTTCGCCGGCGTCGCCGCCATCGTCCTAAAGGGCGATATCTCCGCTCTCTGGCACCTGAATTTCAACATTGGCGATTTCGCGATCCTGACGGCGGCCATCGCCTTTGCGGTCTATTCGCTGCTGCTGCGCGATCCTGCCGCACGGCAGATGGCCTCTTTCAGCCTTTTCGGCCTGATCGCCTTTTCCGGCGCGCTCGTGCTTCTGCCGCCGGCGGCTCTGGAACTGGCGCAGGGCGGCATGTTACCCGCCACGCCAATGGCCTGGGCCAAGATCGGCGGCATCATCCTGTTCGCCTCACTATTGGCCTTTTATTGCTTCACTCATACAGTGCGCGTCTTCGGTCCCGCGACCGCTGGCGTCACGCTTTACATGATGCCGCCGGTCTCGATCCTCATGGCCACGCTGTTTCTGGGGGAGACTTTCGAGACCTATCACGCCGTCGGCATCGTGCTCGTCACCGGCGGCGTCATCATCGCCACCGCGCCCATCGGCGGAAGGCGCTGAACGCGGAAGGCAGACCGGCGCCAAAACCGCTAGGTCTTGATATTTCGCATTCCGATACCACCTAGTATTGGGAAAGGAAGTACATGCCATGAAACAAAGAAACGCAAAATTCACGCTTGGCGAAATCGTCCGCCACAAGGTGTTTCCGTTCCGCGGTGTGGTGATCGACGTGGACCCGGAATATGCCAATACCGAGGAATGGTGGAATGCCATCCCTGCGGAAATCAGGCCGGATCGCGACCAGCCCTTCTATCATCTTCTGGCTGAAAACGAGGAGACGGAATATGTCGCCTATGTTTCCGAACAGAACCTCGTCCACGACGAAAACGAGACGCCGCTCCGAAACCCCAATATCGGCCGCATCTTCGACAAGGCGCCGAACGGCGAATGGCGCCCGAAAATGTCGACGGCGCATTGACGCCCGCCAAATGTCTCCCCTCCCTCCCAGGGGCATAAAAAAACCGGTCTGTCGCCAGACCGGTTTTCCTGTTTTTGGAGCTTACGCTGCAATCAGGGCTTCGGCGCGCCCTTGGCAGCGTCCTGTGCGGCTTCCAGCTTCTTGCGGGCCTCTTCAGCCTTCTTCTGCATGCCTTCCTGCAGGCTGCGCTGGCTTTCGGCAAGCTGCGACTGGGTGATCGCCGGGCCGTCATAGGCGCCGGTGAAGCCGGAGAGCGCGATCTTGATGGGGTTCGGCGCGCGGCGGAAGTTGATGGAGGTGAAGACCACCTCGCTACCCTTCTTCAGGGAAGCGATCATGGCGTCCGTCAGCGGAACTTCAGCCGTGCACTTGTCAGGAAGGCAAACGGCGTAATCGAGCTTCTGGCCCTTGCCGCCGTCGATCTGCATCATCACGCCCGGAGGAACGAGACGCGCGGTCGGAACGGAGACCTGCAGCAGCTTGCGGTTGACCTTGCCTTCAACGGTGATGAGGCCGACGGCGGTGATCATCTGGCCGTTCTGGGCAAGAACCACGTTCTGCACGACGCAGACATCGTTGTCTTCCTGCTTGGAGCAGGTCTTGAACCAGCCGAGCGGCGGAGCGCCAGCGCCCTGAGCGGCGGGAGCAGCATCCTGAGCCTGCGAGATGGCCGGAGCGGACATTGCGCCGAGAGAAAGGACCAGAGCGGACAGAGCCGTCCGGGTGAATGTGTTTGCCTTGTGCATCATAAGAGTTCCGTCTCCTGAATGTCTGCCAGAACAGAACCGCAAGATCCTGTTCGCCGATGGCGGTATCCTTCTGCCCGTTCAACTGTCGTTTAAATGAGGCAAATGCGTGACCCGTCTCTTCCGGTCCCCCTGTTACATGCCGATCGCGGCGATATCCAGCACTTCTTTAACTTTTTCTTGAGCTGACCCAAGATTTCCCGCCGTTGCATGGGTCATGCAATGTCCGTGTGCTACATATCTGCCAGAATCATGACGATAAACCGGTCAGGTCCACATATCGGACTGACCGTTGAGACAGGATAGTGACATGCGCAACCTTGCGGCCTTCATCCCCGCATTGTTCCTTCTGGGATCATCCCTGCTTCCCGCCGGAACCGCCCTGGCGCAGCCGCTTCATGGCATTTCCATGCATGGTACGCCTGCCATGCCGGCAGATTTCCGCCACTTCCCTTACGTCAATCCGGACGTGAAGAAAGGCGGCCGAATCTCTTACGGCGTCGTCGGCACCTTCGACAGCCTCAATCCCTTCGTTCTCAAGGGAATGCGCACCACCGCACGCGGCGTCTGGGACCCGGAATTCGGCAATCTTCTCTACGAACCGCTGATGCTGCGCTCCAGCGACGAGCCTTTCAGCCTTTACGGCCTGCTCGCCGAAACCGCGGAGTGGGATGAGGAGCGCAGCTTCGTCCGGTTCAACCTCAACCCGAAGGCAAAATGGTCCGACGGCGAGCCGGTGACCGCGGATGACGTGATCTTCACCTTCAATCTCCTGAAGGAAAAAGGCCGCCCGCCCTTCAATACCCGTCTGGACGGTGTGGCGAAGCTGGAAAAGATCGGCGATCGCAGCGTGCGTTTCACCTTCAATGACAAGGCGAACCGCGAAACGCCGCTCATTCTCGCCTCCTCCACCCCGATCCTGCCGAAACATGCGATCGATCCGGAAAAATTCGAGCAGGCGGGCCTCGGCCCGGTCGTCGGCTCAGGTCCATACCGAATCAAAACCCTGCGGCCAGGCGAACGAATCATCTGGGAGCGGAACCCGGACTATTGGGGCAAGGATATTCCCGGCAAGGTCGGCTTCGACAATTACGACGAGATCAGCGTCACCTATTTCCTTCAGGTCACCACCATGTTCGAGGCCTTCAAGAAGGGCGATATCGACATTTATCCTGAAGGCGACGCCATCAACGGCACTTCCGATACCTCCCACTGGGGACAGGCTTACAATTTCCCGGCCGTCCATCGCGGCGATATCGTCAAGGACGTCTTCCAGCCGCGCCTGCCCACCGGCATGTTCGGCCTCGTTTTCAACACCCGCCGCGCCGTCTTCGCCGACGAAAAGGTGCGCGAGGGCCTGTCCTATGCGCTCGATTTCGAATGGATGAACAAGAACATCCTCGGCGGCTCCTTCAAGCGCACACAGAGTTACTGGCAGAACTCACCGCTCGGCGCCTATGGCAATGCCGCAGACGAGCGCGAGCTTGCCCTGCTTGGCGACGCGGCGAAAACCATGCCGCCGGAACTGCTGGCGGGAACCTATGCCATGCCGACCACCGATAGCACCGGCGCGGACCGCAAAGTTCTGAAAATGGCCGTCGACAAGCTGAAAGAGGCTGGCTACAGCATCAAGAACGGCAGAATGTCCGACGCCAGCGGCCGTCAGCTTGCCTTCGAAATCATGACGCAGAACCCGGCGCAGGAGCGCATCGCGCTTGCCTATCAGCGTTCGCTCAACCTGATCGGCGTCGCCATGGGCATCCGCTCGGTCGATGACGGTCAATATCAGGCCCGCTCGAACAGCTTCGACTATGATATGATCATCCGCTCCCTGCCCTCCTCGCTCTCACCGGGCATGGAACAGCTCAACCGCTGGAGTTCGCTCTCGCGGGATGCGCAGGGCAGCTTCAACTATGCGGGTGCTGCAAATCCCGATATAGACCGCATGATCGAGGCCCTGCTGCAGGCAAGGTCGACGGAGGATTTTCAGGCGGCGGTGCGCGGTTACGACCGCCTTCTCGTTGCCGGCCACTATGTCATTCCGCTCTATTATATCGGCGCGCAATGGGTGGCCCGCTGGAAATATATCGACCGCCCGGATATGACGCCGATATCCGGCAATCAGAAACAGACCTGGTGGGATGCGCGGGCGCAATAAACCGCACCGCACCCATCCCCGGCAGAGAAAAGGGAAGATAAAACCATGGAACGCATCGTTGTCGACGTCGTATCGGATATGGTCTGCCCGTGGTGTTATCTCGGCAAGGCAAGGCTCGATCTCGCCATTGCCGAGGTGCAGGACGAAATCAGCGTCGACGTGAACTGGCGTCCTTACCGCCTCAACCCGGATTACCCGCCAGAAGGCGTTGACCAGAAAGCCGCTCTCGAGGAAAAGCTCGGCAAGGAGCGCCTCGAACAGGCGCATGCCACGCTGGTACAGCTCGGCAGGGAAGTCGGCATCAATTACGATTTCGATGCGATCAAGATCGGCCCGAACACGCTCGACGCCCATCGGCTGTCGCTCTGGGCGCATTCCGAAGGCCGCGATATTCAGGAAAAGGTCGTCACCGCCCTGTTCAAGGCCAATTTCGAGGAAGGGCGCAACATCGGCGATCACGCGGTGCTGACCGATGTGGCCGAAAAATCCGGCATGGACGCCAAGGTCGTGGCGCGGCTTCTCGCCTCCGACGCCGACAAGGACACCGTCATCGCCGAAATCGATGCGGCGCAGCAAATGGGCGTCGCCGGCGTGCCCTTCTTCATCATCGACCAGAAATACGCCATAAGCGGTGCACAAACGCCGGAGGTATTGATTGCTGCACTGCGGGATATTGCAAAAATCAAGGCGGACGAGCATAGATCGATGAACTGACGGTCAAACCACCGGCGGTTTTCATCAACTCGATTTTTCGCCGGTGTTTCCGTGTCCGACCAGACCCTGAAAGGCATTCTGCTTGCCTTTGCCGCCTTCGCTGCCTACGCTTGGAGCGATGCAAGCGTTAAACTCATAGAAGGCCAGATTTCACCGATCGAATCGGCCTTCTTCGGCGCCCTTTTCGGCTTTGCCGCCCTGCCCTTCATCCGCAAACGCAACGACCGCTGGGTGGATATCGTCAGAACGACGAACCGCCCCTTGTGGATCATCCGCTTTTTTGCCGCCGGCACCGGCGCAGTCGGCAGCGTGACAGCCTTCACCCATCTTTCCATGGCGGAAGCCTTCGCGCTGATCTTCCTGCTCCCTTCCTTCGTCACCATCATGTCGGTGGTGTTCCTGAAAGAACAGGTGGGCATCAAGCGCTGGTCAGCCGTCATCATCGGTTTCCTCGGCGTGCTGGTCATCCTGCGGCCGGGCTTCCGCGAACTCGGCGTCGGCCACCTCGGCGCCATCATCGGCGGCTTCAGCGGTGCGCTCAGCATTGTCATTTTCCGCGCCATGGGGCCATCGGAAAAGAACGTCTCGCTTTATGGTGCCGGTGTGCTCGGCTGTCTCACCATAAGCGGCATCGCCATGGTGCCGACGTTTGTTATGCCAGCCGGCGCGCAATGGCTGTTGCTGGCGGGATATGGCCTGCTCGGCGCGCTTGGCAACGTCCTGGTCATGTATGCCGCCCAATATGCGCCCGCCGCCATGATCGGCCCGACGCAATATAGCCAGATGCTCTGGGCCATCCTGTTCGGTTACCTGATTTTCGGCGACCGTATCGACGGATGGATGCTCGTCGGCATCGCCCTCATCGTCGGCTCCGGCCTGTTGACGCTGATCCGCGAGAAGCAGAGAAAGGTGCCGCTGCCCGCTTCGATCGCTGCCACCGACCAGAACGTTGCCGTCGGCATCACGCCGGAAGACGGGCGCTGAAGCCCAACGAATGCGAAGAACCGGCAACGCGTATTCGCGTCGCCGGCATGGCATTCGATCAATCACAAACCCTGACCCGATACATATCGCCCCAGGCGTTCTGCCTCCACGCCACGTGGCAGCGCGGGTAGGCCGGCTGGTAAACAACCGGCGGGCCATAAGCCGGGGAAGCGTAAACAGGCGGACCGTAGTCAGGCGCGTAATAGGCGGGGCCGTAAGCATAACCCGGGTGTCTTGCACCCGCAATCAGCGCTCCGCCAATGATCGTGCCGGCAATGCCGGCGGCAAGGCCGCGGCCGAAATTATTGCGCGCTTCCGCCTGGCTGGTGGTGGCAATTGTGGTGCCCGCAATTGTCAAGGCAACCAGACCAGCGGTGGCAAACCTGTTAATGTTAGTCCACATCGTCCTGCTCCTTCATCACCCGGCGGCATCTACCGATCCGCCGCACCGGGTATGAAGCTTAGACTACGCCCGCGAAGACTACCGGCGCATGTCCGTTTGGTTACATCGTGGTAATTTTTGCTGAGCCTTGCGGGTTGGATTTTTCGGGGATTGGCCATTTGTTAGCAGGCCGAGGGTGGGTGGGGCTTTACCCCCCTCTGCCCTGCCGGGCATCTCCCCCTCAAGGGGGGAGATCGACAGGACGATCTCTCGCCGCTTCATTCTCGACCGTTAAGATAGTCGAAACCCCGCCGCATATCGATCTCCCCCCTTGAGGGGGAGATGCCCGGCAGGGCAGAGGGGGGTAAACCCCACCCACCAACGCTCCCGTCAGGACCGCGCCAGTTCCGCGAGCTGTGTCATGATCATCGCCGCGCCCGTCAGCCGCTTTTCCGGCGTCGGCAGATCGCGTGTCAGGAACAGACTGTGATCGGGGCGGATCTTCGCCATCGAGCCCTGCTTGCCGATATAGGCGACCAACGCTGCCGGATTGGGGAATTCCTTGTTGCGGAACTGCACGACCACGCCCTTCGGCCCGGCATCCACCTTCTCGACATTGGCAATGCGGCAGAGCGACTTGATGTAGACGATCTTGAGGAGATGCTGCACCTCTTTCGGCAGCGGGCCGAAACGGTCGATCATTTCCGCACCGAAACCATCGATCTCGCTGATATCCGCAAGCTCGCCGAGACGGCGGTAAAGACCCATGCGCAGATGCAGATCCGGCACGTAGTCTTCCGGGATCATGACGGAGGTGCCAACCGAGATTTGCGGCGACCAGCCGCTATCCTGCACCTGCTCGTCACCCTTCACTTCGGCAACCGCCTCTTCCAGCATCTGCTGGTAAAGCTCGAAACCGACTTCCTTGATATGGCCGGACTGTTCCTCGCCAAGCAGATTGCCCGCACCGCGAATATCGAGGTCGTGGCTCGCCAGCTGGAAGCCGGCACCGAGCGTATCGAGCGATTGCAGCACCTTCAGCCGCCGCTCGGCCATCGTCGTCAGCACCTTGTTGACCGGCAGGGTGAAGAGCGCGAAGGCGCGCACCTTGGAGCGTCCGACACGGCCGCGCAACTGGTAAAGCTGGGCAAGGCCGAACATATCGGCGCGATGCACGATCAGCGTATTGGCGGTCGGCACGTCGAGGCCGGATTCGACGATGGTGGTCGACAGCAGCACATCATACTTGCCGTCGTAGAAGGCGTTCATGATGTCTTCGAGTTCGCCTGCCGGCATCTGCCCATGCGCCACCGCCACCTTCAGTTCCGGCACATCCGATTGCAGGAAGGCGTGAATGTCGGCAAGATCGGCAAGACGGGGGCAGACGTAAAAACTCTGGCCGCCGCGATAATGCTCGCGCATCAGCGTCTCGCGGATCACCAGCGGATCAAACGGCGAAATGAAGGTGCGAACCGCCATGCGGTCCACCGGCGGTGTGGTGATGAGCGACAATTCGCGAACACCGGTCATGGCCAGCTGCAAGGTGCGCGGAATGGGCGTCGCGGAGAGCGTCAGCACATGCACGTCGCTCTTCAGCTCCTTCAGCCGCTCCTTGTGCTTCACACCGAAATGCTGCTCTTCATCGATGATCAGCAGGCCGAGATTGGCGAAGCTGATGCCCGCGCCGAGCAGCGCATGGGTACCGACGACAATATCCGTCTTGCCATCAGCCACTTCCTTTTTCGTCAGCGTCAGTTCCTTGGAGCCCACGAGACGCGAAGCCTGCTGCACCCGGATCGGCAACCCACGGAAACGTTCGGAGAAGGTGCGGAAATGCTGGCGGGAAAGCAGCGTGGTCGGCACCACCACCGCCACCTGCACACCATTCATGGCGGCGAGGAACGCGGCGCGAAGCGCCACTTCCGTCTTGCCGAAACCGACATCGCCGCAGATCAGGCGATCCATCGGCCGGCCGGCGCCGAGATCCTCGCGGATGGACTCAATCGCGTTCAGCTGGTCTTCCGTCTCGTCATAGGGGAAACGGGCGGCGAATTCGTCGTAAAGCCCATCCGGCGCAGTCAGCACCGGCGCATGGCGCACCAGGCGCGCAGCCGCGATGCGGATAAGCTCGTCTGCCATGTCCAGCAGGCGTTTCTTGAGCTTGGCCTTGCGCATCTGCCATGCGCCGCCGCCAAGCTTGTCCAGCTGCGCCTCCGCCGCATCCGAGCCGTAACGCGACAGAAGATCGATGTTTTCAACGGGCAGGAACAGCTTGGCGTCATCGGCATAAAGCAGTTCCAGACACACCCGCGGCGCACCCGCCGCCTCGATGGTCCGCAGGCCGACGAAGCGGCCAATGCCATGTTCGGCATGGACGACCAGCGAGCCCTCATCCAGCCCCGCCACTTCCGAGATGAAATCCGCGCCGCGCTTGCGGCGCTTGGAGCGGCGCACCATGCGGTCGCCGAGAATGTCCTGCTCGCCAATAACGGCAAGGTTTCCCGTTTCGAAACCCGCTTCAAGGCTCAGCACCGCCGATGCCGCCTCGCCCTTTCCGAGCTTCTCCACCTCTTTCAGCGAGGTGACCGGCTTGATCTTCTCAAGCCCGTGCTCGTTCAGCACCTGCAACAACCGGTCGAGCGAACCTTCCGACCAGCCGGTGATCAGCACCTTCCAGCCCTTGGCGCGGCGTTCGGCAATGTGCTTCACGGCCAGATCGAAAACATTGACCCGTTCTTCGCTCTCGCCTTCGGTTGGCGGACGCGCCCAGCGCGGCCCGACATGGGCGTCGAGCGTCGCGACTGGGCGGCCTTCGCTGTCCTGCTCGTTGAAGGGCGTCAGGCGTACCGCATTGACGGCAGCCAGTGCGGCATCGAAACTCTTGCCATCGAGATAGAGTTGGCCGGGCGAAACCGGCTTATAGGGCGCGCCCTGCGTCGAGCCCTTGGTTTCGCCGGAACTGCGGCGCGCATCGTAATAATCGAGCACCAGCTTGGAGCGTTCTTTCGCCGCCTCCCGCGCCGTATGGTCGGTGACGATGCGGAAGCCCTTCAGATAATCGAAGGCGGTTTCCAGCTGCTCGTAAAACAGCGGCAGCCAGTGCTCCATGCCGGCATAACGGCGGCCTTCGGAGACGGCCTGATAAAGCGCATCGTCTCGCGTCGCCGCACCGAACAGCGACAGGTAATTCTTGCGGAACCGGCTGATCGTATCCGGCGTCAGCGTCACTTCGCTCATCGGGTTCAGATCGAGCGAGCGCGCCTGACCGATGGTGCGCTGGCTGGCCGGATCAAAGGTGCGGATGCTTTCCAGCGTATCGCCGAAGAAATCGAGCCGCACCGGCTCTTCGGTGCCCGGCACGAAGACGTCGAGAATGCCGCCGCGCACGGCAAATTCACCCACTTCGCGCACCGTCGCCACCCGGTCGAAACCGTTGCGCTCCAGCCGCGCGGCAATCTCCTCCATGCGGATCTGATTGCCGGGTTTGGCAGAAAAGCCGAGACTCTCAATAATGTCGCACGGCGCCATCTTCTGCAGCATGGCGTTGACGGTGACGAGCACGATGGCCGGATGCGGTTTCTTCGCATGGGCGATGAGACCGGCAAGCGCCGCCAGCCGGCGCGCTGAGGTGTCAGCGCTCGGTGATACGCGGTCATAGGGAAGGCAGTCCCAGGCGGGAAGCGTCATCACCGGAATATCAGGTGCGACGAAACCGAGGATCTGTTCGAGATCGGCGACCCGCTGGCCATCCGACATTACATAGGCGACCGACGTGCCGGCCCGCGCCATATCGGCAAGCAAAAGGGCTTCCATGCCGGAAGGCACGTTTCCGATGGTCAGCGGCGTATCGGCCGACGACACCAGCTTTGCATCGAATCCGGCTATCATATTCTCACGCTTTCAGGGTGTCAGTGGTAACGAGATCGAAATCGGGACGGTAGGAGGCGATCTTCTCGAACAGCGGGGTCTGAAATTTTTCCGGTATGGCAAGGGCGCCGGTCACCATCTTGACGAGGTCGTTATCCTCTTCCGCCATGATGACTTCCAACTCGTCGAGCTGCTCATCGGAAAGCCCGGCAATATTGTCTTCCGCGAATTGCCCGAGCACCAGATCCATCTCGCGAATGCCCCGATGCCAGCAGCGGTAAAGAATCCGCCGGCGTCTCGGATCGAGGTCGGCACTCGTGCGCACCAGTCCAGTCATCGCATTTTCCTTCCCGTATCGGTTTGCAGCACATGATTTCACCTGACACGCCATCCACCCCCTCATTCCTGTGCTCGTCACAGGAATCCAGCCGACGCGCGTCGGCGCGGCGGAGAGACTCCTTTCAGCCCAAGGACTTGGGCTGACTGGATCCCTGTGACAAGCACAGGGATGAGGAGAGGTGAGCGTCACGGAAAACAGCAGGCTTCGAACTTGCAGCCTGCTGCTCAATCTTTGTGCCGTCCATTACGACCTCCTATAGAACAGGAGGCGAACGCTTGGGAACCGGTTTTTATCGAAATAATGCCACGGCGGTGAAAATCTGCCGGTGATAACCCGCCTTTGTGGCCAGCGAAGTCTTGCATAAGCCGCCCCCTTCCCCGATTTTGCTGACCCATGCGCCCGGCCATTCTTGATCCGCTGTTTGCCTCCGTCTCCACCCTTGCCGGTGTGGGGCCGAAACTTGCCGATCTTCTGGCTAAGCTCCTCAGTCGGGAAAGTGCCGACGACACCCGCGTCATCGATCTCCTCTTCCACGCGCCATCCAACGTCATCGACCGCCGCAACCGCCCCGGCATTGCGCTGGCAAGCCCCGGCGCCATTGTCACCATTCAGGGATGCGTCGACCGTCACCAGCCGCCACCGCCGGGAAACCGCAACGCGCCCTATCGCGTTTTTCTGCATGACGAAACCGGCGAACTGGCGCTGACCTTTTTCCGCGCCAAGGGCGACTGGCTGTCCAAGGCCCTGCCCGTTGATGAAGAGGTTCTCGTCAGCGGCAAGGTGGACTGGTTCAACGGCCGCGCTTCCATGGTGCATCCGGATTTCATGGTGAAGCTTTCCGAGGCGGAAAACCTGCCTTTGGTGGAAGCGGTCTATCCCATGACCGCCGGTCTATCGCCCAAGGTGCTGCGCCGCGCCATTGAAGGCGGGCTGTCGAAACTGCCGGTCTTTCCGGAATGGATCGATGAAACGCTGAAGACCCGGCAGGGCTTCGGCGATGTCGCCTCAAGCTTCCGCGAGCTGCATGACCCGCGTGACAGCGCCGATATCGAACCGCAGGCCCCGTCGCGCAGGCGGCTTGCCTATGACGAATTCCTCGCCGGGCAGCTGTCACTGGCGCTGGTGCGCCAGCGGCTGCGCAAGGTGGCGGGCCAGCCGATCCGCACCAGGGGTGATGTCGCCGCAAAAATCCTGTCGCAACTGCCCTTCTCGCTGACGGCGAGCCAGAGCGCTGCGGTGAAAGATATCCTGACCGACATGGCCGGCGAAGACCGCATGTTACGCCTGCTGCAGGGCGATGTCGGCGCCGGCAAGACGCTGGTGGCGCTGATGGCGATGGCAACGGCCGTGGAAGCCGGCGGACAGGCGGTGCTGATGGCGCCGACCGAAATCCTTGCCCGGCAGCACTACGCCACCATATCCAAACTCGCTCAGGTAGCCGGCATCACCGTCGAAGTGCTGACCGGCCGCACCAAGGGCACGGAGCGCCGCGAGATCGAGGAGCGCATCGCTTCCGGCGAAGCGCAGATCGTCATCGGCACGCATGCGCTGTTTCAGGACAGCGTGAGTTACAGGAACCTCGTGCTGGCAGTAGTGGACGAACAGCATCGCTTCGGCGTGCACCAGCGCCTGCGCCTCACCGCCAAGGGCATCACGCCACACATGCTGGTCATGACCGCCACGCCCATTCCGCGCACGCTGGTTTTGGCCGCTTTCGGCGATATGGATGTCTCCAAGCTCACCGAAAAACCGGCGGGCCGCAAACCCATCCAGACCGTGACGATCCCGACTGAACGGATCGGCGATATTGTCGAGCGACTTCGTGCGGCGCTGAAGGAAGGCAAGAAGGCCTACTGGATCTGCCCGCTGGTGGAGGAAACGGAAGAGTGCGAGCTGATGTCGGCGGAGGAGCGCCACGCGGTTCTCTCACAGATGCTCGGCGCCAATATCGGCCTGATCCATGGACGCATGAGCGGCCCGGAAAAAGACGCTGCCATGCTCGCCTTCAAGAACGGCGAAACCCGCCTGCTGGTGGCCACGACAGTGGTCGAAGTGGGCGTCGACGTGCCGGATGCGACGATCATGGTCATCGAACATGCCGAACGTTTCGGCCTCGCACAGCTGCACCAGCTGCGCGGCCGTGTGGGACGCGGCGACGAAGCTTCCACCTGCATCCTGCTCTATAAAGGCCCGCTCAGCGAAAACGGCCGCGCTCGGCTGTCCATCCTGCGCGACAGCGAAGACGGCTTCCTGATTGCCGAGGAGGATTTAAAGCTGCGTGGTGAAGGCGAGCTGCTCGGCACCCGCCAGTCCGGCACGCCGGGCTTCCGCATCGCAAGCCTCGAAGCCCATGCCGACCTTCTGGAAATCGCCCGCAAGGACGCAGCCTACGTCATTGAGCGTGACCCCGAACTGACAGGTCCACGCGGCAATGCGCTGCGTACCCTGCTCTATTTGCACCGCCGCGACGAAGCGATCCGCTTCCTGCACGCCGGCTGAAAGTGAACCGCCATGAACATGATCGACCCACGCCGCCCGCCACCCGCCTTCCGCAAGGGCTACGCGCTCTGTTCGCCGCAGAATATCCTGCAGCCCGAGACATTTGCGAAAAGCGAAAAAAAGGCGATCGGCAAGGCGTTCAAAAAGCCCGGCCGCAAGAAGGCCTGGAGCCAGGCACTGGAAGAAGGCTGGAGCGTGCGGCTGGTCTATATGCGGCTTTTCGTTCCCGTATTCCACGCCACGACCACCGGTACGGAAGTGGATAATCTGGATGACGACGACTGACCATGAAGTCCGGAGACTGTTGGGCTAAAGCGCCGAAGGCCACCGCTGCGATGTGTGGATGATCGTCAAAATTTCGATATCCTCGTCCACACGATAGGCAATGATGTAGGAAATGTCGGGAAGCACGGCTTCCCGTGTTCCTCTGATGCGTCCGACCCGCCCCATGGCTGGCTGTTCCACCAACATATCAACCGCTGAAACAATGCGGGAAATCACCCGGGCCGCAGCCGCTGGATTATCCTTTTCGATATGTACACCAATTTCATCGAGCCGTCGCAGCGCCCGTAAGGTCCAACGAATTCGCCGGTCATTCATGACGGCCGAGCGGATTTTACATATTTCCCGACAATGTTTGCGAGATCCTCAGATGTCCCGAACTCGCCGCGATCGGCTTCCGCCACACCCGCCTCAATCTCGGCAAGCTGCCACTCCTCGCGGGCGATAAAGTCCTCAATCGCCCGCGCCGCCATATAGGATCGCGACCGGTCAAGTTTTTCCGCCAATTGGTCGAGTTTGTCGGCAACCTCATCAGGCAGACGAACAGTAAATGCAGTCATAATCGCAACCTTGTTGGTTCACTGTGATTATTGGTGAACCACATTGGTTCGTCAACCGTATGGCTTTACCTCCCTCCGTGAGAATGGAGGAAGGAATCTAGCGCCTTGCGAACGCGTTCAAACCGGCGCGATCATCTTCGGCGGCTTGAAATCCGGGGCCACCAGACCGCCGGATATCAGCAGTTTCGCCGCATCTTCCGGCGTCATATCCAGCATCACGATCTTGTCTTTCGGCACGAACAGCAGAAAACCGGCTGTCGGCACCGGTGTCGGCGGCAGGAAGACGGCGACCATCTGCTGGCCCATTTCATTGAAACGATGGGCAAGCTCGCCCTTGGCCTCGGAGGCGACGAACACCATCGCCCAGGTGCCGGATGACGGAAACTCGATCAGGCCGACCTTTTTGAAGGAGTTCGAATGCTCCTTCAGGACGGATTCGAACAGCTGCTTGATGCTCTTGTAGATCGGCCGCACCAGCGGCATGCGGTTGAGGATGGATTCGCCGACACCGAAAATCCATTTGCCGATGAGGTTATTGCCGAGAAAGCCGATGAGGGTGATGCCGATAACGGCGATCAGCAGGCCGAAACCGGGAATAGCCACATCGAAATATTGCTCGGGATCGTAACGGGCGGGAATATAGGGCTTCACCCAGCTATCGGCCCATTGCAGGAAGCTCCACACCAGCCACATGGTGATGGTGACGGGCGCAAGGATCAGAACGCCCGTGAGGAAACTATTGCGCAGGCGGGCTGCGAATGAAATTTTGACTGGAATATCGGTCATTTACCGTTCGGAATTAAGCGTTGTCGCCATCGAAACCCGGATGAAAACCGACAATGCCGGATGGAGTTCCACCATGCAAGCGAAGAACTGTGAAATATTCGTCAGGAATCCCTTCCGCATTCACCCCTTCGACATGGCGAAAACCGAAGCGGCCATAGTAGTCCGGATCGCCCACGACGACCACGCCGGAAGCATTCAGACGCTCCAGAACGGCTAGCCCGTCCCGCACCAGCCTTGAGCCGACGCCCTTCCCCTGCCGTTCCGGCGTTACGGAAAGCGGCGCGAGACAGAACCAGCCGGTCTCGCCGCTGGTGAGCGTCACCGGCGAAAAACCGACATGGCCGATGATGCCTTCGCTATCCTCGGCAACCAGTGAAACGGTGAGCGCGCCCGCCCTGCGTAACCGCTCGACGATCAGATGATCCGTCTTGTCGCTGTAATCGACGTTACGGAAAGCATCTTCCGTAACGCGAGCAATCGCCTCTTCATCGCCCTGACGCTCAGGCCGGATGATCATTCCACCGTTACCGATTTAGCCAGATTGCGCGGCTGGTCCACATCCGTGCCCATGAAGACGGCGGTGTGGTAGGCAAGCAGCTGGATCGGCAGCGAGAAGACCATCGGCGCAATAAGCTCATCGACATTGGGCAGCGTGATCGTCGCCATGGTGTCGAGCTTGGATGCGGCGGCCCCCTTCTCATCGGTGATGAAGATGATGCGGCCGCCGCGCGCGGCGACCTCCTGCATGTTCGAAACGGTCTTTTCGAAGAAACGGTCATGCGGCGCGATGACGATGACGGGCATGTTCTCGTCAATCAGCGCGATAGGCCCATGCTTCAGCTCGCCGGCGGCATAACCTTCGGCGTGGATATAGGAGATTTCCTTGAGCTTCAGCGCGCCTTCCAGCGCCAGCGGGAAGCTGGTGCCGCGGCCCAGATAAAGCACGTCCTTGAAACGCGACAGATCGCGTGACAGCGCTTCGATCTGCGGCTGGATGCTGTTGAGAACCTTGCTCATGATGCGCGGCATCTCGGTGAGATGGCGAACCAGTTCGGTTTCCTGCTGGGCCGTGACCGTACCGCGCGCTTTTCCGGCGGCAACGGCGAGCGAAGCGAGCACGGCAAGCTGGCAGGTGAAGGCCTTGGTGGAGGCGACGCCGATTTCCGGACCGGCAAGGATCGGGAAGATCGCATCGGATTCGCGTGCCATGGTGGATTCACGCGTGTTGACCACCGCGCCGATCTTCAGCCCTTCCTGCTGGCAATAACGCAGGGCCGCCAGCGTATCGGCGGTTTCGCCCGATTGCGAAATGAACAGCGCAGCCTGCGTGGGAACGAGCGGGATTTCGCGGTAACGGAATTCCGAGGCGACATCGATTTCCACCGGCAGACGGGCATAACGCTCGAACCAGTATTTGCCGATCAGGCCGGACAGATAGGCCGTGCCGCAGGCGGAAATGGCAAGGCCGGAAAGCTTGGCGAAATCGATGGCCGTGTCCGCCTGCTTCNTCGAACCAGTATTTGCCGATCAGGCCGGACAGATAGGCCGTGCCGCAGGCGGAGATGGCAAGGCCGGAAAGCTTGGCGAAATCGATGGCCGTGTCCGCCTGCTTCACGGTCTTGGAAGCGAAATCCACATAGTGGCTGAGCGCATGGGAAATGACTTCCGGCTGCTCGTAGATTTCCTTTTCCATGAAGTGGCGATGGTTGCCCTTATCGACCACATAGGCCGTCGCCTGCGAGATTTGACGCTCGCGCTTCACCGGCTTGCCGGCGAAATCGATGATTTCCGCACCCTGCCGGGTCACGATGGCGCAGTCGCCATCCACCAGATAGGTGATCTCATTGGTGAAGGGCGACAGCGCGATGGCG
>NZ_MRDI01000017.1:0-156498 GCF_002008205.1 Agrobacterium sp. YIC 4121 | reverse complement strand
CGAATACGAGTAGAATCAACACCGTGCGCCATGTCCACCAAATTTAAACCGGACAGCAGTGGGACAAGCCCGAGGATGACGGAGGAGGTTGGATGACTGCCCGCGAATGGCCCGACGAGGCCTAAACCAGCTCCATCAACGCTCTTGCCGCCGCCTCGTCTGTAATCAGCGTATTGCACCCGATCCGCTTGATCGTGGCGCGGATGGCGATGGCGCGGTGGGCGCCGCCGGAGGCCAGCACGATGTGTTTTGCCTTGCGCAGCGTGTCGAGATCGATTGCCATGGCGCGCTGGTTGATCGGGTGATCGACCGAGCGACCTTCGGCATCGATGAAATTGAACATGGTGTCGCAGACGCAGCCAGCATCGATGAGTTCCTGCAGCGTCGTCTTGGAAATGAAGCCTTCCGACAGCGAGGTCGAATGCGGGCCGATATCGCCGCAGGAGACGATGGCGAGATCGAGCGCTTCGGCGAGATCGTAAAGCGTCGCGAGCCCGCATTTTTCGATCAGCGCCCGTTTGGTCTCAACCGAATCCACCAGCAGTGGCGCGAGAAACATGTAACATTCCGCCCCGAGCGCGCTCGCCAGCCGCCAGGTGTAATCGAGCGGGTTGGTCTGGTGCACGGCGACGATACCGCCGAGCAGCGAGACGACCTTGCAATTTTCCCGGCGCGGCGGGCGGAAGCTGGAAAGCGAGGCGGTCATGGTGCGGCCCCAGCCGACGCCGATGGTGGCCTCATTCGGCACCGCTTCTGAGAGGAATTGCCCGAGCGCCAGCCCGACGGCCTTGGCCGTGCCTTCGGCGTTCGCCTTATCCGGGGAAGGGATGATCACCGCCTCGTCCAGCCCGTAGGCCGCCTCCAGCCGGCCGGCCAGCTCGACGAAATCCTCAATGCCTTCATTGATCCATATCTGCACTTCGGAGCGCTTCATCGCCTCGTCCAGAAGGCGGATGACGGTGGAGCGGCTGATGCCCAGTTTCTCGGCGACATCCTTCTGCGTCATGCCCTGATTATAATAGAGCCATGCGGCGCGCAGCCGCAGAGACGCCGCTTCCGAATAGGCCGTATGGGTTTCTCTTCTCAGTTTCGCCACGGTTTCCGCCATTCTTTATGAGCGGCCGAGTATCGCAGGCGTGAAACTTATGTCAATTGCGATGCGCAAATGTCTTGACTTTCGACCGTGCCGCTTGCGATAGTCGGAGCCGGACAAACCGCGATTTCGGCCTTGGGCGCACCCCCGGTGCGGGAACGAAATGACGGCAGAGCAAGTTTTAAAGAGATCATGAAGGATCATCAGATATGACATCCAAACTCGAACAACTTCGCGCCATCACCACGGTCGTTGCCGATACCGGCGATATCGAGGCGGTTGCGCGCCTGAAGCCGGTGGATTGCACCACCAACCCGACCATCGTTCTGAAGGCGCTCGGCACACCGGCCTTTGCCGATGCGGTGAAGGAAGCCGTCGCATGGGGCAAGAAGCAGGGCGGCCAGTCCGACGCCGTGGTTGCCGCCGTTGCCGACCGTCTTGCCATTTCCGTGGGCGCAGCCCTTGCCGGCCTCGTTCCCGGCCGTGTGTCGACCGAAGTCGATGCCGACCTTTCCTTCGACACGCAAGCCTCCATCACCAAGGCGCGCCACATCATTGCCGCCTATAAGGAGCGCGGCATCGAGCGTGAACGTATCCTCATCAAGCTCGCCTCCACCTGGGAAGGCATCAAGGCTGCCGAGGTTCTCCAGTCCGAAGGCATCGACTGCAACCTGACCCTGCTGTTCTCGCAGGCACAGGCGATTGCCTGCGCCGAAGCCAAGGTCTTCCTCATCTCGCCCTTCGTTGGCCGTATTCTCGACTGGTACAAGAAGTCCACCGGTGAGACCTACACCGCCGAGACCGATCCGGGCGTCGTTTCTGTGCGCAGCATCTACAATTACTACAAGGCCAATGGCATCAGCACCGTCGTCATGGGCGCTTCCTTCCGCAATGTCGGCGAAATCGAAGCGCTGGCCGGTTGCGACCGCCTGACGATCAGCCCGGCGCTGCTGGAAGAGCTGGACAAGGACAGCGGCAAGCTGGAGCGCAAGCTTTCGCCCGACAATGTCAAGGCAGAGCCGCTGCAGTCGCTCGACGAGAAGGCATTCCGCTGGGCGCTCAACGAAGATGCGATGGCCACCGAGAAGCTCTCGGAAGGCATCCGCCTCTTCGCCAAGGATCTGGTGACGCTGCGCGAAATGGTCCGCAAGGAACTGACGCTGGCTGCGGCCTGATACAAAAAGGGGGAACCATCCACGTTCCCCCTGCGTTTAAGAGATATAAATCTCCAGTCACTCAAAACGCGATCGGGTCCCTGCCGGTCGCGTTTTTTTGTGCGTTTCAGGAATTTCCGTTTCCCGTCGCCACTTCGGAAATCCGCTTTGCCGCCTCGCGGATCAGCGCTTCACAGGCCTCGCGTGTCGGGGCCTTGCCGCCAAGCGGGGTAATATAGGGGCAGGTGATGACGGCAAGCGCAGTGCCGTCCAGCGTCAGCACCGGGGCGGAAATATTGCGCACGCCGGCGGTCTGAAGGCTGTCCATGGATTCGAAACCGTTTTTGCGCACCTCCGCCAGCCGCCCGGCAAGGTCCGGCGGCACGGTTTCGCCGCTGCCGCGCACCTGTTCAGTTATCATGATCTGGCGCTGCGCTTCCGTCTGGAAGGCCAGAAGCACATGGCCGGAGCCGGTGTGGAACAGGCTCATCTGCGCGCCGACCCGCATGGACATGGCCCAGTAGGTGGACGATTCCTGCTGGGCGATGACAACGACGCTGCCGCGATCATAAACCGCCAGATGACAGGCCTGCTCGGCGCTTGCCGAAAAATCGCGCATGACCGGTGCGGCGAAAGAAACCAGCCGGCGGATCGGCGCGTGGAAATGCGCCAGCCCGAACATCTTCAGCGTCAGTGAGAAGCGGTCTCCGTCAAGTCGCTGCACATAGCCGCGGCGCACCAGCCGGTCCAGCATGCGATAAAGCTCGTTCGGGCTTTTGCCGATAGACTTGGCGATCTCGATCTGCGTCAGCCCGCCATCGGTACGGGCCAGAAGTTCGAGAATGTCCAGACCCTTGTCGAGGGCGGGAGCGCGATATCTTTCGCTGTCGTCGTCGGTCATCTGGCCTCGATGGTGTTTTGCGCGGTCGCCGGGTGGGCAGCCTGAAAATATGGTTGCCCGATAGCCGACATCGACGCAAGTTTGCTTGACGCCATATGAATACCGCGTTTACATATGAATTGTCGATCCATATTTGAGATCATCGAAATTCAGCGGTCCGGTGCCTGAAGGGCGGGCGGGCCTTAGCGGGAGGCTATTCATGGTGCAGGATTTTAACGGCCGGACAGTGGTGATCACCGCCGCCGGTCAGGGTATCGGCCGGGCGGCAGCAGAGCGGTTCGTCTCGCTCGGTGCACGCGTCATCGCCACCGATATCAATGAACAGGCGCTTTCGACGCTGAAGGGTGCGGAAACCCGGGTTCTGAACGTGCTGGATGGCGATGGCGTCAAGGATTTCGCCGCCGATATCGGCCATGCGGATGTGCTGTTCAACTGCGCGGGTTTCGTTCACTCCGGCACCATTCTCGATTGCGAAGAGAAGGACTGGGATTTCTCCTTCGATCTCAACGCCAAGGCCATGTATCGCACCTGCCGCGCCTTCCTGCCCGGCATGCTGGAAAAGGGCAAGGGCGCAATCGTCAACATGTCTTCCGTCGCTTCCAGTGTGAAGGGCGTGCCGAACCGTTTCGCCTATACCGCCTCCAAGGCGGCCGTGGTGGGTCTGACTAAGGCGATTGCTGCCGATTTCGTCACCAAGGGCATTCGCTGCAACGCCATCTGCCCCGGCACGGTCGATAGCCCGTCCCTGCATGACCGCCTGCGCGCCACGGGCAATTACGAACAGGCGCTGGCCGATTTCATCGCCCGCCAGCCGATGGGCCGCATCGCCACGCCGGAAGAAATCGCGGCGCTGGTTACCTATCTCGCGTCGGACGAGGCAGGTTTCACCACCGGCCAGATTCACGTCATTGACGGCGGTTGGACGGGCTGAATCTTTTTAAGGGAGAGAGGAGAGGCGACCGGCGTAAAAGCCGGTCGCCTTTTTTCATTCAGACGACGGCGCTTCCGGCCATCAGTGCAAGCACGAGGAAGACCAGGAAGATCACCACGGCGATGAAGAACAGGATTCGGGCCACGCCCGCCGCGGCTGCCGAAATGCCGGTAAAGCCGAATACGCCCGCGATTAAAGAGATAACAAAGAAAATAAGAGCCCACTTCAGCATGGCGCTTCCCCTTTTGCATAATTTCCCGAGCCCGCCGCCCCGCGACAGGCTCGGTAAAATGACGCGCAAAAGGCGAAAATGTTCCATACGCCCGCAAAAATCGTTATTTTAGAGTGTTTTCGCTTTTCTTCGAATAGCGAAAACACTCTAACTCTTGTTTTGGCGCATTTCCGGACGGAAAACCGGGGTCCACTTTTCCTGGAAATGCTCTAGAAGCCTGTTTCCCCTGCCGCATCGATCTTCCTCGCCTTCAAGGTGGTGCGGATGAAGGTGGCAACGAAAGCAAGGCTCATGAACATGACGATAGTGGGGGCCGGCGCGCTGTCGATGAGGAAGCTCAGCCATATGCCTGCCAGCGATGAGGTTATCGCCACCGCAATGGCCACCAGCAGCATGGCGGAAAAACGCCGGGTCAGCAGGAAGGCGATTGCGCCCGGCGCGACCAGCATGGCGACCGAGAGGATGATACCCACCGCCTTCAGCGCCCCGACGACGGTGAGCGACAGAACCATCAGCAGACCGTAATGCAGCACCCGCACTGGCAGGCCGATGGCTTTCGCATGCTGCGCATCGAAGGCGTTGACCAGCAGATCCTTGCGGAGAATGCCGAGAAACAGCGTGGCGAAAAGTGCGATCAGGCCCGTCTCCAGCATGTCCGACGGCGCAATGCCCAGCATGTCGCCGAAGAGGATGTGGTCGAGATGCACATCGCTCTGCACTTTCACATAAAGCACCAGCCCCAGCCCGAACATGCCGGAAAAAACGATGCCCAGCACCGTGTCTTCCTTGATGCGGCTGTTTTCCTTGATGAAACCGGTGCCGAGCGCGCAGATCATGCCGGCGATGAAGGCGCCGATGGAAAGCGGGATGTTGACGATATAGGCCAGCACCACACCGGGCAGCACGGCGTGGGAAACCGCATCCCCCATCAGCGACCAGCCCTTCAACACCAGAAAACAGGAGAGCATCGCCATCGGCACCGCGATCATCAGGGTGATGACGAAGGCATATTGCATGAAGGGCAGCTGAAACGGCAGGATGGCGAGTTCGAGATAGTCGCTCATGGCGTCTCCTCCAGCGCCCTGCGTGCCTTGGCGCGGGAAGCGAGAAGCCCGTGCTTGGGCGCGAAAAAGAAGGCAGCAAGGAATATCGCGGTCTGCAGCACGACGATGACGCCGCCGGTCGCACCGTCGAGGAAATAGCTGAGGTAAGCGCCGACGAAGCTGGTGGCCGCGCCGATGATGAGGCTCATCAGGATCAGCCGCTCGAAACGGTCAGTCAGCAGATAGGCGGTGGCGCCCGGCGTCACCACCATGGCGACGACGAGGAAGGCCCCAACGGTCTGGAGGGCGGCAACCGTGGAAGCGGCCAGCAGGGTGAAGAAGATCACCTTCAGCACTTCCGGCTTCAGCCCCACGGTGCGGGCGTGGTTCTCATCGAAGAACACCACCATGAAGTCACGCCATTTCAGCGCCAGCACGATGAGGCTGATGCCGCCGATCAGCGCCAGCTGAATGGTGTCTTCGGCGGTGATCGCCAGAATATTGCCGAGCACGATGGTCTGGATATTCACCGAGGTGGGCGACAGCGACACCATGAACAGGCCAAGCCCGAAAAACGAGGTGAAGATCAGCCCGATGATGGAGTCTTCCTTCAGTCGTGTCTTCTGGTTCAGGAACAGCATGGAACCGGCCGCAAGCCCGCCGGAAAGGAACGCGCCGAGCGAAAAGGGCAGGCCCAGCATATAGGCGCCCGCCACACCCGGAACTATGGCATGGGACAGCGCATCGCCGATCAGCGACCAGCCCTTCAGCATCAGATAGGCCGAGAGAAAACCGCAGACGCCGCCCACCAGTGCGCTGACCCAGATGGCGTTCAACATGTAACCATAGGTGAAAGGCTCAAGAAGGCTGTTTATCATCGACTTTTTCTTTCGGAGCCTGCGGATCATGTCCGTTCTGGCCATTCTTGCCGTAAATCACGAAAGGCCGCTCGTCATCGGTGATAACCTTCACCCGGCGCGGGTCGGCGTCGTTATGCAGGTCTGCCCCGCCAAGCACGAAGTGGCGCAGGCTGCCGCCGAAGGCTTTTTGCAGGTTCTCCTCGTTGAAGGTATCCGCCGTCTTGCCCGATGCCAGCACCGTGCCCTTGACGAAGACGGCGCGGTCACAGAATTCCGGCACGCTGCCGAGATTATGGGTGGAGACCAGCATGACGCGGCCCTCATCGCGCAGCGCCTTCAAAAGCGCGACGATCTGCTCTTCCGTTGTCACATCGACACCGGTGAAAGGCTCGTCCAGCAGGATCACCTGACCCTCCTGCGCCAGCGCGCGGGCCAGAAACACCCGCTTCTTCTGCCCGCCGGAAAGTTCGCCGATCTGGCGCTTGCGATAGTCCAGCATATTGACGCGTTTCAGCGCCTCTTCGACCATGTGATGGTCGCGTTTCGAGGGAATGCGCAGGAAATTCATGTGGCCGTAACGGCCCATCATCACCACATCCTCCACCAGCACCGGAAAGCTCCAGTCCACCTCCTCGGCCTGCGGCACATAAGCGACGAGGTTTTTCCTGAGCGCTTCCTTCACCGGCAGGTCGAAAATAGAGACGGAGCCGGCGGCCAGCGGCACGAAACCCATGATCGCTTTGAAAATCGTGGACTTGCCGGCGCCATTGACGCCGACAAGTGCAGTGATCGTTCCGCGGGGGATGGAAAAGCTGGCATTTCTTAATGCGGTGTGGCCGTTTCGATAAGTCACTGTCGCATTTTGAACCGTCAGGCCGCCGCCTGATTTTTTACTGCCCATTCTCATGAAGACAGCCCCTTGGCAATGGTTTCGCTGGTCACGCGCAAAAGGTCCAGATAGGTCGGAACCGGGCCGTCCGCCTCGCTCAGCGAGTCCACATAGAGGATGCCGCCATAGGCCGCGCCGGTTTCCTTGGCCACCTGCTCTGCGGGATCGGCGGAAACCGTGCTTTCGCTGAAGATGACGTGGATATTGTGCGCGCGCATGGCGTCGATCACGCCGCGCACCTGCTGCGGTGTGCCCTGGCTGTCGGCATTGACCGGCCACAGGAACAGTTCCTTCAGGCCGAAATCGCGGGCGAGATAAGAAAACGCGCCTTCGCTCGTTACCAACCAGCGCTTGTTTTCCGGCAGAACGGAAAGCGTGTCGCGGATCGGCTGCACGGTGGCTCTGATCTTGTCCGAATAGGCCTTGGCATTGGCGGCATAGACATCGGCATGGGCAGGGTCGATTTCGGTCAGGCCCTTGCGGATATTTTCCACGTAGATCAAGGCGTTATCGGGCGACATCCAGGCGTGGGGATTGGGTTTTCCCTGATAGGCGCCGCCGCTGATGGCCATCGGTTCCACGCCGTCGCTCACCGTCACGCTCGGCACGCCGGAAAGGTTGGCCAGGAACTTTTCAAACCACAATTCCAGATTGAGGCCATTGCGAAGCACCAGATCGGCCTTGCGGGCTTTGAGAATATCGCGCGGCGTTGGCTGGTAGTTGTGAATTTCAGCGCCCGGCTTGGTAATGCTTTCCACCTCGGCCGCATCGCCCGCCACATTGCGCGCCATGTCGGCGATGATGGTGAAGGTCGTCACGACAGTCGGCTTTTCCTGAGCAAGGGCAGCGCCGGGCAGAAAAAGCGAAAAAGCGAAAATCGCGTGGCGGATTTTATGGACGTTCACGGGGCTCACCAGATTTTGTTGCGATTAATTCGCAATACCATCTGTTATAAAATCACGCTTGTCAACGCTATTGCAAATCATTCGCAAATTAGTGCATTTCGCAAATGTCCGAAAATGGTGCGTTTTTGCCGGTGTTGCACCGGCGGGATTAAACTTTTTTCAATGAGAAAGCGGCACTATCGCAAGGCTCGGACAGCGTGGTCCGGAGCTTGTCCCGCGTGTGTTCCTCATCCTTCGAGCCACGTTTTGGGGTGAGGGCGTAAGACGGGGTACTTGATGTCAGGATGTTGCGGGTGAAAGCTGTATTCGGACGAATGCGGTTTTCGCGCAAGCTCGTTATGATTGGAGGCGGGATCCTGCTTTTGGCGGGTGCGACCGGCTCTGCTGCCGTATTTATCGGCAGCGAGCGGCTGCTCGGCCCATCCTATGCCTCCACTAACGGGCTTTCCTGCGACGCGGTCCAGACGGTCAATATCCGCAAGAACGGTTCCCTTTGGGTCCGCAAATTCATTCGTACCCAGGGCGGTGACGGCACAGAGCGGCTGAAGACTGCGCTTCGTGTCGCAAGGGCGGTTTACGACAAGCAGAAACCCGATCTGGTTCAGGTCTCCGTGCTCGACAAGAACGGTCCGCAGCTGCGCTCGGAAATGCGTGGCCGTGCCATTGCCGCACAGGTGGTTTTCATTCCCGATCCGGCAAAAATTCCCGAAGGCGCGGATGCCCATCGTTATTCGGCCTTTTATTACGATGGCGCCGCCAATGCCAGCGGCCAGTTTTACGGCTTGCGTATCGATCTGCCGCTGGAAGATGCCGAGGCGCTGGCGGCAGGCCTCAGCGATTCGGCCGATTGTGCGACCCCGGCTCTGGATGCCGGTTCCGAAGGCCATGAAGGAAAACCCGCGGAAACTGCGACGGGACACGGCGAAACCAAAGATGACGGCGCGGGCGGCCATGGCGGCGCGCCGGCGGAAGCCAACGAAGGCGGGGCTGCCCATGGCGAAACCCCGTCTCCCGAAGCGCATGGCGAACCGGCTGCCGACGAACTTCTGACCTCGACGCCGGAAGCCGATGGCGGCAGCATCTTCAGCCTGTCCTATCTGAAATCGCTGATCTTCGGCAAAGGCTCGACGACTGCACAGGCGGCGGAAGAAAAGCCGGCTGCCGAAAATGCGCCGGCGGAAGAACCCGGTGCGGAGAAAAAGGCCGCGAGCCACTAAGCGGGCGAGGGCGGTTTCTCCCCGAACCCTTCCGTGGCTCGCATCTGACGTGTCAGATATCCGGCCCGATCCGAAGTCGGCCAGCCGGATTTGGAAATTTCTTCCGTTTGTTGACGATTGCCGGAGAGAAACTCTGCGACAGGGCGGCAAAGGCGGCAATGCGGGCGATCAGCTTTTCCCTATCGCCCTTTGTCACGGCTTCGTAGCTCTCGATCTCGTCGATATAGCCCGTCAGCCAGTCTTGATATTTGCCTTCGTTCCACAGCCGCTCAGTCGCAAACACCGTGTCTTCCAGCCGATCATAGGCAACGAGCGTCCGTCGCCAGCGATGCTCGTCGAAATCCAGCGCGCCATTGGCGAAGAGCGACCCGACCTCGAGGCCGTAGCTCATCAGCTTCGCAGAGCGTTCCGGCGGCATGGTGAGGTTCAGCCCGCCTTCCTCCTCGTTGAGGAAAACGCGGGCGATGCGTTCTCTTTGGCCCGGCATGGTGGCGAGCGACTGATCCTGCCAGTCCTTCGCCGAGCTGAGGATGCTGCCGAGAAAGCCGCTCATTTTTTCCATCTTGTGAACGGGCACGCCGATCCCTTCGCCGGCCGCCTGCGGGATCGTGACGCGCTTACCGCTGCTGGCGATGGATTTCGGCAATTCATCGAGGCTAAGCGCGAAAGTGGGACGCGACGGAAGCAGGGCATCGAAAAGATGAATGGGGAAGTTGCTGCTGATGCCGCCATCGGAGAACCAGATTTTCGCCTTCATGACGGGCCGCGCTTTGCCGCCGAGACGCTGCACGATATCCAGCGTGCCGCGATCATTGGTATAGGCCGGAATGGCCTTGAACAGCACCGGGAAGCTCAGGCTCATGCGCGTTGCGATGATGACCGGCAACTGGGCGGGCTCCGGAAAAGCCTTGAGTTCGGGAAAGGGGCCGCCCGGTGTTGCGATCTGCTTGAGCCAGTTCATCACGGCCGCGGGAAAGAGCTGGCTCCATTCCGTCGGATCGTAAGCCACCATGAGACTGGTGGTCGGAAGCGTGTGCGGCCGCCGCATCGACAGGTTCGTCGTCACCATCTTGAGGTTGATGACCGGCTTCTCCGGCTCCGCGCCGATGAGATCGCCGAAGGTCAGCGGTGGCGCGGTTGCTGCGTCGCTGCCGAAAGCGATGTCCTGGATCGATGCATGAAGCCATTCCGTCAGGCCCGGAACCTCGGCATCGGAAACCGTCAGTCCCGAGCAGAAACCGAAGCCGTCTCTTGGCAACCGGTAGAAAACCAGCCACAGGATCTGGCCGAGGATGCCGGCCAGCATTCCCACCAATCCCCCGAGAACCGACCCGGCCCAACCGCCGCCCAGAACCCACAAGGCGCCGGCGCCGATGACAATGCCAACTATGGCTGCCAGCGGAAAAGCAAGGAGCAAGCCTAGGACCTTGCCCGGCCAGCCGCCGGCCTGCGCCCACAGCAGGTAACGCATCAGCGGGCGAAAACGGCGCTGGGGCTGGAAAAGCCTGTCCAGAATGGTGGGTATCGTGTCGCAATGAGCCTGCAGGCGGGTGAAGCCATTCGGATCGTTTCTGACCGTGCGGGAATATTCCGCCGCCGCCGCAAAGGCGGCGGCAATCGCCCCCGCCGATGTGCCGCCTATCGAGCGGAAGCGATACCGGCGCGCCAGTTCCAGAACCGCATAGGGATAAACGACGCCGGAGGTGATGCCGCCTTTCATCACCACGTCGCATTCCTTTTCAGGTGCGGCAAACATATCGGGCTGGTATTTGGGAAGCTCATTCTCGGGCATGCGTATTTCCCCCCCGGCGGCTCCTGATCGAAAGCCGTCAAACACAATGCGAATGATGGAGAATGGGTATCACAAGTTGAGGTGAGGTCGCCAGTATATTCTACTAAAAGTTAAATAAACTTGCACGATCCGTTCGCTGAAAGCCGGATGATTACTTGCGGGCGTCTATCTCTGGAGAGGAAAACCGGCAGACAAACGGGCGAAACCTCGCCACACTCCCCGACGTCAAGAAAATACGCCCTTCGCCACCAGCGAGAAAATCGGGGCGCGGAAGGCGGCCGTGAGGCCGCCCCGGGTTTCGTCCGATCAGTCCGCCTTGTTGCGGCGGGCCGGGAAGAGGATGACGTCGCGGATCGACGGAGCATTGGTGAGCAGCATGATCAGGCGGTCGACGCCGATGCCGAGGCCGCCGGCGGGCGGCATGCCCTGGTCGATGGCGTCGAGGAACTCGTCGTCCAGCTGCTTGTCCTTTTCGCCGCGGGCGTGCGCCTGTTCCAGCTGCTCCACCATGCGGCGGCGCTGTTCTTCCGGGTCGTTGAGTTCGGAGAAGGCATTGCCCACTTCCCAGGCGTTGCAATAGCTTTCGAAACGCTCGACGAGGCGCGGTTCGCCCGGCACTTCCTTGGCGAAGGGCGAGATGTCCTTCGGGAAATGCGTGACGTGGCTCGGCTGGATCAGCGTGCCTTCCACCTTTTCTTCGAAGATGAAGGCAAGGCATTCGCCCCAGGTCCAGTCCTTTTCGACGGCAAAACCGGCAGCCTTGGCGGCGGCTCGGGCTTCTTCGTCGGTCTTGAGGCCAAGGAAATCGATACCGGTTGCTTCCTTCACCGCCTCAGGCATCGGCACGCGCTTGAACGGTCCCTTGAAGGAAATCGTCTGGCCCTGGAATTCCACTTCGGTTGTGCCGTGCAGGGCAATCGCCAGCGTCTCGAACAGCCGCTCCACGAGACCCATGATGTCTTCGTAGTCGGCATAGGCCCAATAGCACTCCATCATGGTGAATTCAGGATTGTGCCTTGTGGAAACGCCTTCGTTGCGGAAGTTGCGGTTGATTTCGAACACCTTGTCGGTGAGGCCCGAAACCAGCGTGCGCTTCAGGAACAGTTCCGGCGCGATGCGCAGATACATGTCCATCTTCAGCGTATTGTGGAAGGTCTTGAACGGATCGGCCGTCGCGCCGCCATAGATGGTCTGCAGCATCGGTGTTTCCACTTCGAGGAAGCCTTCGGCCTCCATGAAACGGCGAATGCCGGAGAGGATCTTCGAGCGCTGCAGGAAGCGCAGCTTGGATTCCTCGTTGGAGAGAATGTCGAGGTGGCGCTTGCGGTAACGCAGCTCGATGTCGGAGACGCCGTGCCACTTTTCCGGCATCGGCAGCAGCGACTTCGTCAGCATGGTGATTTCTTCGGCGTTGATCGTCAGCTCGCCGCGCTTGGTGCGGCGCACCTTGCCGGTCACGCCGATGATGTCGCCGATATCGATCATCGGCAAAAGGTTGCGCGCCGCTTCCGGCGTCGTATCCTTGTGGGAGAAGATCTGCACCTTGCCCGAGGCGTCATGGATGTCCATGAACATGCCGGAATTGCGCGAGGAATAAACGCGACCCGCCACCGTCACCGTATCGCCGGTTTCGACGTCGGCTTCGATATCGGCATATTTTTCCGCGAGCTCGGCATTGGTCAGCGTGCGGTGGAAATGCGCCGGATAGACATCGCCGATCTGCTCGCGCAGCAGCGCAAGTTTCTGGCGGCGCACTTCGGTGGCGTCGGAGGAGAGGGCGGTGGTTTCGGTCGTCTTGTCGTTCATCGTATTCGCTTTCAGAGGGCTTGTTCGTTGCAATTACCCTTTGCGCTCGGGGCTTACCCCCCTCTGCCCTGCCGGGCATCTCCCCCTCAAGGGGGGAGATCGACAAGCGGCGGGCACCTTGCCCATGGAACGAGCGGGTGCGGCACCTGATCTCCCCCCTTGAGGGGGAGATGCCCGGCAGGGCAGAGGGGGTACCCCGAGCAGAGGGGTATATTCAGAATGCTGCCGTCACCGCCAGCACATAACTATCAGCTTCCGCTGCCCACCATCGTGGCCACAACGGCAATCGCAGCCTTCAGGCGCTGACGCACCACGGAGCGGCCAAGCAGCGCCATGCTATCAAACAGCGGCAGCGAGCGCGAGGAACCGGACATGGCCACAAACAGCGGCGGCGTGACGACGCGCAGCTTCTTGCCGGTGCGTTCGGCCACATCGCGCAGTTCGGCCTCGATCGCTTCCACATTCCAGTCCGGCATCTTTTCGAGGTCTGCTGCAACCGTGGTGAGGATTTCGTGGATTTCCTCCGGCTTGCTCTTCAGACCGGCAAAGGAAGCGGGTGTGAGGCCAGCATCGCTTGCGAGCAGGAAGCCGGCAAGGTTCGGCAGCTCGCCGAGTTTGGAAACGCGGCTCTGCGCAAGCTTCAGGCCCTCAGTCAGGCGGGAATTCTCCATCGCCCATTCCAGTGTGCGGGCAATGAACTCTTCCGGCGAAAGCTTTTCGCGCAGCCAGCGGCCGTTCAGCCAGTCCAGCTTCTGAATGTCGAAGATGGCGCCGGCCTTGGAAAGCGCTTCCGGGTCGAACTTCGCCGCCAGCTCGTCCATGGTCAGAAGTTCTTCGCCTTCGGCGATCTGGATGAAGAACAGGCCAAGGAAGTTCATCAGCGCTTCCGGCAGGTAACCGAGCGCGGAATAATAGGAGATCGAGGTCGGGTTCTTGCGCTTGGAAAGCTTGGACTTGTCGGCGTTGCGCATCAGCGAAAGATGCATGAACTTGGGCTGGTCCCAGCCGAAATAACGGTAAAGCAGAATGTGCTTGGGCACAGAGGCCAGCCATTCTTCGCCGCGCGCCACATGGGTGATCTTCATTAGATGGTCGTCGATGACGTTGGCCATGTGATAGGTCGGCATGCCGTCGGCCTTGATCAGCACCTGCATATCGACCGAATCCCACGGGATCGAGACATCGCCATAAACGCCGTCATGGAAATCGCACGAGCCTTCGGCCGGGATTTTCATGCGCACGACGTTGGCTTCACCGGCGGCAACGCGCGCGGTCACTTCCTCGGCCTTCAGGTTGAGGCAATGGCCATCATATTTCGGCGGCTTGCCGGCGGCGCGCTGGGCTTCGCGCATTTCTTCCAGCCGCTCGGGCGTGCAGAAACAGCGGAAGGCATGGCCTTTTTCCAGCAGCTCTTCGGCATAGGGCCAGTACATGGCCTTGCGCTCGGACTGGCGGTAGGGACCGTAGGGGCCGCCGACATCCGGGCCTTCCGACCAGGTCAGCCCGGTCCAGCGCAGCGCTTCCAGCACCTTCTGCTCATATTCGAGGGTCGAGCGGGTGGCGTCGGTATCCTCGATGCGCAGGATGAACTCGCCGCCATGTTTCTTGGCGAAGAGATAGTTGAACAGCGCGATATAGGCGGTGCCGACATGCGGCTCGCCGGTGGGGGAAGGTGCGATGCGGACGCGAACGCCGGAAGTGGTCATGAAATTCACTCGTCGTGACGTGGCAGTGACATCGGGGCGGTTCACCCGTCTGTCACGATGTTTTCGTTTGGATGCGGCAGGAAATCATGTTGGAAGACGCAATGAAAGCGCCTTTTGCACATTCCCGTTCGGCTTCGGCTTAGGCCATATTCTACCGCAGGCGTCAAGGAAATACGAAGCCCGCGCTGGTTCAGCGTCCCAGCTGAGAGCCCTAGTTCACTGGCCAGACGTAAAGCAGCATGGGAATGCTGGCGATGACGATCATGATCGACAGCGGCAGGCCAAGGCGCGGATAGTCGCTGAAGCGATAACCGCCGGGGCCCATGACCAGCGTATTGCACTGGTGGCCGATGGGTGTGAGGAAATCGCAGCCGGCGCCGATAGCCACCGCCATCAGAAAGGCCTCCGGCCGGAAACCGAGTGTGGTGGCGAAACCGGCGGCGATGGGGGCCATGACCAGCACGGTGGCGGCATTGTTGAGAAAGGGCGTCACTGCCATGGCGGTGAGCAGGATCATGCCAAGCGCCGCAAAGGGCGGCAATCCCTGCGCGGCATGACCGAGCCAGGCGGCGATCAGTTCGCTCGCCCCGCTGGTGCGGAGCGAGTCGCTGACGGGAATAAGGGCGGCGAGCATGACGAGGATCGGCCCGTCGATGGATTTATAGACCTCGGTGAGCGGGATGGCGCCGACCACGATCATCATGAAGGCAGCGGCGAAAAAGGCGACGGAGACCGGCACCAGCCCGCTGCCGGCGGCGATCATGGCGGCGGCGAGCACGATGACGGGCAGAAGCGCGCGGCGCTGCACGCCCAGCAGGATTTCCCGCTGCGCCAGCGGCAAGAGCGAAAATTCCTGCAATACCTGCGGCAGGTTCTTGCGGCTGCCCTGCAAAAGAATGACGTCGCCCGCCTGCAATGTCAGCTCGGAGAGCCGCTGGCTGACGCGTTGGCCGCGCCGGCTGACGGCGATCAGATTGACGCCACGCGTATAGGACAGCGCGAGTTCACGCGCCGAAATGCCGTTCAGAACCGATTCATTGCTGATCACCGCTTCCATGGAAATGAGATCTGCGGTTTTTTGGCCGTTTTCCATCAGCGGCTTGCCGGAAAGCAGAAGCTTCGCCTGCGAGACGATGCGGTCCAGCCCTTCCGGGCTGCCTTCGAGGAGAATCGTGTCACCCGCCTTCAGCGTCACGTCGGGGAAGGGGGAGATGCGCCGCGGCCCGCGCAGGATGGTGCTGGCGATCACATCGCCGTCGGCCTGTTTCAGCAATTCGCGCAGCGGCTTCTCCGCATGGGTGCTGTCGCCGGGCAGGGTGGCTTCAGCGGTATAGGCGGACTGGTCGAGAATATCCTCCACCGACGCCTGCTGGCGGTTGCGCACCGGCAGCAGCCGGTAACCGAAGGTCAGGAAGATGATGCCGATGACGGTCAGTCCCGCGCCGACGGGCGTGAAGTCGAACATCGAAAAACTCTGCCCGGTCATTTCCTCGCGCAGCCGCGACACGACGATGTTGGGCGAGGTGCCGATCTGCGTCATCAGCCCGCCGAGCAGGGCGGCAAACGCCATGGGCATCAGATAATAGGAGACCGGGCTGCCGGATTTGCGGGCGAACTGGAAGGCGACCGGCATCATGATGGCGAGCGCGCCGATATTCTTGATAAAGGCCGACATGACGGCGACGACGATCATCAGGAAGGCGAGCTGCAGGCTCTTGGAGTGCATTTCGGGGAAATATTTCTTGATCGTCATATCGACGATGCCCGACCTCGCCACGGCCGAGCTGACCACCAGCGCGCTGCCGACGATGATGACGATATCGTCCGAAAAACCGGAAAAAGCTTTTTCGAAAGGCACGACGCCGAGCGCGACGGCCACAAGCAGCGCACTGCAGGCGACGACATCGTAACGCAGCCTGTCCCAGATGAACGCGACCATCATGCCGGCGATGACGGTGAAGGCGAGAATCTGGTCTGTCGTCATGCTGGCTTATGCTTTCGAAGGAGAGTCGGCGGGAATGACTCTATCGATGAGGATATCGAAGAACGCAAGCCGGGGTGAAGCGGTTCCGGGCTGGATGTCATTCCTATCTCTTCGTCATACCGGCCGTGAGCCGGCATGACGGAGCGGAGGCATCGTCAGAGAAGAAAATGGGCAATGTCGTCCCAGGCTGGATTGAGATCTTCAATCAACTTGATCTTCCATGCCCGCGGCCAGTTTTTTATCGTCTTTTCTCTCGCAATTGCGTCCGTGACGAGAACCACACAAGCGTCTTAACGCCATAACGCGTTGTGAATCCGGGGGTCAGGTTGTTCTGATATTCATATAAACGGTGAGAAAGGTCGCTTGTTACGCCAGTATAGAGCGTCCCGTTTCTTTTGGATGCAAGAATATAAACGTAACCTTGGCGCATGAGAAAAGCATGCGCAAAGGTCATTATTTTTGGCAAGAGGCGAAATTATTTCCGTCATACCGGACTTGATCCGGTATCCAGCCGCCGCGCGTCTGCGCGGCGAGAAGAGTCCTTTCAGCCCAATGACTTGGGCTGGCTGGATTCCGGCTCAAGGCCGGAATGACGGTGGCGAGATGCCGTTAGTGCGTATCGCCTGCCGCCTCCGCCTTTTTGCGCTGCCTCGCATTGCGGGCCAGCATGTTGAGCAGTTCCACCAGCGCCGAGAACGCCATGGCGGCATAGACGTAGCCCTTCGGAACATGGAAGCCCATGCCTTCGGCGATCAGCGTCGTGCCAATCATCATCAGGAAGGCGAGCGCCAGCATGACGATGGTGGGGTTGCGCTCGATGAAGTTGGCGAGCGGCGTTGCGGCGAGCAGCATGACGGTGACGGCAACGACGACGGCGACGATCATGATCGGCAGATGCGGCGTCATGCCGACGGCGGTGATGATGCTGTCTACAGAGAAAACAAGGTCGAGCAACAGGATCTGGCCGATGGCGGCGCCGAAATTCATCGCGGCCGGGCCACCCACCATGTCTTCCTTGTGATCTTCCGGGTCGACATTGTGGTGAATTTCCTTGGTCGCCTTCCATACCAGGAAGAGACCACCCGCTATGAGGATCATGTCTTTCCACGAGAAGGGGTGGCCGAAGGCTTCGAAAACCGGCGTGGTGAGCTGCACGATCCATGCGACGGTGCCGAGCAGGCCGAGGCGCATGACGAGCGCAAGGCCTATACCGATCTTGCGGGCTTTTTCACGCTGTTCGGGCGGCAGCTTGTTGGTGAGGATGGAGATGAAGATCAGGTTGTCGATGCCGAGCACGACCTCCATGACGATCAGTGTGACGAGCGCCACCCAGGCGGCGGGGTCAGATAGAAGAGGGAGAACGGACTCCATCAGGTAGGTTTTCCTTTCAGCAACAAGGCCAGCCGAAACATTCGGTGGGTGGAATTTATAGCGCAATACGCGAGAAACAAGGAGTTGATGGCTCCGGGGCGCAAGATTTCATCGAAATTTCGCGCAGGCCGCGTATTGGCGTTCACGCCGTTGCTGAATGATCTCAGGCCTTGTCTGTTCCGTAAGCCGCCATGAATACGTTGATGGCGCTGCTGATAACCCGGTCCAGTTCCTCGTCGGGAACCGGGCCTTCCAGTTCGCCGAACAGCCGCAGCTTGAAGAAGGTGCCGGTGGAAAGCTCGATATATTGCCGGGCGGCCAGCTCAGGATCGTCCACTTTCAGATGGCCGATCTCGACCTGATGTTCGATGAAGTCCAGGAGCACGGTGCGCACATTGTTCGGAGCCGAAAGGAAAAAGCGCTGCGCCAGTTTCGGCATGCGATCGATGACGCCGAGCACCGAACGCATGGCAGGGATCATGTCCGAACAGATCATCTTGTTGGCAAAGGCCTTGCCGAACTGTTCCAGCCCCTCGCGCACCTCCTCGGTGCCCTCGAGAATATGGCGCATGGAGGTGGCGAATTCGTTGCGATGGTGGTCGACGAGGGCGACGAACAAATCTTCCTTGTTGGAGAAATAGACATAGATCGTGCCCTTGGAAACGCCGGCTTCACGCGTGATGTCGTTCATGCTGGCCGCATCGAAGCCCTTGCGCTTGAACACACGCCAGGCGCCCGCCAGAATCTGCTCGCGCTTGGCCGGGTCTTCACCCGCCGCAAAACGCCCGGCGGCATTGCCCGGACAGCCCGTTTCCGTTTCCGTCTCCATATCCCTGTCTTCACCTGCCATCGCTACCGTCTCTTAGCATCGCAATGGCGTAAAAAAAATTAACCGAACGTCGAACCAATCGGTTCGATAACACTTGATATGTGTCAGGAAAGAGATTATGTCAATCGAACCGAACGGTTCAGTTCGAAAAACTTTCTTCAATTTATCACGGTAAGCTCCCATGTCGGCCCAGAAGAATAGCGCGGTTCGCGCCGTCAACGATGCGGAAGAGGCGGATATCTCCGCCAAGGCCGAGACCTCTCCAGCAAAGCCGGCCGAGGCCGCGCCGCCGCAGCAGCCCCAGACCATTGCGGCGCCGAAGCAGAAGAAGCGTTCGAAGCTTCTGCCGGTCATCGCGGTTGCCCTTCTCGCCGGCGCCGGCTGGTACGGTTACAACTGGTGGGTCGACGGCCGCTTCATGGTGTCGACGGACGACGCCTATATAGAAGGCGATATCGCCGTCATCGCACCGAAGGTTTCGGGCTATGTCGCCAGGGTGAACGTGGTCGAGAACCAGGAAGTCAAGGCGGGCGATCCGCTGGTGACGCTGGACGACGGCGATTATCGCATCGCGCTCGATCAGGCCGAAGCCCAGATTCGCACCGAGCAACTGTCACTGAAGCGCATCGATGCGCAGATCGTCGGCGGCGAAGCTTCGCTGGAGCAGGCCGTCGCCCAGAAGGGTGCGCTGGATGCCGCCCTTCGCGGTGCCGAAATCACCCAGAAGCGCGCCAGCGAGCTGCAGGCGAAGGATGTCGGCACGGTTGCCGCTTCCGACAATGCGCAGGTCGCGCTCGATCAGGCCAAGGCGAATGTCGTGGCCGGCGATGCCGCCATCTCCTCGGCCAAGGCCAATGTTGAACTCCTGCGCGCCCAGCGCGAGGAAGCCGAAAGCACGATCCGTTCGCTGCAGCTTTCCCGCGACAAGGCCGCCCGCGATCTTTCCTTCACTGTTCTGAAGGCGCCTTATGACGGCGTCATCGGCAATCTGGCGGTTCAGAACGGCGATCTGGTGTCTGTCGGCAAGCGTCTGGCTTCGCTGGTGCCGATGAACGAGCTTTATATCGACGCCAATTTCAAGGAGACGCAGCTTGCCCGCGTCGTGCCCGGTTCGAAGGTGCGCGTGCATGTCGACGCCTTTGACGACGCGACGATCGAGGGCACGGTGCAGTCGATTTCGCCCGGCTCGGGCTCGGTCTTCTCCATGCTGCCGCCGGAAAATGCGACCGGCAACTTCACCAAGGTCATCCAGCGTGTGCCGGTTCGTATCGTCTTCTCTAGGGAAGACCTTGCAAAGCACAATCTGCGCGCCGGCCTCAGCGTCGTTGTCGATGTCGATACCCGCACGGCGCCGGAAGGCACCAGAACGGCGCAAGTTAACCCGGAAGCCAAGTAAGGCGCATCGCTGATGCGCCGTTGAGGTCAAGATTCATGGCGGCTACGGTTGTCGGTACGGGCGGGGCGTCCATCCCCGCCGATCCCCCGATGGACAGGCGCAGGCTCATCGCGTTTTTCGCGATGGTCTTCGGCATGTTCATGTCCATCCTCGACATTCAGATTGTCTCCGCGTCGCTCGCGGAAATCCAGGCGGGTCTCGGCGCGGGTTCCGATGAGATCGCCTGGGTGCAGACCTCCTATCTGATCGCCGAAGTCATCATGATACCGCTGTCGGGCACGCTGGCGCGCATTCTCTCCACGCGCGTGCTCTTCGCCACCTGCGCGGCCGGCTTCACCATATCGAGCGCGCTCTGCGCCACAGCCACCAATATCGACCAGATGATCGTCTACCGCGCGATCCAGGGCTTTATCGGCGGCGGCATGATCCCCTCCGTCTTCGCCGCCGCCTTCACGATCTTCCCGCCCTCGAAGCGTTCGGTCGTGTCACCGATCATCGGTCTCGTCGCCACGCTTGCGCCCACCATCGGCCCGACGGTCGGCGGTTATCTCTCCAATGCCTTTTCCTGGCACTGGCTGTTCCTCGTCAACATCATCCCCGGCATCATCGTCACCATCCTCACCTGGAGCCTGATCGATTTCGACAAGCCGGAAAAGTCGCTCTGGAAGAAGTTCGACTGGTGGGGGCTGATCTCCATGGCCGTCTTCCTCGGCTCGCTGGAATATGTGCTTGAAGAGGGCAACAACAAGGACTGGTTCAACGACGAGCATATCGTCATGGGAACGGTCGCCATGGTCATCGGCGCGGTCGTGTTCTTCTGGCGCGCCTTCAAGGTGGAATTCCCTGTCGTCGATATCCGCGCCTTCGCCGACCGCAACTTCTCCATCGGCTCGCTTTTCTCCTTCGTCATGGGCATCGGGCTATACGGGCTGACCTATCTTTACCCGCTCTATCTCGGCCGGGTGCGTGGTTACGATGCGCTGATGATCGGCGAGACCATGTTCGTCTCCGGTCTTGCCATGTTCTTCACCGCGCCGATTGCCGGCAAGGTCTCCACCAAGCTCGATCCGCGGGCGATGATGGCCATCGGCTTCATCAGCTTCGGCTGCGGCACATGGATCATGACGCATGTGACGACCGACTGGGATTTCTACGAGCTGCTGATCCCGCAGATCCTGCGCGGTTTCGGCCTGATGATGTGCATGGTGCCGATCAACAACATCGCGCTCGGCACCCTGCCGCCGGCCCGCATCCGCAATGCGTCCGGCCTGTTCAACCTTACCCGTAACCTCGGCGGCGCGGTCGGTCTTGCCATCATCAACACCATGCTGTCGCAGCGCACGGACGACCATTATGTGCGGCTGGCCGAACATGTGAGCTATTCCAACCCGCAGGCGCTGGAATGGCTGAACAGTGTCGGCGCCAACTACGATTCCTACGGGCTGGACGGCGCGTCCGTCGCCGTCAAGAAACTGGTTGGCATGGTCTCGCAGCAGGCATGGATATTGGCCTTCGCGGATGTGTTCTTCGCGCTGACACTGTTGTTCTCGAGCCTGATCTTCATGACCGTGCTGATCCAGAAACCCAAGGCAGCGCCGCCGCCAGACGCGGCGCACTAACAAGAATCCCCTCCCATCCACCGCAGAGCTGGGGCCGTCGGAAATGACGGCCCCTTTTTTGTTTTGAATATGGAGCGAGCGAGGGCGGCATATTTCTTCTCCCCGCCGGGGAGAAGTCCGCGGCAGCGGGATGAGGGGGCGAGGGTAGAGATATTCGGAGAGCTTGCCCCCTCATCCGACCCTTCGGGCCACCTTCTCCCCCTCGGGGAGAAGAAACGCGCGGCACCGTTTCGCGAAGAGCCACCAACCCGACACCGCTTTCCGCGAAATATGAGGTACGTACATCATTTTTCAGTTTACCTCGACTGCAAAGCTGGATATGCAAGGGGAGGGAGGAGCCATGAAGCCGACAGTTCACGATATCGCCGAGCGGGCGGGCGTCAGTCTCGCCACCATCGACCGGGTGCTGAACATGCGCCCCGGCGTGCATGCGGCAACGCGGGCACGGGTGGAGGCGGCCATTGCCGAGCTTGGTTATGTGCGCGATATCGCGGCCGCCAATCTGGCCAAGGGCCGCAATTATTCGCTGGTCTTCATCCTGCCGGGCAATGACAATTCCTTCATGGCGACGTTGCGCGCCGAAGTGCGGGCCGCAGCGGCACGGGCGCATCTGGAGCGCACGGCGATCCGCGTCATCGAGGTGCCGCCCTTCAATGCCTCCGCGCTGACGGAGGCTCTGGAAGTCGCGCGGCGGGAAAAGCCCTCGGGCGTCGCCTTCGTCGCCACCGATTCCGAAGATGTGGCGGAAGCCGCGGACCGGCTGGCCGAAGACGGCATCGCCACGGTGACGCTGGTGTCCGATCTTTCCGGTTCGCGGCGGGATCATTATGCCGGCGTGGACAACGTCGCGGCCGGGCGCACGGCGGCGAGCCTGATGGGACGTTTTCTCTCCGGGCGCGGCGGCGATGTCGCGGTTGTCGCCGGCTCCATGCTGGTGCGCGACCATCGCGAACGTCTGGAAGGATTTCGCGCCGTCATCGAATCCGAATTTCCGCAATTGCGGCTACTGCCGGTGCTGGAGGGCAGGGACGATCCGCTGACCGTCGAGACGCTGGTGCGCAAGGCGCTCGGCAATGCCGAGCTCTCCGGCATCTACAGCCTCGGCGCGGGCAATCGCGGCCTCATCCGCGCGCTTGGCGCGGCCGAGGGCGAAAGAGCGCTTTCGGTCATCGCCCATGAACTGACGGAAAACACCGCCAATGCGCTGCGGGAAGGGCTGCTGGACGCCGTGCTCAACCAGGATGCCGGCCACGAAGTACGCAGCGCCATCCGCGTCTTGAAGGCGCGGGCCGACGGTCTGCCCGTCATCGCCGCGCAGGAACGTATCCGTATCGACATATTCCTCAGGGACAATCTTCCCTGATGAGAGCATTTCCAGGAAAAGTGGCCGCCGGTTTTCCGTCCGGAAATGCGGCTACTTTTAAAAAACGCTGAAAGCGGCGCATGGCGCGCCGGAATGGAGAAATACATGTATCTCGGTCTCGATCTTGGCACATCCGGCGTCAAAGCCCTGCTGATGGACGGCGATCAGAAAATCATCGGCTCGGCCAATGGCTCGCTGGACGTTTCGCGTCCGCATCATGGCTGGTCCGAACAGGACCCGGCGGACTGGATTGCCGCCACCAAAACCGCCGTTGCCGGCCTGAAGCAGAAGTTTCCGAAGGAGCTTGCCGCCGTGAAAGGCATCGGCCTTTCCGGCCAGATGCATGGTGCAACACTTGTTGATGCCGATGGCAAGGTGCTGCGTCCCTGCATCCTGTGGAACGACACGCGCTCCCATGCCGAGGCCGCCGCACTGGACGCCGATCCGCGTTTCCGCAAGATAACAGGCAATATCGTTTTCCCCGGCTTCACCGCGCCGAAGCTTGCCTGGGTGGCGAAGAATGAACCCGATATCTTCGCGAAAGTCGCCAAGGTATTGCTGCCGAAGGACTATCTGCGTCTGTGGCTGACCGGCGAATATATCTCCGAGATGTCCGATTCCGCCGGTACCTCCTGGCTCGATACCGGCGCGCGCAAATGGTCTTCCGAGCTGCTCGCCGCCACCGGGCTGGATGAAAAACACATGCCGTCGCTGGTGGAAGGCACGGATGAGGCGGGCGTGCTGCGCGCCGAACTTGGCTCCGAATGGGGCATTTCCGGCCGCGCCGTGGTGGCTGGCGGTGCGGGTGATAACGCCGCTTCCGCCTGCGGCATGGGCACTGTCAAGGAAGGCCATGCTTTCGTGTCGCTCGGCACATCGGGCGTGCTTTTCGCTGCCAATGCGTCCTATCTGCCGAAGCCGGAAAGCGCCGTGCACGCCTTTTGCCATGCGCTGCCCAATACCTGGCACCAGATGGGCGTCATCCTCTCCGCCACCGATGCGCTGAACTGGTATTCGCGCCTCACCGGCCAATCCGCCGCCGATCTGACCGGCGAGCTGGGCGAAACGCTGCTTGCACCAACCGGTGTCACCTTCGCGCCCTATCTCTCTGGCGAGCGCACCCCGCACAACGACGCCGCCATTCGCGGCTCCTTCATCGGCCTTTCGCATGAAAGCGACCGCAAGGCGCTGACCCAGGCGGTGCTGGAAGGTGTCACCTTTGCCATCAGGGACAATCTCGAAGCGCTGAAGTCGGCCGGCACCTCGATTTCCCGCGTCACCGCCATCGGCGGCGGCTCGCGCTCGGCCTATTGGCTGGCCTCCATCGCCACCTCGCTCGGCGTGCCCGTCGATATTCCGGCCGAGGGCGATTTCGGCGCCGCCTTCGGTGCGGCCCGCCTCGGCCTCATCGCCGCGACCGGGGCCGATCCGGTGGCGGTCTGCTCGCAGCCGGAAACGGCGCGGACCATCGAGCCGGTGGCGGCGCTGGCCGGCGCCTATGAGGAGGCTTACCGGCGCTATCATGCGCTTTATCCGGCTATTCGGGCGCTTTCGCATTGAGACACGGTGTGTGCGGCTTCACCCCCCTCTGCCCTGCCGGGCATCTCCCCCTCAAGGGGGGAGATCGGCAGGGCGCTAACCCTCGCTCCACCCTCAGCCTTGCATGAGGACGAGACCTAACCGCGAGTCGATCTCCCCCCTTGAGGGGGAGATGTCCGGCAGGACAGAGGGGGGTGAGCGGCAAACGCCGACCCTGAAATTTCAGAACACCATCTAAACCCACCCCAAGAGGAGGATCACCATGAGCACAGGTTTCTTCGGCGATATTGCCAAGATCAAATATGAAGGCCCCGACAGCACCAACCCGCTGGCCTTCCGTCATTACAACCCCGATGAGATCGTCGCCGGCAAGCGCATGGAAGATCACCTGCGTTTTGCGGTGGCCTATTGGCACACCTTCACCTGGCCGGGCGGCGACCCCTTCGGCGGTCAGACATTCCTGCGCCCATGGTTCGAAGATACGATGCAGGCGGCGAAACTGAAGGCGGATGTGGCTTTCGAATTCTTCTCGCTGCTCGGTTCGCCGTTCTACTGCTTCCACGACGCCGATGTGCGCCCGGAGGGCCGGAACTTTGCGGAGAATACCAAGAACCTCAACGAGATCGTTGATTATTTTGCCCAAAAGCAGGCCGATACCGGCGTGAAGCTTCTGTGGGGCACGGCGAACCTCTTCTCCAACCGCCGCTTCATGTCGGGTGCCGCGACCAATCCGGATCCTGACGTCTTCGCCTTCTCCGCCGCGACCGTGAAGACCTGCATGGACGCCACCAAGAAGCTCGGCGGCGCGAACTATGTTCTGTGGGGCGGCCGCGAAGGTTACGAGACCCTGCTCAACACCGATCTGCCGCGTGAACTCGACCAGCTCGGCCGCTTCCTCAATCTGGTGGTGGAGTATAAATACAAGATCGGCTTCGAAGGCACGATCCTGATCGAGCCGAAGCCGCAGGAGCCGACCAAGCACCAGTATGACTACGACGTCGCCACCGTTTACGCCTTCCTGCAGAAGAACGGTCTGGAAAAGGAAGTGAAGGTCAATATCGAGCAGGGCCATGCCATTCTCGCCGGCCATTCCTTCGAGCATGAACTGGCGATGGCCAATGCCTTCGGCATTTTCGGCTCCATCGACATGAACCGCAACGACTACCAGTCCGGCTGGGATACCGACCAGTTCCCCAACAACGTGCCGGAAATGGCGCTCGCTTATTACCATGTTCTGGCCGGTGGCGGTTTCAAGAACGGCGGCACCAACTTCGATTCCAAGCTGCGTCGTCAGTCGCTCGATCCGCAGGACCTGCTGATCGGCCATATCGGCGGCATGGATTGCTGCGCCCGCGGCCTGAAGGCGGCGGCGAAGATGATCGAGGACGGCGCGCTGTCGAAGCCGCTTGCGGAGCGTTACGCCAAATGGGATTCGGCTGAAGCCCAGAAGATGCTGCGCGGCGAGCTGAAGCTGGAAGAGATCGCCGCCCTGGTGGAGCGTGAGGATATCAATCCTGAGCCGAAGTCCGGTCGTCAGGAATATCTCGAAAACGTGGTCAATCGTTACGTTTGACGCGCTGGAGGGGGCGGCGGCAGCGTCGCCCCCTCATCGCCTCGCTTCGCTCCGGCACTTCTCCCCGGCGGGGAGAAGAACAAGCTCCACACTCCTTGCCACGCTGAGGGCACGGCATATTTCTTCTCCCCGCCGGGGAGAAGGTGGCCCGAAGGGCCGGATGAGGGGGCTTGCTCTCCGTTCTGTTCCAAAAGATGCGGAAAACTCTGCGCCAAGCCTCCTTCCTTTTCAGTCACTTCCCGAAAAATCCTTCCCCTTCCATCCCCACCCGCCATTTCCGCGGCATCATTCCTCCCGCAACCGGAACGGAAGGGCGATACGCGCGGCGCCTTTCGCGAACCGGAGGCCGGCATCGACAAGCATGGTTCTGGCAAACCGTGTTTCGGAAAGGCATTCCGCCGGGCCAGAGGCGGGAAGGACGGATCCGATAGGTGTCGTGAAAAGGCTGTGACCGATGGGCTGCCCTGGCGGCCCTGATGATGCGGCCCGGTGAATGCAACGACTTCCTCCACCTCCCATCTCCCACCCGCATTCGCCGGGTCGATGCCTTGCGCCGCCGGCAAACCGCTGCGGCGGCACTCCCGCATGCAAAGCGCTTTGGACTTGTTAACTCCACATCCTGAAACGTTGTAGATTCCTGCCGCCCACGACTGTACCTGCCGGCCGACATGGTCTAAACCCCTGCTGATCTTTTCACGCTCGATGGACAGAGAAGGGCCTCGCAGATGACCGATCCAAAAACGCTAGCCGCCCGTTTCCCCGGCGATTTCCTGTTCGGCGTCGCGACCGCCTCTTTCCAGATCGAAGGCTCCACGAAGGCAGATGGCCGCAAGCCCTCCATCTGGGACGCCTTCTGCAATATGCCGGGCCACGTCTTCGAGCGTCACAATGGCGATATTGCCTGCGATCATTATAATCGCTGGGAGCAGGATCTCGATCTCATCAAGGACATGGGTGTCGAGGCCTATCGTTTCTCCATCGCCTGGCCGCGCATCATTCCGGATGGTTTCGGGCCGATCAACGAGAAGGGGCTGGATTTTTACGACCGCCTCGTCGATGGCTGCAAGGCACGCGGCATCAAGTCCTATGCGACGCTTTACCATTGGGACCTGCCGCTGACGCTGATGGGCGATGGCGGCTGGGCCTCGCGCTCCACCGCGCACGCTTTCCAGCGATACGCCAAGACCGTGATGGCTCGTCTGGGCGACCGGCTGGATGCGGTGGCGACCTTCAACGAACCCTGGTGCGCGGTGTGGCTCAGCCATCTCTATGGCATTCATGCGCCGGGCGAGCGCAACATGGAGGCAGCCCTTGCCGCCATGCATCACATCAATCTCGCCCATGGTTTCGGCGTGGAAGCCTCTCGCCATGTCGCGCCGAAAGTGCCCGTGGGGCTGGTGCTGAACGCCCATTCCGTCATCCCGGCTTCCGATAGCGACGCTGACCTCAAGGCCGCCGAACGAGCCTTCCAGTTCCACAACGGCGCGTTTTTCGATCCGGTCTTCAAGGGCGAATATCCGGCTGAGATGATGGAGGCGCTGGGAAGCCGCATGCCGGTGGTGGAGGCTGAAGACCTTTCCATCATCAGCCAGAAGCTAGACTGGTGGGGCCTGAATTATTACACGCCGATGCGCGTTGCCGACGATGCGACACCGGGCGCGGAATTCCCTGCCACGATACCGGCTCCGGCCGTCAGCGACGTGAAGACCGATATCGGCTGGGAGGTCTATGCCCCGGCGCTCCAGTCGCTGGTGGAGACGCTCTACAAGCGTTACGACCTGCCGGATTGCTACATCACCGAAAACGGCGCCTGCTATAATATGGGCGTCGAAAACGGCGAGGTGGATGACCAGCCGCGTCTCGACTATTACGCCGAACATCTCGGTATCGTCGCCGATCTCATCCGCGACGGTTATCCGATGCGCGGTTATTTCGCCTGGAGCCTGATGGATAATTTCGAATGGGCCGAGGGTTACCGCATGCGCTTCGGTCTCGTGCATGTGGATTACGACACGCAGGTGCGGACGCTGAAGAACAGCGGCAAATGGTATAGTGCGCTGGCTTCGGGCTTTCCGAAGGGGAACCATGGTCTGGTGAAGCCGTAACGGTCACCTCCCTCATCCCTGTGCTCGTCACAGGGATCCAGCCAGCCCAAGTCCTTGGGCTGAAAAGAGTCTTTCCGCCACGCAGACGCGTGTCAGCTGGGTTCCTGTGACAAGCACAGGAATGAGGGTTGGGGGACGGCCGTGCATGAACTTTACGCGCCGCATCCGGTAGCAGGCGACGTGTCAGCGCCCGTCGCAATAAAGTTCTCCCACCTTATTATCAGTTTTCCAAACTTTTTTATCGGTTACCCCGCGGTGCCTGCTTGCGCCCGCCATCCTGCCTCCTATGTCAGACGGGCTACGAAAGCGTAGCACCCGTTCTGGCGTCCAAGGGGCAGGGCGGGATGGTCCTCCCAGGGAAAACGAAGATGCTTATCGAAAAACTCAACTGGCGTTACGCCACCAAGAAAATGGATCCTTCCAAGGCCGTGTCGGAAGACAAGGTCGAGCGCATTGTCGAGGCGGCGCGGCTTGCGCCCACCTCCAGCGGCCTTCAGCCCTTCGAGGTGATCGTCGTTACCGATCCTGAAGTGCGCGCCAAGATCCGCGAGATCGCCTGGAACCAGGCGCAGGTGACCGACGGTTCGCATCTGCTGGTCTTTGCGGCATGGGACAATTACACCGAAGAGCGGATCAACCACATGTTCGATCTGGTCAACGAAGAACGCGGCATCAAGAATGAGGGCTGGGAAGCCTATCGCCAGATGCTGCTTTCCACCTATCCGCAACGCGAGCAGCATGTGAATTTCGAACACGCCGCCCGTCAGGCCTATATCGGCTTCGGCATGGCCGTGGCGCAGGCCGCTTTCGAGGGCGTGGATTCCACTCCGATGGAAGGTTTCGACCCGGCAAAGCTCGATGAAATCCTCCGCCTGCGCGAAAAGGGCCTGCGCTCCGTCACCATCCTGCCGCTCGGTTATCGCCAGCCGGAAGGCGACTGGCTGGTGAACCTAAAGAAGGTGCGCCGCCCGGCCGATGAATTCGTCAGCCGCGTCTGATTCAGGGTACTCGCAAAAGCTTGACTGCCGCAGGGCCGCCTACGCGGCTTTGCGGTAGATTTTTCCTCTCTTTTCAGATAATTGAAAAAACATCCCTGTTAAAAGGTGGCGTGTGCGGGCAAGTATGCGCCATCGAATTGCCGATCCCCGGCATTTCTGAGTGAAAGCCTGACGAAATGACCCGGAAAATCAGCTGTCATCGAATGTGCCCGAAGGCTGCATGAAGAGAGCGGTTCAGCACCGCAACAGGATTTTTTGAGACCCGATCCGTCACGCATTCCCAGAGTTTACAATGAGTTTTCCATCCAGCGCGGCATCCCCCGCGCGCCAAGAACAGGCGGTCCCTGAAGGGTCGGCAAAGGAGCCTATGGTCACGTTTGAAGGCGTGACCAAGACCTTTGGCGGCGCCGGCGGCAAGCCTGGTTTCGCAGCCCTTGCCGGTATCGACTACGTGGTGCCGAAAGGCTCCATCACCGGCATTATCGGCCGCTCCGGTGCGGGCAAATCCACGCTCATCCGCCTCGCCAACGGCCTTGAAAAGCCCTCGACCGGCCGCGTGGTCGTCGATGGCGTCGATGTCGCGGCGCTCGATGAAAAGAGCCTGCGCACGCTGCGCCGTTCCGTCGGCATGATCTTCCAGCACTTCAATCTTTTGTCCTCGCGCACCGCTTTCGACAATGTGGCCCTGCCGCTCGAAATCGCCGGCATGGGCAAGAAGGAGATCGAAACGCGCGTTGCGCCGCTGCTCGATCTCGTCGGGCTTTCCGACAAGGCCAATCGTTATCCGGCGGAACTCTCCGGCGGCCAGAAGCAGCGTGTCGGCATTGCCCGTGCGCTCGCCACCCAGCCGAAGCTGCTCCTTTCCGACGAGGCGACATCGGCGCTCGATCCGGAAACGACGCAATCCATTCTTGAACTGCTGAAGCGCATCAATGCCGAGCTGGGGCTCACGGTGCTGCTCATAACCCACGAGATGGAGGTGGTGAAGACCATCGCCTCGCAGGTGGCGGTCATCGACAGGGGCCTGATCGTCGAGCAAGGTACGACCTTCGACATCTTCACCGCGCCGAAACACGAGACGACCCGCAGCCTGCTGTCATCCTCGGTCGGCGTGAAGCTGCCGCATTGGGTCACTTCGGGCCTGAAACCGCAGGCGGCGGAAGGCGACCGTGTTCTGGTGCGCCTGGTGTTTTTCGGCGAGACGGCCTTTCAGCCGCTGACGGCGCGCCTCGTCTCCGAAATCGGCCCTGATGTGAACATCCTTGCCGGCACCATCGAGGAAATTTCCGGCCAGCCCTTCGGTTCGCTGGTCGTCTCCTATCCGGCCTCGGCGGATGTCACCGCCCGCGCCAATCGCTTTTATGCTGAGACCGGTCTTCACACGGAGGTGCTCGGTTATGTCGCCTGATATGCTGTTCAGCCTTCTCTCCAAGGGCCTGTTGCAGACGCTGCACATGGTCGCCGTTGCCGGCATCGTCGGCTCGCTGATCGGCGTGCCCATGGGTGTTTTCCTTGCCACCAGCGGCAAGGGCGAGCTGTTTCCGGCGCCGATGACCAACCGGATCCTCGGCCTCGTCGTGAACGCCGCGCGCTCCACGCCCTTCATCATTCTGGTGGTGGCGATCATTCCCTTCACCCGCCTCGTCGCCGGCACTTCCATCGGCACCAGCGCGGCCATTGTGCCGCTGACGGTCGCAACCGTGCCCTTCATCGCAAGGCTGGTGGAAGCGGCGATCCGCGAGGTGGACAAGGGCCTGATCGAGGCCGCCCGCGCCATGGGCGCGACCCCGCTGCAGATCGTGACCAAGGTTCTGCTTGCCGAGGCGAAGCCCGGCATCACGCTGGCGCTCACGCTCACGCTGGTCAGCCTCATCGGTTATTCGGCCATGGTCGGCGCGGTCGGCGGCGGCGGGCTGGGGGATCTCGGCATCCGCTACGGTTACCAGCGCTTCATGCCGGATGTGATGCTGGTCGTGGTTCTGGTGCTGATCGTGCTGGTACAGCTGGTGCAGAGCGCCGGCGACAGGCTGGCCCGCAGCTTCGACAAGCGGACCCGGAAGAATTAACTGCGTTTATAATAACAACCCAAGGAGACACCCATGAAGAAACTCATTCTCGCGGCTTCGCTCGCCGCTCTCTTCACCGCCGGTCAGGCGCTGGCCGAGACCATCAAGATCGGCGTAACCCCCGCCGAGCATGCGCAGATCATGGAGCAGGTGAAGAAGATCGCGGCTGCCAAGGGTCTCGATATCGATATCGTCGAATTCTCCGACTATGTCGTGCCGAACCAGGCGCTGGCTGATGGCGAGCTGCAGGCCAACTCCTTCCAGCACCAGCCTTACCTCGACAACCAGATCGCTGACCGCAAGTTCGATCTCGTCAGCGTCGGCACCACCATCACCACCCCGATGGGCGTTTATTCGAAGAAGGTGAAGAACCTCGACGAGCTGAAGGACGGCGCAACCGTCGGCATTCCGAACGACCCGACCAATGGCGGCCGCGCGCTCCTGGTTCTCGCTTCCAAGGGCGTGCTCAAGGTCAAGGAAGAAGCCGGCCTCAAGGTAACGCCTGCCGACATCACCGAAAACCCGAAGAACATCCAGATCGTCGAACTCGACGCTGCCCAGCTGCCGCGCTCGCTTGACGATACCGACGCTTCGGTCATCAACACCAACTATGCGACGGCTGCCGGCCTGAACCCGAAGAAGGACGCCATCGCCATCGAAAGCGAAAAGTCCCCTTACGCGAACGTCATCGCCGTTCGTGCGCAGGACAAGGACAAGCCGTGGGTGAAGACGCTGGTTGAATCCTACCAGAGCCCGGAAGTGAAGGCCTTCATTCTGGAAAAGTACAACGGCACGGTCATCCCGTCCTGGTAAGCCGCTCCAGCACTGGATCAGACCGGTATTTAAGGCGAAAACCGCTTACACTTTTCGCCATCCCGGTCTAAAAAATCACGACCTCTCCCGTTCGCGGGGGAGGTTTTTTCTTTTCCGGACGGATGCAAATCCGCCTTCCATGAAAAACCCGGGGCATTTCAGGGAAGGATTTTTCAGCGCCTTTGCCAGACTGTCGTTTTATACCCGTGGTTTTTTGGGGCGGGGCCACAATGCGGCTTAACCGCTTTTGAATGTTTCCTTCGGAAGATAAGGCTTTCGAAGGGGATTTTATGCGGATTGCGCCGCGCAACATTGGGGACTATTTGCCGGTCGGGCGCAGAACCGCCGTGGGCGTCGTATTGTCCACCTTCGCGCTGGTGCTTATCATCGTCACCGCGCTGGTTTTATCCGCCTTGAGCCAGGTCCGGGAAAAGGCCAACCTGCTCGACAATGCCCGTTCGCGCGAGACGACGGCGGGCGCCCTCGTCACCTTTCGTGAGCAGCTCGGCGCAACGCTGAACGACTACGCCGCCTGGGACGATGCCGCCGAATATGTCTATGCCCCTGATCGTTTCGACTGGGTGGCAAGCAATTACGGCGAGATGACGGTCAATAACGATCTCTTCGATACTGCCGTGGTCATCGATGAGGACGGCAAGGTCCGCATGGCCTATCAGGACGGCAAGCCGGTGGCATGGAAGCCGGACGCTTATTTTGCCGGCGGCCTCCGGGAAATGATCGAGCGCGTGCGTTCCATGCGTCCGGGTATCACCTCGCAGGTGACCGGTTTCGTCAAGACCGGCGATGGCGTCGCCGCCGCGGGGGTTGCGCTCGTGCGGATGAAGTCCGGGGCGCTGCCGCCGGTCGGTGCGGAGCGGCGTTACCTGGTTTTCGCCCGTCATCTCAAGCAGGCGACGGTGGACAAGCTTGCCCGCAATTACGTCATCGACGGTCTGGAACTGCAATATGGCGACGGGCCTGCCGCCAACCATGTGGATATCGTCAATCCGCTGGGGGAGGTGCTGGCCCGGCTCGTCTGGCGGTCGCACCTTCCGGGAGACGTCAGCTTTCATGAGGCGCGTCCGGTCGTCTTTACCGCGCTTGGCATTGCCGGCACGTTTTTTCTGGTGCTGCTCATCATCGGTTCGGCCACGCTCGACCGCCTGAAGGCGGATGAGGCGGCGGCGCGGGAGGAGGCGCTGCGCGACCGGCTGAGCGGGCTCAGCAACCGCGCCGGGCTCTTCGCCAGGCTGAACCGCATGGTCGACAGGGGCCGCCATGACAAGACGGATATCAAGCTGCTCTATCTCGATCTCGACGGTTTCAAGGAAATCAACGATTCCTACGGCCATGCCGCCGGCGACCGGCTGATCAAGGGCGTGGCGGCGGCGCTGAGAGTGCTGGTGCCGGAAGGTGCGGTGCTGGCGCGGCTCGGCGGCGACGAATTCGCCATCGCCATTCAGGGCAACGACGTCTGGGCCGAAGGCCGCAAACTGTGTCTGGCGCTTCTTGAGCTCTTTACCGAGCCTTTCAGCATCGGTGAAAGGGTGGCGAGCATCGGTTGCAGCATCGGCACCTCGGTTTCACGCGCAGGCGATATCAATGGCGAGGAGTTGCTGCGGCGTGCCGATATGGCCATGTATCAGGCCAAGGAGAACGGCCGCGGGCGTTACGTTTCCTATGAGCTGAAGATGGATGCGCTGCGCGAGGAAAAGCTGCAGCTCGAAGCCGATCTTCGCTCCGCCATTTTGAACGATGAGATACAGGTGGTCTATCAGCCGGTCGTCAGCGCCGCCACGCGCTGTATTACCGGGGTGGAGGCGCTGGCCCGCTGGCAGCGGCCGGGATATGGCTTCGTGCCGCCGGATATCTTCATCTCTGCTGCCGAAACCAGCGGCCTTATCGACCGGCTCGGCCTTCTCGTCCTGCACAAGGCCTGCGAGACGGCGCAGCAATGGCCGTCCATCAAGCTCTCGGTGAATATCTCTCCCGTGCAGTTCCGCAATCCGGCCTTCTCCGGCCATGTAGCCGATATTCTCGACGCGACGCAGACGCCGCCCGAAAGGCTGCGGCTTGAGATGACGGAAGGCTATTTCATCCAGCATCCGGAGCGGGCGAGTGCGGCCATCGACAAGCTGAAGCAGCTTGGCCTGCATATAGCGCTCGACGATTTCGGCGCCGGCTTCGCCAGCGTCGGTTATCTGCGCCGCTTCGGTTTCGACCGCATGAAGATCGACCGTTCGCTGATCATGGCGCTCGACAAGGGCGGCCGCTCGCTGGAAATGCTGCAGGCCACCGTGGCGCTGGCAAAGTCGCTCGATATTCCGGTGACGGCTGAAGGCGTGGAAACGGAAGAGCAGGCGGCCATCCTGCATCTGTGCGGCTGCGATGAGTTGCAGGGTTACCTGTTCTCGAAACCGGTTGCGGCGGAAGAGATCACCGCCATGCTGGACGGGCAGGACGCACCGCTCTTTGCGTTGCGGGCAGGGGCGTGAGGCTGATTACTTTCACCCATTCTTGATCACCTGAAGGTGCTGCCCATTTCTTCTCCCCGGCGGGGAGAAGAAATACGCGGGGGCCGCTCAAACAAACCCCAACCGTTATGCATGCCGATAGCCGACCGGGCTTACCGCCCCAGATGCCGCTCGCCACGCTTCTTTGCCAGTTCGATCTGCTGCTGCCGGTCGCGGAAGCGCTGGCGGTCCTCTTCGCTGCGGTCATCGTAGCAGCTTGGGCAGGACACGCCTTCCTCGAATTTGGGGGATAGGCGCACTTCCGGTGTGATCGGATTGCGGCAGGCGTGGCAAAGCTGGTGGTCGCCTTCGGCAAGGCCGTGCACCACCGAGACGCGCTCGTCGAAGACGAAGCAGGCGCCTTCCCACAGGCTTTCTTCTTCCGGCACTTCTTCCAGATATTTCAGGATGCCGCCCTTGAGGTGATAGACCTCGTCGAAACCCTGTTCCTTCATGAAGGCGGTGGCCTTTTCGCAGCGAATGCCGCCGGTACAATACATGGCGATCTTCGGCTTGTTGTGCAGGCCGGGATTGTTCTTCACCCAGTCGGGAAACTCGCGGAAGGTTTTCGTCTGGGGATCGACCGCGCCCTTGAAGACGCCGATGGCGGTCTCGTAATCGTTGCGGGTGTCGATGACGATTGTATCCGGATCGGAGATCAGCTCGTTCCAGTCGCGCGCCTCGACATAGGTGCCGACGATGCGGTTCGGATCGATATCCGGCACGCCCATGGTGACGATCTCTTTCTTGAGCTTCACCTTCAGCCGCACGAAAGGCATGTGCGAGGCGCGGCTTTCCTTGTGCTCCAGCGCGGTAAATTCCGGCTGGGCGCGCAGGAAGGAGAGCACGGCGTGAATGCCCGCATCCGGCCCGGCAATGGTGCCGTTGATGCCTTCGGCAGCAAGCAGCAGCGTGCCCTTGACGCCGTTTTTCTGGCAGAGCGCAAACAACGGCTCGCGCAGGCTCTCGAACCGCGGCAGACGGGCGAAATGATAAAGCGCGGCCACAAGGAAATCACCAGAGACTTCCGGGCGGGGGAGAATGGTCGTGTCGGTCATGGGCGCTGAAATACAGCGACGGCGACCGCAAAGCAATATTTATCGGCGGTTCCGGGCATTTTGAAAATCGTCAAATCGGGAGGATTTGCGGGCTTCCTGTCATTCCTGCCGCCGTGTGCAGGCAACGGAATGTCGCAATGCCGCCTCCGTCATTCCGGCTCAAGGCCGGAATGACGGAGGTGGGTGAGCGCCGAAAGTGGCGTTTGGCCTACTTGGCCGCCTGCCGCCACAACAGGCTGACGATGCGGCTTTCGGTGCGGGCGGATTCGGAAAACACCTCGTTTGCCAGCGCAAGGCCTTCCGTGCGCAGCGCCTGCTGCCTCTCGATGATCGCATCGAGCAGCAGGGCCAGCCGCTCGCCATTGCCGAAACGCTCCGGCTCGCGGTCGGCGACGGCGGCAAGAACCGAGAGATCGTGCTCGTGGCCGAGAATATCCACCAGCCGCTTGGTATCGGCCCGCTTGGCGCGCATGGCGGAAGGCCAGAGCCGGCGCATCAGGCCAAGATGCATCCAATAAGCCTGCCCGGACTTGCGCAATTCATGGAAATGCTCGGCGTCGGCCTGCTGATGGCAATCGGTGAGCGCCTTGCGCGCCCTTTTTCTCTGTTTCGCCCAGGCGCTTTTCAGCAGCCGGGCGGTGTCTTTTAACTCATCCGGCAGCGACAGGTCCTCGAGCTTCTGGCGCGCTTCCCCGCAGCCGGCAATGGCGGCGGCTATGGCCTCGTCGAGACCGGCCTCGTGTTCTATGGCGTCGTCGCGGCGCGCGCGCAGCATCGCGGTGATCGAGCGCAGCGCTTCGCCCTGCGCATCGGAACGCGCGAAGGCCTCGAGATATTCCGCTGTTTCCACCAGCGCCGTCGCATCGCGCGCAAAGGCGAGGGAGCGGGCGATATCGCGAATACGGGCGTTTTCCTCGCGGCCGAAATCCGGTGCCGCCTTGCGGATGAGGCGATAGAGGGCGCGCAGCCGCTTGAACCGCTTGCGGGCGTCGTGCACGGCCTCGTGGGATCCGGACGGCTGGTCGCGAAGGATCGTGACCGTATCGTCGATCAGCTCCAGCCCGGCCCGACGGATTTCATTGTCGAAGGGCTTTTTCGGGTCAATTCTGAAGGGCATCCGGCAAGTCTCCGTTCGGACAGTCCATGGCGAGCGACTGGTTGGAGAAGCGCTTGTCTCCGGTGACTTCCCTGCCCAGCCAGGACGGCAGATCGGGATCGGCATTCTCGTCGTTCATTTCCACTTCCGCCACCACCAGCCCGTGATATTTCCCTTCGAAAACATCCACTTCCCAGGTGAAGCCGCCATGATCGACGGTGTGGCGGGTTTTTTCGATCACCACGCCCGGCGCGCTCGCCATCAGCTCTTCGGCGTCCTTGAGGGGTATGGAATATTCATATTCGTCGCGGACAAGCGCGCTTGCGCCGATCTTGATGGTCAGGGTCGCATCGCGCTGGTCGACGATCCTGACCCGGACCGAGCGGTTTTCCATCGAGGCGACATATGCCTGCCGGAAAGCCATGCTATGCGTGACCTCATTGCGCCATTCACCGCCTGCAACAAGAAACTTCCGTTCAATTTCCTTGGCCATGCTGTCTCCGCGAACTGGGGCGCCAGATTATCGCAATATGGCAGTGCGATGAAGCGAATTGATTGAAGTATCTGGGTAAAAATGCGGCTGGCGCGCCTCGACATGAAAGCCGAGGCAGGCTAATCGGTAGACGGAATTTCAATCGTTTCAATTGCGCAAGGGAGGCTCATCTTGGCCCAGGACTCCGAAAAACTGCTCTCCATCCTCAAGCTCCAGCCGGTCGTGCCGGTGCTGATCGTGGATGACGCCGCTTCCGCCGTGCCGCTTGCGCGCGCTTTGGTCGCAGGCGGCCTGAAGGCAATCGAGATCACCATGCGCACACCGGCGGCGCTCGATGCCATCCGCGCGGTTGCGGCGGAAGTGGAGGGTGCGAATGTCGGCGCCGGCACCATTCTCAATGCCCGGGATTTCGAAGCGGCGGCGGAAGCCGGCTCCACCTTCATCGTCAGCCCCGGCATCAATAAAAGCGTGCTGGAAGCCGCCCGCGGTTCGAAAGTGCCGCTGCTTCCGGGTGCTGCCACCGCCAGCGAAGTCATGGCGCTGCGCGACGAGGGTTACAAGGTGCTGAAGTTCTTCCCGGCCGAACAGGCCGGCGGCGCACCTTATCTCAAGGCGCTGTCCTCGCCGCTCGCCGGCACCGTCTTCTGCCCGACCGGCAGCGTGTCGCTCAAGAACGCCAATGACTATCTCTCCCTGCCGAACGTCGTCTGCGTCGGCGGCTCCTGGGTTGCCCCGCGCGAACTGGTGGCGACGGGTGACTGGGCGGGCATTACCAAGCTTGCCGCCGAAGCCGCCGCACTGCGCGCCTGATTTGCATTCTGTCAAACCCGTTCACGAAGGCGTGAGCGGGTTTGACATTTGTATTCGGCCCACGGCTTCCTATCTCCCCTGTAGATTTGACCTCTACAGGAGATTTTGATGTTCGACGCCAAGAAGCTTCTTGAACAATTCCTCGGCTCGCAGGTGCCGGGCCTTTCGGGAAGCGTCCGTGACAGAGCCGGGCAAGCCGCCGATATCGCCAAGAACAATCCCCTCAAGGCCGGCGCGCTCGCCGCCGCCATTCTCGGCACCAAGACCGGCCGCAAGCTCGCCGGCAATGTCGCCACCATTGGCGGCGTGGCCGCCATCGCCGGTCTCGGTTACCTCGCCTACAAGAATTACAAGTCCGGCCAGGCGCCTGAAGCCGCGCCGAAACCCGAGCCGGAGCTGCTCGCCCCGCCCGCCGATTCCGCCTTCCACCCGCAATCGCCCGCCCTTTCCAATGATTTTGCGCTGAAGCTTATCCAGGCGATGATCGCCGCCGCCAAGGCGGACGGCCATATCGATGAGAAGGAGCGCGCCAATATCATGGACAAGGTGCAGGTCTCCGGCCTCGATAGCGAAGCCGAGCGGTTCCTCGAAAAGGAACTGGCCGATCCTCTCGACATCGACGCGCTGGTGGCAGCGGCCCGCACGGAAGAGCAGAAGGTGGAGCTTTACACCGCCTCGCGGCTTGCCATCGAGGCCGATACGCGGGCGGAGCGGGGCTATCTCGACCTTCTGGCAGGGCGGCTTGGGTTGCCGGATGCGCTGGTCGATCATATCGAGGCGACGGTGGTGGCGGCGAAGGTTGAGGTAGGCGTTTAGCCTCGGCGGGCGCGGTTCACCCCCCTCTGCCCTACCGGGCATCTCCCCCTCAAGGGGGGAGATCGACCCGAGGGGATCTCTCGGCAATCTTCAACGTTGCGAGTGAGCGAGTGTTTCCTTCTGGCTGATCTCCCCCCTTGAGGGGGAGATGCCCGGCAGGGCAGAGGGGGGTAAACCGCACCCGCCGACCCGACACATGCACTGTTGTCATCCCGCCCCGCTTGCCCTAATCCTTCTCCCAGCCAATGGGGAAGAGAATGCGCGATCTGAGTGATTTCAAGGGATGTCCGCCGCCGCAGCCGGTGGTGTTGAAGGGCCGTTACGTGACGGCGGAGCCGTTCGATCGCGAAAAACACCTTGCAAGGCTCTGGTCCGCACTTGGCGGCGAGGGCGTGAATGCGCTGCTCAAATATTTCCCGCAAAGCGCCTTTCCCGATGCCGACGCTTTCGGCGACTGGCTCGTCGGCGCGGGGCAGAAGCTTAACTGGGTCACGCTGGTCTTCGTTGAAAACGCCACCGGCGATATCGTCGGCATGGCGAGCTATATGCGGCCCGATCCCGCCAATGGCGTGGTCGAGGTCGGCTCCGTCGCCCATGGCGCGAAGATGAAGCGCTCGCCTCTTTCCACCGAGGCGCATTACCTTATGGCGAAACATGTTTTCGAGGATCTGGGGTATCGCCGTTACGAGTGGAAATGCCACAATGAAAACGAGCCCTCCAAGATCACGGCGAAGCGTTATGGCTTCACCTTCGAGGGCGTTTTCCGCCAGCATATGATCTCGAAGGGGCAGAACCGCGATACGGCGTGGTTTTCCATGATCGACGGCGAATGGCCGCTGATCGGCAATGCCTTCGAAGCCTGGCTTGCGCCGGAGAATTTTGCGGCCGACGGCGCGCAGAAGCGCAAGCTTGAGGATATCCGTGCGGAGTTTGCCGATGCCATTGCCTGAACACTCGGCGCCTGAAAACCCGGCGCCTGAAAAGCCGAGCCCCGGCAAGAAGGATTGGTCTCCGGCCTTCGCCGCCGCCCTCATCATCGTCGGTTTTGGGCTGGTCTTCTTCGTCATGCCGAAGATCATGCTGTGGCTCGGCGATTATTCGCCCTGGCTCGCCGCTGCCTTCGGCACGGTGGCGGTGCTTTGTTTCTTCCTGCTGTTCTGGCTACGCGCGCGTTACCAGCGTCGCCGTGACGGTTAGAGCTGAAGCGACGCGCCGAGCAGCAACAGCCCCATGATGAGCACGAACAGCGCACCGGCGATCTCGATCGCATGGCTGATGCCGGCCGCCCTGCGGCTGCCGGGGCCGGCGAAACGCACGGCGAGGCCTTTTGCCGAGACGGCCATGATGGCGAGCAGCGATACCGTTATGGCCGTGCCGAGCGACATGGCGAGGACGGAGAGCACACCGCCGAGATAAAGCCCGTTCAGAAGCGCGAAGCTCATGACGATGATCGCGCCAGAGCAGGGCCTGAGCCCCACGGCGATGATGGCGGACCATGCCTCGTGCAGGCTGAAGTTCTTGCCCTTGAGCAGCATCGGATCCGGCGCGTGGGATTTACCGCAGGCGGCGCAGAGATCGCCCGTGCCGTCATGGTCGTGATCGGCAAAAACCGGCTTGCCCTGGAACCGCAGCCCCGTGCCCATGCCGCTGGTTCGGGCCACCGATGCCTCGCCCGCCGTGGCGAAGACGGGAACGGGTTCCCGCCGGATACGCAGCGACCAGAGCTTTCGCACCAGCAGCCAGGCGCCGAACAGCGCCACCATGGCGAAGCTGGCGATCTCCATCGCCTGCGTCGCCTTCGTCATGGTGATGGAGGTGCCGCGCAGCACCAGCCAGGCCGCACCGACGAGGCCGATGGCGACCGCACCCTGAATGAGCGCCGAAACGAAGGAAATGAGAATGCCGCGTTTCAGCTGCGTCTCATTGGCGATCATATAGGACGAAATGACCGCTTTGCCGTGGCCGGGACCGGCGGCATGGAAAACGCCATAAGCAAAGGAGAGGCCGATCAGCGAGCTGAGCGCCCAGCCATCCTCACGCATGGCCTTCAACGCGCCGGTCAGTGCCCGATAAAACATCTGCTGGTGCACGTTGATCCATTGCATCAGCGGGGCGAAGGGGCCGCCGACGGAAAAGGAAGGCTCGGCCGAGCCGATGCCGAGCGGCGATTGCGCATGGGCCGCACCGGCCACGACAATGAGGCCAATGGCGACTGCGAAGAGGCCGGCCCTGCGGCTCAGCATGAGACCTCCAGCCGGGTGGCGAAGAGCTTGGTCATGTCGGTGCCGGTCGGATCGTTGAAGAAGGCGTCGGTGAGCGTGCCCTGGTTCTGCGAGATCACCTCGTCGGGATCGGGACGGACGACATGATGCTTGCAGGCATTCAGGTCCTTACCCTGCGTGGCGATATCGCCGTCCTTGGCGAAATCGATTGCCGTATACATGGTCGGATCCCAGGCGCCGAAGCTGAGCTTGCCCTTGACGGCCAAAGGCTTGGTCGGCTTCACGGAGAAGAACATCAGGATCTGCTGATCCTTATAGTCCACGTGAATGGCCTCGGGCTTCCCAAATTCCACCGGTTTTCCATTGGCGGTGATGAAGGTGTAGTAGGAATATTCGGCGAGCGATTCTAGGACGGTATTGCCGATTTCGGCCAGCTCGTCCTTGTCGAGCTTCAGATCGCTGTTCTTGTCGTAATCCATCACCACGCTTGCCGAGAACATCTCGTCGAAACGCCAGATATTGCGCACTTCCTGAACGGTGCCGTTCGGCCCCTCGACGATTTCCATGCGGGCTTCGGCAAAGATATGCGGATGCGCCGCCGCGGCGACGGGAACGCAGGCAAGGCCGGCCGCGAGGAGCAAAAAGCGTCTATTCATTATCCGGTCTGTCCTGCCTTCGAATCTGGAAGGCCCGACTCTAGCAGAAATTGGGACCGAATTTCGACCTGATGCGGCTGATCCTTCGCGCGGGCTGACCTTAAATTTCAGAAGGTACCGCTGAAACGCGAGGTGATGCTGGAGCCGCTATAGGCAAGATTGGTATCGCGCTCGCCATGCAGCAGGCGGTTGAACTCCACCTCCAGCTTGCTGTTCTTGCCGGTATCGAAGGAAAGCGTCGCGACCAGCCGGCGCTCGCTGGTATCGTAATTATAATAGATCCAGTCCTTGTGGACCCGGTGCAGCGCAAGATCGAGCCCCACCCTTTCGGTGAGCCTGCTTTTGATGACGAATTGAAAGCGGCGATGGAATTCGGCAATCGGGTCATCCGGGTCGAAAAGCGCATAGTCCTGCGAAAAGCCCGCGCCGAAGGCGATACGCTCGGTGGCCTTCACCTCGGCCTCGGCCCGCAGATAGGGGCGGGTGCGCTTTACCTTGTCGCTGATCTCATCGCCGGAAATGGAGGTGAAGCCCGCTTCGGCCAGAACCGCGAAACGGTCGGAGAACCCGTAACCATAGGCCAGAGAACCTCGCAGCGTATTGGCCGGGAAACGTTCATATTTTTCCTGCTGCCCCTCCGGCACGGCGATACGGTCGTAAGCAAGCGTCAGCCCGGCCTCGCCGCCGCCGAGTGATCGTGCATGTTCGGCTTTCAGCGATAAAAGCGCCTCGTTCGCTTCCAGTCGGGTGGGCAGGAAATAGGCCGGGCGGAAGCGCGCCTTGCCTTTCATCAGGCTGGCGAGGCTTGCCGTCAGCGTGTTCTTGCCGCCAAGGGCGAGGATGCCGAGCTGGGAAGACGCCTCCAGCTTGTGATCCAGCTGCCGGTAACCAATGTCTTCTTCCGGCAGGTGCAGGAAAATATCGCCGGCATCGCTGCGGGTGCCGCGCAGCTCAAGGGCCCATTCCAGCTTTTCGGAAAATCGTTTGGTCAGCCCCAGCGCCGCGATGGTGTTATGTTCATTGGCGAAACGATAACGGGGCAGGCGAACCTCTTCCTGCTCGAGCGAATAACGCAGCTCCGCCCCTTCCAGCGCGATCTTGCCGTTGAGCCCGAAGCCGGCACGCAGCGAAATCGCGCTCAGCCGGTTGGTGTCGGCGAAATAATTGCTGTCATAAGCAATGCCGGATTTATAGGTGACATTGTGCTCATCGGCCTTTTCTCCCGCCCGCGCGCCGCAGGCGCAGGCAAGCCCGAGAACAAGCGCGATATATCCCCCCACCCGCATTCGCATCTCCGGTATCTAATTAAGCAATATCTTATATTTGGATGGTTAATAAAGTTTCCCGCGCCGCTTTACTGTCGCGATGCAGGCGGCGACCGGCATTGTTTGAACAAGGGGCGCAAGTGCGAAGATGCGATATGTAAAATTTTATTAAAATCACAAGTATTAGTGTTAATTGTTTATTGTAATATTAGCCTTTGCTTGAATTAGAATACTCTAAATATACAGTTCAGTTACGCCAGATGGCGTGATCAAACAAAAGAGGAGAGAGAAATGATTGCAAAGTTCGCTTGTGTAGCCGCTATTCTTACTGTCGCTTCCGTTGGTCAGGCCAATGCGGGCGGTCTTCTGGGAGGCATCCTGTCCGGCAACAGCAACAAGGGCGGCGCCCTTGTCGTCGTCTCGCCCAGCATCGATCTGGGTGTCAACGGCATCCTGTCCAATAACGGGATTCTGAACGGCAACAAGACCGGCATTCTGAACGGTGTGCTGAACGGCAACAAGACGTCCGTCGATGTCATCGACAACAAGAATGACGGCGGCAAAAAGCGCCGCCACTAACTGAAACGGGGAACGGGATGGCGAAACCATCGGGCTTTTCTCCATCCCGCTCCAACGCAACAGCTCGAAAATCATCAGGGATTTTCGACGCAGACGATGCGCGCAGCGCATAAGCCGGCAATGATCCTCGAGTTGCGTGTGTTTGACGCATGGCGTTTCCGGCAAGAACAAACGGCGCATCGCATGACTGGAAGAGGGCCTCGCGGCCCTCTTTTTTTATTCTGGATGCTCCATCAGCACCTTGTGTCCGCCGATCCGTGACGGCTTCGGAAAGGCGTGCCGCCGCTGCATATTTATATTTTTATATTCTAATTTCTATATTGGTAATAAATGAAATTATAAAGTAAAAATATGATCTATATTTTAAAATACTTTCAATTTTGCTGCTGTTGTTACTTGCTTTTAACTTTTGGATGTTTCAATTAACACGTGTCCACGACTCGCCATTTGTGATTGTGATTTCGGTGGCGGGTATGTTCGCGGCTCGCATTTCGGCGGGTAAGGAAGTTTTGAAGGAGCTATTTCATGTTGAAACAATCATTTCTCGCGCTCGCCGCGCTCGGCGTTCTTTCCGGCGCAGCCATTGCTGCCGATGCCGTCAGCGACATTCCGGCAGCACCTGTCGTCAACGATGCCGCGCCTGCCTTCTCCTGGGACGGTTTTTACGCCGGTGTTTCGGGCGGCTATGGCTGGGAGCGAGTAACGGTGAGCGCCGAGGGCGAAACCGGCAAGACTAATTTCAACGGTGCCCGTTTCGCTGGCTTTACCGGTTACAATTTCGAAGTCGCACCCTCCGTCGTTCTTGGTGCGGAGCTCGATCTTGGTTATGCTTGGGGCAAGAAAACCTTTGACGGCGATAAGATTTCCGCTGGTTTGAACGGTTCGACTCGTCTTCGCGCTGGCTATGCCTTCGACCGCGCCCTGATTTACACGGCTGGCGGTTATGCGGCGACGGACACTGAAGTAAAGGTTGAATCGGTCGGCAAATCCAGCAAGGTACTTCATGGCTGGACGATTGGTGCCGGTGTTGACTACGCCTTCACCGACAATGTCTTTGGTCGCGTGGAATATCGCTACAACGACTTCGGTAAGGCGACCTACACGATTGCGGGCGATTCCTTCCGTGGCGGTCTCAGTGACCATGTCGTCAATGTCGGTGTGGGTGTGAAGTTCTGATCGGCGGTTCTTCGTCTCGGTAGACGGATATGCCTTGTGACAGCGCCTGCTCTGGGAGCGACGGTCTGGCAACAATATCAATCCATAACCGGCCCGGGAGAGGATTGTCCCGGGCCGGTTCTATTGACTGGGCTACGCGGGCTTGCGGTTGAGAGCTTGCGTCCAGCCCCAGGGCGGCAGCCAGGCCGGCATAAAAGAAGCGGCTTCACCTTTGGCAATCAAACCGCATCCTGCTTTCCAAGCAGGCTTGAACCACAGGCCGTTTTGATGTGATGGTGGTCGCCGCCATCCCGTCCTGCCTCCCAGCCTTCAGTCGATTCCCATGCTCCAGAAAAGCACTTTGCCGGGCGCTTTCGATCGTCAGGCCTATTTGATCGCCCTGCTGGTTTTTATTGCCGGCAGCACCAATGCGGCTGTCGTGCCATTTATCGGTTTTTACATCATCCAGGTGCTCGGCCATCCGCCGGCCACCGTCGGTTTTTACAGCGTGACGGCGGCGCTGGCTTCGATTGTCGCCAGCCGTGTTTATGGCGAGCGTGTCGATGCCGGGGTGCGGGTGAGGCCGTTGTTGATGCTTTCCGTGTGCGGCGCTTTTGTCGCGGCGGCTGCGGCGAGTTTCGGGCATCTGGCGCTGCTGGTGGCGATAACGGCGACCGGCATGGGGCTTTCCAATGCCGCCAGCACGCTCATTTTCAGTTACGGCCGGTATCATGGCCGGGTGAAGGCGCTGGATACGGCCGCCTATAATGCCTTCCTGCGGACGATGGTGTCGCTGGCATGGATGCTGGTTCCCGCTGCCGCCTATCTGATCTTCGATCTTGCCGGCGCGAAGGCCGTGTTCGTGAATGCCATGCTGATGGCGGTCATCTGGGGCGGGCTTGCCCTTGCGGTCGTGCCGCGCGATCAGACCAGCCCGATGGAGCGGCGACAGGCGGGTGACGACGGTACGGGGCGCAACCTGCCGCTGCTTCTGGCGGCGGCCGCCAGCTTCTGCATGTCTTTTGCCCATGCTCTCTGCGCCTCGGCCCTGCCGGTGTTTCTGGTGCGGGAGGTTGGCCTGCCGGATTACGTGCCGGGCCTGTCGCTCAGCGTCAAATGCGCCATGGAGGTTCTGTTCATCCTGCTTGCGCCGCGAATGATGCGCCGCTTCAGCGCCCGCCTGCTTCTGGGCGTTTCGGCGGTGATGGCCATCGTCGCCTTCAACGTCATCGCCTCGGTCACCACATTGCCAGCCATGATCGCGGGTGCGGCGCTGGAAGGCGCCTATTACGGCCTTTGTGCCGGCACTTGCCTTACTTTCGTGCAGGGCTTTGCGCGCGGCCGCACGGCCCGGGCGACGGCGCTCTACATGAACTCCATTTTCCTCGCCGCGCTTTTTGCGGTGCCGCTGATGGGCTTCGTATCGCAATATGCGAGTTTCGGCGTCTCGATCCGGCTCGCTTCGGTTGGCGCGGGCGCGGCCCTGCTGCTGTTGTTTTTGACGCGGCGGCAGGTGGGGGAGTAGGGCGGCCTGTTACCCCCGTGTCCATCCCTCAAGCCGAAATGTCGATGATCCCGCAATCCCCGGCTTCGGAGGCGAAGGCAAGCAGCTTGCCCGTGGCGCTCCAGTCCATGCCGGTGATGGCGCCCTTGCCGGGGCGACGCAGCAGGGCTTCTTTGCCATCGGCAAGGCGAACGCCGAGGATCATGCCGTCGATGAAGCCGATGGCGAGCACATCTTCCACGGGGTGGAAGGCGACATTGGTGACCATGATGTTGGCGCGGCTGCCGAGTTCTTCCGGGGCCTTGCCCATCGGGCCGTCCTTGCCGGCAAACGGCCAGACGATGGCGGCCGGCGCACCGGAAGAGGCGAGCCATTTGCCCTTTGCCGACCAGGAGACGGATTTGACCTTGGCGGGATAACCCGTCATGCGCATATGGCGGGCTTCCATGCCGCCCTTGGTGGCTTCCATCTTCCAGCCGTGCAGGGCATTTTCCTGCATGGTAGTGACGAGGAACTTGCCATCGGGCGAAAAGGTGACGCCCGTATGGGCGCCCTTCCATTCCAGATCGACGGGATCGCCGGCGGTCGCCACCCAGTGCAATGTCACACCGTTATAACGGGCAACGGCAATGCGCAGGCCCTTGGGCGCAAACGCGATGGCCTCCACCGTGCGCTCTTCCTTGAATTCCTTGACCGTGCCGTCCGACAGCCGGACGAAACTGGATTTGCCGACGCCATAAGCGACCGCCTTCTGCGGCCCGCCGGCAACGACGCCCACCCATTTGCGCGGCACATTGGCGATTTCGCCGATGCTGCCGTCATGGCCGATGCGCAGCACGCGGCCGTCCTCACCGCCGGAAAGCAGGGTGGCGCTATAGGGATCGCGCACGCAGGTCAGAAGCCCGTCATGTGCCTCAGTCACCTTCTCGCCGCCATCCAGCCGATGAATGGTGCCGGCGGCGGTGGCAAACAGGGGAATGTCGCCGAGAAAATGGGTCGAGACCACGTGGCCTTCGATATCAAGCGGGGCAACAGTCGGCATGGGGCATCGGTCTTTCGTATCTGTGTCGGATGGGCGGGGGCGTTGCTCCCGCTCGCTGGCATGGTTCTAGAGCATTTCCGGCAAAAGCGGAACCGCTTTACATCACTTCAACCTCATTCCTGTGCTTGTCACAGGAATCTAGCCGACGCGCGTCTGCGCGGCGGGGAGAGTCCTTTCAGCCCAAAGACTTGGGCTGGCTGGATCTCTGTGACAAGCACAGAGATGAGGGAAGATAACGGTCATACCCCGGCGTAAGGCCGGGGTGCCGGAGGGATGAGGATCAGGCCGTCGCGAGGCAGGCGTTGAAGCTCTTTTCCAGCTTCTCGCGGTCCAGTTCGCGGCCGATGAAGACGAGGCGGCTTTCGCGTTTTTCGTCTTCCTTCCACGGGCGCTGGTGGTCGCCCTCGATGATCATGTGCACGCCCTGCACCACGTAACGTTCCGCATCGCCCTTGAAGGCGATGATGCCCTTGAGGCGCAGAATGTTCGGGCCATCGGTCTGGGTGACCTTCTGGATCCACGGGAAGAACCGCTCGGGGTTCATCTCGCCGCCGCGCAGCGAGACCGACTGCACCGTCACATCATGGATCGGCGAAACCGCGCCATGGTGGTGATGATCGTGCCCATGATCATGATCGTGGTGATGATGCCCATGATCGTGGTCATGGTCATGGTCATGATGATGGTGGTCATGATCGTGGTGGTGATGATCGCAATCAGGGCCGCAAACATGGTCGTCATGGCCATGCTCGAGGAAATGCGGATCGTTTTCCAGCGCGCGTTCCAGGTTGAAGGCGCCCTGATCGAGAACCCGGGCGAGATCGACACCGGACCGGGTGGTCTTGTAGATGCGGGCGGAAGGATTGATGGCGCGCACGATATCCTCGATGCGGGCGACTTCCTCCGGCGAAACGAGATCGGTCTTGTTGACGACGACGACATCGGCAAAGGCGATCTGGTCTTCGGCCTCGCGGCTGTCCTTCAGGCGCAGCGGCAGGTGCTTGGCGTCAACGAGGGCAACGACGGCGTCAAGCTCGGTCTTGGCGCGCACGTCGTCATCCATGAAGAAGGTCTGGGCGACGGGAACCGGATCGGCGAGACCTGTCGTTTCGACGATGATGCCATCGAAACGGCCGGGGCGGCGCATCAGGCCTTCCACGACGCGGATGAGGTCGCCGCGCACCGTGCAGCACACGCAGCCATTGTTCATCTCATAGATTTCTTCATCGGACTCGACGATCAGATCGTTATCGATGCCGATCTCGCCGAATTCATTGACGATGACAGCGTATTTCTTGCCGTGGTTCTCGGAGAGAATGCGGTTGAGAAGCGTCGTTTTGCCGGCGCCGAGATATCCCGTCAGGACGGTGACTGGAATGGGCTTGGCTATAGCTGTTTCGGTCATGGAAAACCCCGCGTGGAGAGAGGCCGTCAGGCCTCAGGAAGATGTGTCGTCGTCCATATAGGCGCGACGTCCGGGCAGTTCAAAGAGATTTTGACCGAATTCGGCCATGGCACTCAAATTTTGTTATGAAATAACGTTATGTCAAAAGCGTGGATATCTTCAAGCAGTTCGACAAGGCCTTTTACGGCATGGGAAATCAGCCTTTCGCCCTTTTCCGCAGTGGCGGCGGCGGCGTTTCCGGCAACGCCGTCGGGGTTCAGATCGCTCATCAGCCAGCCGAATGCATGCGGGCCATAGGCGCGCAGGTGTTTGAAGCGGCTGGCGAAATCGCTCTGGCGGGAGGGAAAGTCTTCGGCCTTCTGCATCGCCACGCGTTCGGGATGAAGCGCCAGCATGACCGATGTTTCGATATCGCCGCCATGGATGTCGACCGCCTTGTCCTCCGGCTTCACGATATCGGCCGGTACGCCGAAACGGGTCCAGCTTGTGGCGACCGCCAGCATGCCGAAACGGGCGCGGGCCTCGGTTGCGACGATGGTCATCAGCGGTGAGTTGCCGCCATGGGCGTTCAGCATCACGAATTTGCGCACGCCCTTTTTATATTCCGCTTCGGCGATGCCGAGCCAGCGCTCGATGGCCTCATCGTAACGCAGGGTTTTCGTGCCCGGCACATTCATGTGTTCGATGGAATAGCCGACCGGTTCCGCCGGCAGGAAAGAGACGGGCAGGTGGGCGGGCAGGGTGGCGGCGAGACGGGCGGCGATGCCTTCGGCAATCAGCGTATCGGTCTCGAAGGGCAGGTGCGGCCCATGCTGTTCATGCGCGCCGAGCGGTAGCACGGAAATTGCAGCTGTTGCGCGAAGATGCGGGTCTGTTACGTTTTCGTCGTGATAATGCGTGTATGAGTTTGGCATATGGCAGTCCGCGCGTGCATTCGTTAAGGATTTCCAGCAACATATATCGGTTCCGCCACAGGGTAAAAGGCACTCGCATATGAGCAAGGACAAAACCGGGCATAAGGACAAAAGCGCCAAGAAGGAAAAGGGCGGCAAGAAAGTAAAGGACGCCAAAAAGAGGGATGAGAATTTCAACCCCGAGGAACTGGCGCAATCCATCACCCAAGCGGCCCGCTCCATGCGCACGGCGCTCAGCCACAGCCTTGCCGAAAGCGGGCTTTATGCGGGCCAGGACGGCGTTATCCTGGCGCTGGCGCAGGAAGGCAGCCTCACGCCGGGGCAGATCGCCCAGAAACTCGGCGTCAAGGCGCCGACCATGACACGCACCATCGGCCGCATGGAAGCCCAGGGCTTCGTGGAACGCAGCGGCGACGACGAGGATGGCCGCGTGACGCTGGTGAGGCTGACGGAAGCGGGTTTGAAAAGCGTCGAACACATCAATGTTTCCATCGCCAATTGCGGCGCAAGAGCCGTCGAGGGGCTTTCGGCCAAGGATGTGCGCAACATCGTTAAACTCTTGAAGGCGATAGACGCCAATCTTCAATAAGTTTTGCTGAAATTTTTAAAAGAACCATCTGTTTTGTGGGTATTCCTTAAACGGGTTGCGGATTTTGTTTAAATTGTTTAATTGCAATTTAAACGGAGCCATCCGTCACTGACACGCGTTTGGGGAGGAATGCCGTGGCCCAAAAGGTCAAACTGTCCACGATTGCCGAAAGCCTCGGTCTTTCGACCGCCACCATTTCTCTTGCATTGCGCGACAGCCCGCTGGTCGCTGCCGATACGCGGGACAAGATCAAGGAACAGGCGCGGGCGCTGGGATACATCTACAACCGCCGCGCCGCCAGCCTGCGCACCTCGCGTTCCGGCATCGTCGGTGTGGTATTCCACGATGTGATGAACCCGTTTTACGGGGAAATTCTGAAAGCCATCGAAAGCGAGCTGGACCGCAGCCGCCAGACCTTCATTCTTTCCAACCACTACGATTCGGTGGAAAAACAGCGCACCTTCATCGAAACGCTGCTGCAGCTGGGTTCCGACGGCATCATCATGTCGCCGGCCATCGGCACGCCGATCGAGGATATGACGTTGGCTGAAGAAAACGGCATGCCCGCCATTCTGGTGGCCCGTTCGATGGATGGCGTCGACATGCCGACCTATCGCGGCGACGACAGCTATGGCATTTCACTTGCCACCAACCACCTGATCAGCCTCGGCCACCGCACCATCGCCATGGTTGGCGGCACCGACCAGACCTCGACGGGGCGTGACCGTTACCAGGGTTACGTCAATGCGCTGCGCAAGGCGGGCATCGAGGTTGATCCGAACTTGCGCATTCCCGGCCCACGTTCCAAGCAGGGCGGTTTCGAGGCTGCCGTGCATTTCCTCTCCCTGCCGCAGAAGCCCACTGCGGCCGTCTGCTGGAACGATCTCGTTGCCATCGGTCTCATGAACGGTATTTCCCGCGCCGGTCTGGTGCCGGGTGTCGATATCTCGGTAACGGGCTACGACGATCTGGAGGAAGCTGCCATCGCCACCCCGGCGCTGACCACGGTTTCTAACGGCCAGGCCGAGGTCGGCCGCCTGGCGGCCCGCGCGCTGCTGGACAGGCTGGCGGGCAGCCATGAACCTGACGGTATTCACCTCATCAAGCCGGAAATGCGCATCCGGCAATCGACCGGGCCGGTGCGGCCGCGGGTGTGAGGCTTCAGACGATGGGAAATGGTGCGCGTTCTGTGCATTGCACCTTTCCGTCATTCCGGCCTTGAGCCGAAATCCAGTCACCGCGTGTCTACGCGGTGAAAAAGACTCTCTCAGCCCAAGGACTTGGGCTGGCTGGATGCCGGATCCAGTCCGGCATGACGGTGAGGGCGCTTAAAAAAATCGGCATGAAACTTCCGTCTGCCCCCATAGCATCCCCTTATTGCCCTTTTCACGGCCGTGTTTGTTTGAAAGGATCGCCGCCCAGAGGAGTGGGATGGCGAAAGGTTCGCCTGAAACCCGCTCCGGCTATCGGAATGTTATCAGGAGGAATATCCGCTCATGTCTGACAAAAAGGCCGTCGTTCTCGTTCCCGGCAAGATAAACCCGCGCGTTCTCGAACGCCTCGAAGGCAAGGTCGAGATCGTGACTGTGCCTGCCGGCGCCGAGCCGGTTCTGCCTGATGGTGCGGCCGAGCGTGTTAACGCCATTGCCGTTTCCGGCGTCGTCAACGCCAAATGGATCGATGCGCTGCCGAAGCTCGAGATCATCGCCAATTTCGGCGTGGGTTATGATGGCGTCGACGCCAAACATGCCGCCACACGCGGCATCGTGGTGACCAATACGCCTGATGTGCTGAACGACGAGGTGGCCGATACGACGATTGCGCTTTTGATCAACACCGTGCGCCGTCTCTATCAGGCCGAGACCTGGTTGCGCGATGGCAAATGGGTTGGTGAAGGTCCGTTCGCGCTGTCGCCGTTTTCGCTGCGCGGCCGCAAGGTGGGTCTCTTTGGCATGGGTCGCATCGGGCAGGAAATCGCCAAGCGGCTGGAGCCTTTCAAGGTGGAGATCGGTTACCACACCCGCAGCAAACGGGATGGCCTCCCTTACACCTATTACGGCTCGCTGAAGGAGATGGCGGAAGCCGTCGATATCCTCATCTGCATCGTGCCGGGCACGCCGGAAACGCATAAGGCGATCAACGCCGAAATCCTGACGACGCTGGGGCCTGAGGGCGTGTTCATCAATGTCGGGCGCGGTTCCAGCGTCGATGAGGATGCGCTTCTGCAGGCGCTTAAGAGCGGTGCTGTGGGCGCTGCCGGTCTCGATGTGTTCTATGCCGAGCCGAAGGTGCCGGAAGCCTTCCTGTCGCTGCCGAACGTCTCCCTGCTGCCGCATGTCGCCTCCGCCTCGGTTCCGACGCGCAACGCCATGGCCGATCTCGTGGCTGACAATATTCTCGGCTGGTTCAGGGATGGCGAGGTGCTGACGCCGGTGCCGGAAACGCCGGTCAAGGGGTGAGGCTTTACCGCCACACGCCCGTCACCCCGGACTAGATCCGGGGTCCAGCGCGATCAAGTCCTTGATCGCGAAATACTCCTCTCACGGCGCAGACGCGCCGTGGCTGGATACCGGCTCAAGGCCGGTATGACGGAGGAGACGTTTTCGCCCTTTGTGGGCGTTCTATTCCGCAATCTCCGCGCTTCCCACCCATCGCCCTTCGGCAAATGATCGCGCCATGGCATGAATGCTGCGCTCGATCTTCAGCCCTTCCTCGAAATCGATGATATGGGCCTTTTTCCCCTCGATTGCCGCGATCAGTTCCCGGCATTCGATCACCTTCAGATCGTTGAAGCCGAGGCCGTGGCCGGGGGCGGGGATGAAGCGGTCGTAGGGCTTGTGGTGCGGTGCGGTGAGAATTGTTCTGAAACCCTGCTCTTCCGGGCGTCCATCCGTGGTGTAGAGCTGGAACTCGTTCATCCGCTCCTGATCGAACAGGATCGAGCCGGTGGAACCATAAATCTGGATGGCGATGCGGCCCTTGCGGCCCCAGGCGGAGCGGTTGGCGATGAGCACGGCGGAAATGCCGCCTTCGAGCTTCAGCAGCACGCTGGCGAGGTCATGTGTTTCGACGGCGCGTTCGCCACCGCCGGCAAGCGGCCGGGTTTCATAAGGCTTCACCATGTCGGTGATGGCGCTTTCGGCATGGCCGAAGAGAGCGAAGAGCAGTGACAGCGGGTGCACGGTAAAATCGTCCAGCGCGCCATAACCGGAGGAAGCTTCGCTCTTCCAGTAGAAGGGCTGGGTGGCGTCGGCCATGAAGTCCTCGTCCATTTCGGCGCGGACGTGATAGACCCTGCCGATGGCGCCTTCGTCGATCAGGCGGCGGATATGGCGGATGACGGGGTTCTGGATGTAATTGTAACCCATCGCTGCCGCCTTACCGGACCGGCGGGCCGCATCGCGCATCTTCACCGCGTCAGCAAAAGCGGGCGCCATCGGCTTTTCACACCAGACATGTTTGCCGGCCTCAAGGGCGGCAATGGCCATTTCCGGGTGGAAGGCGTTGGGCGTGGTGACCGAGATCACGTCGATCTCGGGATCGGAAAGCAGGTCGCGCCAGTTGCCCGTCGAGCGGGCAAAGCCGAACTCGGCGGCTTTCTTCGCGGCAAGCTCGGGATTGACTTCCGCGAGCGTCACGAGGCGGGGGCGTTCCACATCACCGAAGACGCTGGTGACATTATTCCACGCCAGCGCGTGGCATTTGCCCATGTAACCGGTGCCGATAAGGCCCACGCCAAGAGCGGCCATGGTATTCTCCTCCCGAAATTATTTGAATTAATTCAATTGTTTGGATGCGTTGGTTCAGCTTCAAAGCAGAGTCGAGACGTACCTCCGCAGACCCCTCATTCCTGTGCTTGTCACAGGAATCCAGCCGACGCGCGTCGCGCGACGGAAAGACTCTTTTCAGCCCAAGGACTTGGGCTGGCTGGATCCCTGTGACAAGCACAGGGATGAGGAGGCGGCGGTGTTTGCCTGAAATGCCTTACGGATTATCCCGCTTGAAAATCCAGTCGTGATCCGGGTGGTTCTTGAACCGCCATTTGCGCATCGGCCCGGCCATCACGTTCAGATAATACATCTCGTAACCATAGGGCGCGCCGCAGGGGTGGTGGCCTTTGGGCACCAGCACGACATCGCCGTCCGACACCGCCATGGTCTCATCCAGCGAACCGTCTTCGGTGAAGACGCGCTGGAAGCCGAAACCCTGCGCCGGGTTGAGGCGATGATAATAGGTCTCCTCCAGATAGGTCATATCGGGATAGTTATCCTCATCATGCCGGTGCGGCGGATAGGAGGACCAGTTGCCCGACGGCGTGAAGACTTCCGTTACCAGCAGGCTGTCGGCCACATCGCGCTCTTCCATGGCGATGGGGAAAATGTAACGCGTATTGGCACCCTTGCCACGCTCGGTGAGCTGCACGCCATTGGGGCCGATCTGCTGCGCCTCGCGGCTGCCTTTTTCGCCGGGCGCGGTGCAGACGCCGATGGTGCAATCGGTCGTGGCGGTCAGCGACCATTCGGAACCTGCGGGAACATAAACGCAATGCGGCGGCTTGCGCTCGAACACATTCATGCGGTCGCCGAGTTCACCGAAGTCCTTACCGCCTGCGGAAATCGTCGCCTTGCCTTCGACCAGCACGAGAATGACTTCCGTGTCGCCGGTGCTTTCCGCTGCCGTCTCGCCCGGCTTCAGGCGGTAAAGGCCGAAACCGACATAACCCCAATCCGCGCTTTGGGGCGTGATGTCGTGCACCTTGCCGCTTGTCGCGACCGGCTTGCGCAGAAGTGAGGTCATGGTGGTGTTCCTTTTTGGTCAGTCGTTCGTCGGTTCTTGCCATCTCGTCACCCCGGCCTTGAGCCGGGGTCCAGCCGACGCGCGTCTGCGCGGCGGGGACAACTCTTTTCAGCCCAAGGACTTGGGCTGGCTGGATACCGGCTCAAGGCCGGTATGACGGGTGGGGTGTGCCGCCCGTTATCGGTTCAGCTCAAGCAGCCTGAGCCTTGTCCAGCCCTGCTTCGCGCGCAAAAGCCTTCAGCGATTTCAGCCCGAGGCTCTGATATTCGAACGGGTTGCGCACGTCAGGGTCCTGTTCCGCCTCGATCACCAGCCAGCCGCTGTAACCATGCTCCGCCGCCACTTTCAGAACCGGTGGGAAATTCACGCCGCCTTCGCTGTCGCCCGGCACGGTGAATACGCCACGGCGAACACCTTCGAGGAAGGAGAGCCGCTCATTGCGCACCTGATCGGCAATGACGGGGCGCACGTTCTTGGCATGGATATGGCCGACGCGGCCCATATATTTCTGCGCGACGCGCACCGGATCGCCGCCGCCGAACAGGCAATGGCCGGTATCGAGCAGCAGATGCGTCTTGGGGCCGGTATGCTTCATCAGGAGATCGATTTCCTCTTCGCTCTCGACCACCGTTCCCATGTGATGGTGATAAACGAGGGTGATACCCTGTTCTGCGGCAAAGGCGGCCAGCGCCTCGACGCCCGCGCCGAATTTCGCCCAGTCCTCGGCCGCAAGGCGCGGACGGTCGACCAGCGCCTTGTTGTCATCGCCATGGATGGCGTTGGAGGTCTCGCAGACGATGATGACCTTCGAGCCCATGGCTTTCAGCAGGTCAAGCGCCGGCTGCATCGCCTTCTTTTCGGATTCGATGTCGTCGGTCAGAAGGTTCAGCGAATGCCAGCCGGAGACGAAGGAGAGGCCGCGCGGCGAAAGCACGCCCTTCAGGCCTTCCGGCTCGGTCGGGAACTTGTGACCCTTCTCGATGCCGTCGAAACCGATCTTGGCGGTTTCATCGAGGCATTGTTCGAGGCTGATATGCGCGCCAAGCGTGCGGTCGTCGTCGTTGGACCAGGCAATCGGGTTGGTTCCGTAACGGATCATCTTACTGTCTTTCCTTGACATGGTTTTCATAACGGACGCGGGCCGGGCCGATTTCGGCGCGGTCGGAAACTTCAGGCACCGCGACATCCCACCAGTGACCGCCGGCCTGCGGCGTCGGGTAAGGGTCGGTATCGATAACGATGACGGTGGTGCGGCTGGAGGCACGGGCTGCCGCAAGCGCCTCTTCCAGCTCGGTAATGGTGGAAACCTTGCGCGCATCCGCCCCCATCGAGCCTGCATGGGCCACGAAATCGATGGCGATCGGGTTGACGTTGGTGTGGGCGTAGAGATTGTTGAACTCCGCGCCGCCGGTTTCCATCTGCAGCCGGTTGATGCAGCCGTAACCGCGATTATCAGTGATGACGAGCGTGATCTTGACGCCCATGGCAACCGATGTCGCAAGCTCGGAATTCATCATCATGTAGGAGCCGTCGCCGACCATGACGATCACGTCGCGGTCCGGTTCCGCCATCTTGATGCCGAGGCCGCCGGCCACTTCATAACCCATGCAGGAGAAGCCGTATTCCATGTGATAAGAGAGCGGCAGCTTGGATTTCCACAGCTGGTGAAGCTCGCCCGGCATGGTGCCTGCGGCGCACATGACGACGGTATTGTCACGCGACTGGCGCTGCACCGCGCCGATGACCTGCATGTCGGTGGGCAGGCTGTTGGCATTTTCTTCGCCCGGCGCTGCCGTATCGGCATCGGCCTTTTTAAACCATGCAGCCTTGAGACCGGCATCCGGCGTGGCAAAACGGTGGCTGCCGAGTGCTGCGGAGAGTTTCTCAAGCCCGATCTTCGCATCCGCCGTCAGGCTGATCGCATCGTGCTTGGCGCTGTCATAGGGCTGAACGTTAAGCGCCAGGATTTTGCGGTTCGGGTTCTTGAACAGCGCCCAGGAGCCGGTGGTGAAATCCTGGAAACGCGTTCCGACGCCGAAAACCAGATCGGCCTTTTCGCTGATGATATTGGCGCTTTCCGCACCGGTAACGCCGACAGGACCGAAATTCAGATCGTGATCCCACGCCAATGCCGATTTACCGGCCTGCGTTTCGACGACTGGAATGGAGTGGGTTTCGGCAAAGCGCTTCAGGGTTTCGGTTGCGCCGGCAAAATGCACGCCGCCACCGGCAACGATGATCGGGTTCTTCGCCGCCTTGAGCGCAGCGACGGCTTCTTCGAATTCCACGACATCCGGCTCGGGGCGGCGCTGGCGCCAGACTCGCTTTTCGAAGAAGCTGACAGGGTAATCATAGGCCTCCGCCTGCACATCCTGGCAGAAGGCGAGCGTGACGGGGCCGCAATCGGCAGGGTCCGTCATGGTGCGCATCGCGCGGGGAAGGGCTGTCAGCAATTGTTCCGGCCGCATGATGCGGTCGAAATAACGGCTGACGGGGCGGAAGCAGTCATTCACCGTCATCGTGCCATCGCCGAAATCTTCGAGCTGCTGCAAGACCGGATCGGGGCCGCGATTGGCGAAGACGTCGCCGGGGATCAACAGCACGGGAAGGCGGTTGACATGGGCAAGGGCTGCCGCCGTCACCATGTTGGCAGCACCTGGGCCGATGGAGGAGGTGACCGCCATGGCGCGGCGGCGACGCAGCTGCTTCGAATAGGCGATGGCCGCATGGGCCATGGACTGCTCGTTCTGGCCGCGATAGGTCGGCAGTTCGTCGCGGATACCATAAAGCGCCTCGCCGATGCCGGCGACATTGCCATGGCCGAAAATGGCCCACATGCCGGCGATGTAGGTTTCGCCATGTTCATTCATCTGCGCTGCCAGGTAACGAACCATGGCCTGCGCAGCCGTCAATCTGATTGTCTTCACGCTGCCTCTCCCTTTTTGGCGCGCGCCTCATCCCAAATGCGGCACAGGCTGGTATAGCGCTGCGCCATATCCCTGACCGCTTCCTCATCGGTCATCTTGCCGCCGAGCCAGCTGCGGGCGGCATCCGCGAAAATCGTGCGGCCAACGGCGAAACCTTTGACCAGATCGAAACCGGCGGCAAGGCGGAAGCTCTCTTCCAGTTCGCTTTGCGGCGCGTCGAGACCGAGAACGACGATGCCCCGCACGTAAGGATCGTTGCGATGCACGGCGTCGCAGGCGTTTTTCCACGCGGCGCGGGTCTTCATCGGCTCCAGCTTCCACCAGTCGGGATAGACCCCGATCTCGTAAAAGCGCTCGATGATGCGGGCGGCGGTCAAATCGTCGGTCGGGCCGACCTTGGAGGGAATAACCTCCAGCAGCATTTCCAGCCGGTTGCGGCGTGTCGCCTGGAACAGACGCATGACCGTCTCTTCCTGCGCGGCGCGCATCTCATCCGTATCGTCGGGATGATAGAAACACAGAACCTTGACGACATTTTCAAGCGGCCATTCAGAAAGACCGCCGAAATCCTTGCCGAGATCGGGTTCCAGCGTCAGTGGGCGCGAACCCGGCCATTCCACCGGGCGACCGATCCAGAGGCCCGAGCCGCTGGCGGCAAACAGGGCGTCACGTCCGAGACGGCCATCGCAGAGAATGCCGTAACCCGGCCTGTCGCCTGCAACATGCTGTGCGGCCTGAAGGCAGAGTTTCTTGAAAGCGCCGATCTGCTCGTGCTTCACGCCAAGCTCGTCGGCGATGGCTTCCAGCTGCATGCGATGATCGAAGGCGAAGACGCGCATCGTGTCCCAGTCGCCCTTGCGGTTGGTTGACCAATGCACCTGCTCCAGCGCCTCGTCCTTGCGCAGTGCCTTATTGCGAATGCCCGCCTTGAAGAAATATTGCAGCTCTTCCCAGCTTGGATAGGCGGGCGTGCAGCCATGGCGGGAGACGGCGAAGGCGCCGCAGGCATTGGCGTATTTCAGCGTTGTCGGCCAGTCCTCGCCGCGCAGCCAGCCGCGGAACAGCCCGGCCATGAAGCCATCGCCCGCACCCAGAACGTTGAAGACCTCGATCGGGAAACCTTCGCCCGTCTCGCCATCGTCGAGGCTGGAAGGAATGTCGCCGGCGAAAACCGAAGCGCCCATCGGCCCGCGCTTGCACACCAGCGTCGCGTTCGAAACCTTGCGCACGGCGTTCAGCGCGGTCAGCGTATCGGTGGAGCCGCCGGCGATGTGGAACTCCTCCTCCGTGCCGACGATCAGATCGAAGAGATGCAGGGTGGATTGCAGCTTGGCGGTCACCTTCTGCGATTCGACGAAACGGCTCTCGCCATCGCCGTGACCGGCCACACCCCAGAGATTGGGGCGGTAATCGATATCGAGCGCGGTCTTCGCGCCATTTTCGCGGGCGAGTTTCAGCGCCTTCAGCACGGCCGCTTCCGTCTTCGGATGTGACAGATGCGTGCCGGTGGCGCAGATGCAGCCGGCCTCGGCAATGAAGGCTGGATCGATGTCGTCTTCGCTGAGCGCCATGTCGGCGCAGTTTTCGCGATAGAAGATCAGCGGGAACTGGTTCTGGTCACGAATGCCGAGCAGCACCAGCGCGGTCAGCCGCGCCGGATCGGTCTTCACACCGCGCACATCGACGCCTTCGCGCACCAGCTGTTCACGGATGAAGCGGCCCATATGCTCATCGCCGACACGGGTGATGACGGCGCTGTTGAGCCCGAGGCGCGCAGCGCCGGCTGCGATATTGGTGGGAGAGCCGCCGATATATTTGGCAAAGGAGGCCATGTCCTCCAGACGGCCGCCGACCTGCGAACCGTACAGATCGACAGACGAGCGCCCGATCGTGATGAGATCAAGTTTTTTCAAAAGGTTCCTCCTTAGCACCGCACCTCGGTACGGTCTGCCTCACATGTCTGGAGCGGCATTCAGGCGACGATCGCCCGCATCTTTCGCCATCCCGCTCCGATGAGCCTCCTCCGCTCATTTTCGTTCGTCACGAGACGGACGATTATGGAATGCCCGTTTCATGGATTTGGATCATAAATTCTATTTTTTCCGTTTTCAATAAAAATATTCAGGCCGTTTTGCGAGTTCCCACAGCCACGGCCAGCGTAATGGCCAGACAGAGCGTGGCGGAAAGCGAGCGGAATGCGCCGAAATCGATCTCGGTGACGGTCAGCAGCGTCGCGCCGGATTTCCGCAGCGGATTGACGGCGGAATCGGAAAGCGCCACGACCGGAATACCGTTGGCGCGGGCGTTTTCCGCCAGCTCCAGCGTTTCTGCGGAATAGGGAGAAAAGGTGATCGCGATCAGCGCGTCGTCGCGGGAAATGGCGCTGATATTGCCGAGCCCGCCGACCGCACTGTGCAGAACCGCCGGCACCTTCATCTTCTCGAAGGCGTAAGCGAGATAGCTGGCAATGGGGAAGGAGCGCCGCAAACCGATGATATGCACGGTGCGCGCCTTCGCCAGCGCCGAAACCGCCTCGTCAAGCTGCCGGGTATCGACCGATTTCAGCAGCATTTCCAGCGAGGAACGGCCGGCCTCCACGAATTCGGCAAGCAGGCCGGATGCGCTTTCATCGCCCTTTTCCCGCAGATGGTCGAGTCGCGTGGCATAATCCGGCCATCCGCCGACATAGGAATCACGGAACAGCCGCTGCATTTCCGAAAAGCCGGAAAAGCCCATGATCTGGCAAAAACGCATGAAGGCCGAGGGCTGCACGCCGGCCCCTTCCGCCATTTCAGCGACGGTGGAAACGGCGATGCGATCCTGATTGGAAGCGACATAATCGGCGCATTGCCGCAATCGTTTCGGCAAACCCTCCGCGACCTGGAGCAGCCGCTCCTCAAAAGCCTTTACGGATTCTGGCGCCTCGATTGCCGTCATTGTCGTTCCTTTGTGCAGACTGAAATCGTGTGCACTTTAACTGCAGTGGAATTTTTATTCCATTGGGTTTTTTGAGGAAGAGCAAATGAGACGGCGGGCGCTTTGTGTGATCGGTCACCCTCCGTCATTTCGGCCTTGAGCCGGAATCCGGCCGGCGCGCGTCTGCGCGGCGCAAAGAGTCTTTTCACCCCAAGGACTTGGGGTGGCTGGCTACCGGCTCAAGGCCGGTATGACGAGATTATATATGTGAACGCGCAACGGCGATGCGTGGGCTCAATGCAGCCCGCCAACCCCAAGATGCGTATCGATAATATCCGGGTTCTCCGCAAGATCGCTCGACGGTCCTTCCCAGACGATGCGGCCGCGTTCCATGATGATGGCGTGGTCGGCGAAGTCGATGGCCATCTGGATGCGCTGTTCGACGAGGAGAATGGTCATTTCACCCGATTGCGCCAGTTTGGAGAAGGCGGCCATCAGCTCCTCGCAGATGACGGGGGCGAGGCCTTCGAGCGGCTCGTCGAGAAGCAGCACGCGCGGTTGGCCGAGAATCGTGCGGGCGGTGGAGAGCATCTGCTGTTCGCCGCCCGAAAGTTGCGAGCCGAGATTGCGGCGGCGCTCTTTGAGGCGCGGAAACAGCGTGTAGGCTTCCTCGATGGCCGATTTCGGCCGGGTCTTGAGACCGACGAAGAGATTTTCCTCGACGGTGAGGGTGGGAAACACATCCCGCGTCTGCGGCACGTAGCCGAGGCCGGCTTTGGCGCGGGCGGCGCTCGGAAGGGCGGCGATGTCCTGCCCGCCGATGCGGATATCGCCGGCGAAGCGTTTCGTCTGGCCGGCCAGCGTGGCGAAGAGGCTGGTCTTGCCGACGCCGTTGCGGCCGAGAACCGCGAAACGCGAGCCCGACGGCACGGAAAGCGACAGGCCCTCGATGACGCGGGTAGGGCCATAACCGGCGGTGAGGTTGACGATTTCAAGCGGCGCTGCGGGCATCGGCGTAACTTCCCAGATAGGCTTGGCGGACTTCCGCATTGCTGGTGACGTCTTCAGGTGAACCGTCGAAGATGACGGCGCCGGCTGCCAGAACGACGACGCGTTTGGCGAAACGGAAGACCAGATCCATGTCGTGCTCGATCATCAATATCGCGAGATCGGCCGGCAGCCGGTCTAGCGCCTGTTCGATGCGCGCGGTTTCCGTGGAAGGCACGCCGGCGGCCGGTTCGTCCAGCAGCAGGATTTTAGGGCGAAGCGCCATGGCAAGCGCGATCTCGATCAGCCGCTGCTGGCCATAGGCGATTTCGCGCACCTTTGTTTCGGCCAGGGCCGTGAGGCCAAGCGTGCCGAGAATATCGCGGGCTTCGCTCATCACCGCAGGCATGGCGCGGTAACGGCCGAAAATCCGGCCCGTCTTGCCTTCGCGCTGGAGAATGGCAAGCGCCACATGTTCCTCGGGCGTCATGTCCTGAAACAGCCGCGTGACCTGGAAGGAGCGGACGAGGCCGCGCTTTACCCGCTGGCTGGCGCTGAGGCCGGTCACGTCTTCGCCGGCGATGCGCACCGTGCCGGCCGAGGGCTTGATATTGCCGGTGACGAGATTGACGAAGGTGGTCTTGCCGGCGCCATTGGGGCCGATTAGCACCGTGCGGTCTCCCGGCGACAGCGACAGCGAGACATTATTGGTGACGACGAGGCCGCCGAAATTTTTCTTGAGGCCGGAGACTTCGAAAATGGCGCTCATTTGCGACCTCCACGGATGCGCGCAATGATCTGCTCACCCGCGCCATAAAGTCCACGCGGCGCAAAAAGCACGACGGCAATCAGCAGCAGGCCGACAATGGTGAGCCAGTGGAACGGATTGGCGGCGGAAACGACATCCTCGAACCACATGAAGGTGACGGCGCCGATCAGCGCGCCGTAAAGCGAACCCGCGCCGCCGAGCACCAGCATGACCAGCGCTTCGGCCGAAAGCGTGAAGCTGAGGCTATCGAGACCGACGACCTGGGTGGAGATGGCGTTGAGCGCACCGCCAATGCCGGCGACGACGCCCGATATGACGAACATCTTCAAAATCGTGCCGTTGACGGCGCCGCCCATGGCCTGAATGCGGATGCTGTCCTGCTTGACGCCGCGGCACAACATGCCGAAGGGCGAATTGACCACGACCCTGAGGGCGAGGAAGACGACGAGCAGCAGACAGACGCCGTAAATATAGGCGGTGCGGCCGAAAAGGTCGAATTCGAAGGTGCCGAACAGCGCGTCCGGGGAAACGCCGGCAAGACCGTCGCTGCCGCCCGTCCAGCCCGATGCCTTGTTGGCAGCCTCATGGAACAGGTGGATGACGGCGATGGAAAGAACGAGCTGCGGCAGGCCGTGGGCGCGCAAGAGAACCGTGCCGGAGACCAGCCCGGCAACGCCGCCCGCGCCTGCGCCGATCACGGTCATCAGCAGCGGATCGGTAATCTCGAAATGGGCGGCGGCGATGCCGGCGGCATAGGCGCCTGCGCCGAACAGCGCGGCGTGGCCGAGCGTGGCGACGCCGCAATAGCCGGTAACGAGATCGATCGACAGCACGAGAAGCGCGATGGCGATGATACGGGTCAGAAGCGCCAGATTATCCGGAAACAGGTAATAACCGGCAATGGCGGCGATAATGATGAGGAGCGGCCCCGCAAGCGCGCGCAGCGGCGAGCGCGCCTTCGGGATCTCTGCCGTTTCAGTCACGTCGTTCATGAGCACCGCCATCTCATTTCGCCCTTCCGAGAAGGCCGCGCGGGAACAGCGTGATGATCACGATGACCGCCAGGTAAAAGAAGAATTCGCCATATTCGGGCGCGAGATACCGCCCGGTCGTATCGATGGCGCCGAGCAGCAGGCAGGCGATCAGCGCGCCGGGAATGGAGCCCGCGCCACCGACCGAGACCACCACGAGGAAGGTCACCATATAACGCAGCGCATAATAGGGTTCGACCGGCAGCAATTCCGCGCCGATGACGCCGCCCATGGCGGCAAGGCCGACGGCGATGGCGAAGCTGACGGCATAGATGACCTCGGTGCGAACGCCGAGTGCGGCCGCCATGGCGGCGTTATCGACAGCAGCGCGCAGCTTGATGCCGAAAGCGGTCTTTTCGAAGGTGAACCACAATGCGCCGGCAACAGCCAGACCGCAGGCAATGGCGAAGATGCGGTGGGTGGCGATGGTGCGGAAGCCGAGATCGGTGGGGCCGGCCAGCTGCTGCGGCAGCGGAATGGTCTTCAGCGTCGGGCCGAAGACGAAATTGGCGATGCCGATGATGCAAAACGTGATGCCGATGGTCATCAGCACCTGTGTCAGCTCCGGCGCGCCATAGATGCGGCGATAGAGAAAACGCTCAAGCGGTATGGCGATGACGATGGTGCCGACGATGGCGACGAGGATCGCCACGGCATAACCGAGGCCGAGGCCATGGGCGGCATAGGAGGCGAGATAACCGCCGATCATGGCGAAGGCGCCATGCGCCAGATTGACCACCCGCATCAGCCCCATCGTCACCGAAAGGCCGATGGAGATGATGAACAGGACCATGCCATAGGCAAGCGCATCGACAAGGATGCTGAAGACCGTCTGCATGCTGAAAAATTCCTCCCGGTGCTGCAATGCCCATCCGGGCCGGAGACGGGCCGCTATTGGCGGCCCGACAACGTCTTTTAAAAGCTGCCGTTACTTCGCGGCGGCGAGGCCCGGATCGCCCTGTTTTTCGAAGGTCTGGACTTCCTTGTTGTAATAATTGCCGTCATCGCCCTTGGCCACTTCGCGCAGATAGATGTTCTGCGTGATGTGGCGGCTTTCCGGATCGATGCTGACAGGGCCGCGCGGGCTTGTCCAGGAAAGACCCTTCACCGCGTCCACGGCCTTTTCCGCATCCTGCTTGCCGCCAGTAGCCTCGATCATCTTGCTGATGACATACATGCCGTCAAAGGCGCCGACGGAAGGGAAGGAGAGCTCCTTCGGGTTGCCGATCGCCTTGGCGGCGGCCTCCACGAAGGTCTTGTTCTCAGGGGAATCATGCGAGACGGCGTAATGGAAGGTCGTCTGCATGCCGAGCGCGGCTTCGCCAAGCGCCGGCAGGTCGGATTCCTGCGTCAGATCGCCCGGTGCGAAGAGCTTGACGCCTGCGGATTTCAGGCCGTTATCGTTGAAGGCCTTGACGAAGCCGAGCGTGGTCGGGCCTGACGGCAGGAAAGCGAAGACGCCCTGCGCGCCGGAATCCTTCACGCGCTGCATGATCGGGCTGAAATCATTTGTGGAAAGCGGCATGCGAATGCTTTCGACAACCTCGCCGCCGGCGGCGGTGAAGGCCGCCTTGAAGGCGTTTTCGGCATCGACGCCGGGGCCGTAATCGCTGACCAGCGAAATGACCTTCTTCACGCCGCCATCAAAGGCCACCTTGGCGATGGGGGTGGAGGTCTGCCAGGTGGTGAACGAGGTGCGCACCACATAGGGGCTTTTCGTCACAATGGCCGAAGTGGCGGCATTCATGATGACCATCGGCACATTGCCCTGCTTCAGCAAAGGCGTGACGGCCATGGCGTCGGGGGTGAAATAGAAGCCGGCGAGATATTGCACGCCTTCCTTCACCACCAGCTCCTGCGCCAGCGCCTTGGACTGCGCCGGATCGGCCTGCGGCACATCGCGATAGACGACTTCTACCGTATCGTCGCCGACCTTGTTGCCGTGAAGGGCGAACCAGGCATCGATGCCGGCCTTGAAGTTCTTGCCCTGCAGCGCGAAGGGGCCGGAGAACGGACCGACCACGCCGACCTTGATGGTCTCGGCATAAGCGGCAGTACTGAAGCAGATGGCCGCGATGGCGGCGGTGATCCGTAATTTCATGAATTCCTCCCAATTGATCCGTGGCTCCCATCCACCGATCCAGACTGCCAGATTGATGAGTGCGGTGGCCAAAGTAAAATGAAATAAGGGGGGTGATAAATAACCTGACGGTTATCAATACCCGTCCCGCAGGGTTTGTCTCATGCGAGATCGCACAATAGTGATCATCCCGTGATTCTCAATGTATAGCGCCGCCGCAGCCATCGCGACCGGTGTTTTCGCGGCAGGTGGTATCGAAATGCTTCCTCATGAAAACCAGCTTTTGTGACATGTTTCGAAAATAACGGTCATACCCGCGCAAGCCTCGTGCCTTAACCAGTTCTAAGGGGATTGTTTGTAGCCTCGCCAAGCATATTGTGAACTTTATTTGGTGTCTGATGGGCGAATATCAAAATAGAGTTGTTGAGTTGATGCGGGATCGCGTTGGCGAAAGTATACTCAACAATAAGATCGAGCGCCGCGAAGCATTTCTTCGCAAGGCGCTGGCGCTGTATCACGTCATGGGCGGAGACGCGCAAGGCATGCACGCTGCGGTGGAGGATGTGGTCAATCTGCAAAAGCCGAGTGTCGACGTCGCTATTGGCGACGTGATGCATGAGCTGGCAGCAATCGGTCACGTTGCCGATCTTGATATTATTCAGGCCGGCTACAACAAGCTTGATGCCGCTAATTTGCATATTCTGAGCAAGGGCAAGAGGCTTTTGCAGAAGCAGCGGGACCAAAAACTCGCGAGCACGGCGGGAAAATAGGCCGCCCACCGAGGGCGGCCCGCAATATCAGGCCACTTCCCCGACGAGAATCTCCTGCCAGGCATCATAGGCGGAGAGAACCGTTTCCATCTGTGCGGTGTGGCCGGTGATGAAGTCGTTGCCGTAGATCGTCTCGTCGGGGTATTCGGTGATCAGCGTCATCGGCACGGTGTGGCGGTCGTCGACGGAGGACAGGCACGGGAAGCCGTTGATGATGCGGAAACCGGTTTCGCCGGCGTGGATTTCATAAAGAGCGATCTGTCGGTTGTTGTAGTCGAGCAGGCCGGGAATGGCGCCGAGATGGCGGGTCACCCGGTCGAGCAGGGCTTCGGCCTGCCTTTCCCAGTCCGCATGGTGGCGGATGATGAGGAAGAACCCTTTCGGCAGCGTCCACATGGCGAAATTGCGCGGGACATAACCGGAAAGCGGCCGGGTCCATTCATGGGATGGATAACCGTGCAGGTTCACATGCAGGCTGGCGCCGCTCATCTCCTGCGCCCTGAAACGGATTGCCTTCTCGTTAAGATGGACGCCCGCATTTTCCCGCGTGCGATATTCGAGATCGTCGCCGAGCGCCGTGTAACGCGCCGCGTGATGCATGTGGCGCGGATTGTCGGCTCTCAGCCGTTGATGCAGGGCATAACCATCCGGATTTTCCAGCGGCGAAATGGTGAAATGTGCGCCCCTGCGCTCTGCGAGTTTGCGGGCGGCACGGATGGCGCCGACAATGCCTGTGGTCTCATTGGGGTGCTGACCGCCGCTGATCATCACGGCGGCATCGCTGCCGGCGACATAACGGGCGGCAAGAATGCGGCCGGAACGGGAATGGGCCTCGAAGGCTTCGCCGCCGATCTCTTCAAGCAGTTTTGCGAGCTGGCCTGCAGCAACCGGTTCGCTGGCCGTATCGATCTGCTGTTCACGGCCATCGAGAAAGGCGGTGGTGAGCGTGCGCGCCTCGATGCGGACGGAGACTTCGCCTTCGCTTTTGACAATTTCCGGCACGATCTGGCCGGGCTTCAGGCCCCGGTCACCCAGCGGCCGGCCGGACTTCTTCTGGAAGAATTCCAGGAGCGAGAAATAGAAATCCTCATGCAGGGCTTCGCGCAGGCTGACGACCTCATCGCCGAGGGCAAGTGGCAAATCTTCGGCCGGATGCGCGACGCGGATGTTCAGTTCCTCGAAATAGGGCTCTTCATCGCCCCAGCCGTGGTTGGCGACGGCATGGATCGCCGCTTCGAAAAGCCGTTCGTAATCCGTCTCCAGCCGCTCACCCACAGCATCGCCGGCAAGCCGGAACCAGCCCGTGGGTGAAACATTGGTTTCGCCGACGATATCCGTGTGCACCCGGTTTGGCGCCAGAATCTTCAGGGTTTCACTCTTGCCGTTGCGGCTCAGGGTAACATCATAATGGAAGGCGTCGTCTTTTCGGGCGACGAAGTCGATCGTCGCATCGCCCACCAGAGCCGCCAGCGGATAGGCTTCCAGCCGGAACCGGTTGACGGGGGCGTTTGCGTGTACGGGGTAACGCACCTCTATGGTGTCGACGCCATCCAGATTGATCTCTTCCATAAAGGTGAAGAGAAGCGGCTTGTAGGCGCTGCGGATGCGGGCGCTGACGCCTTTTTTCTTCAGCCGGTTTTCGGCTTCGCGGCGGCTTTTGGCATCATCGAAGCTCCATGCCTCGAAGGACTGGCCGGGTTTGGCATTGGCGAGAAGCGCATCCAGCGTGCGTTCGAAAGTCTGGTCGAAAATCTGGCTCATCGCTGTTACCTCGAGGTTCTGCCGGTGGGGTCGAGGCTGTCGCGCAGCCAGTCGCCGAGAAGGTTGAGGCCAAGCACGGTCAGAAGGATGGCAAGACCCGGGAAGACGCTGACCCACCATGCCGTCTGCAGATAGGTCCGCCCATCCGCCAGCATGCCGCCCCAGCTCGGAATGGTCGGATCGACGCCGAGACCGAGGAAGGTGAGGCTGCTTTCCAAGAGGATGTTATTGGCGACATTCAGCGTCATCAGCACGATGACCGGGCCGATAAGGTTCGGCAGCAGGTGCTGGAGAATGATGCGCCAGTCTTTCACGCCAATAGCGCGGGCGGAAAGGATGAATTCCCGCTCCCGCAGCGTCAGCACCGAGCCGCGCACGAGACGGGCATATTGCACCCATTGCGAGACGATCAGGAGGATGATGGTGTTTGTGAGGCTGCCGCCGACAATGGCGATGAAGGTGATGGCGAGCAGAATGAAGGGCATGGCGAGCTGGATATCGGCAAAGCGCATGACCAGGATATCCCAGAAGCCGCGATAATAACCCGCCACCAGTCCGACCGCGACGCCGAAGATGACCGCGCCGATAACCGAGGTGAAACCGACAAGCAGCGAAATCTTGCCGCCGGCGACGACACGGGCGAGCACGTCACGACCCAGCGGATCGGTGCCGAGCGGATGGGCGGCATTGGCAAAGGGCTTGGCAAGGCGCGCCATCAGGTCGATCTTGTCCGCGCCGCCCGGAAACAGCACATCGGAAAAGACGACGGCAAGGCAGATGACCACGGTGAGGAACGCGCCGAGGACGAATTCGAGATTGGTGAAGCGCGCGAGACGCGAGGTTTTGGCAGCCATCGTCACTTACTCCGTGCGGATGCGCGGATCGACAAGCCCATAGGCGATATCGACCAGAAGGTTGATGCCGACGATCATCAGCGACAGCACGGTGATGACGGCCTGAAGCACGGGATAATCGCGCGCGCCGACCGCATCGAAAGCCAGCGTGCCGAGGCCCGGCCAGTTGAAGACGCGTTCGATGACGACGATGCCGCCGAGCAGCCCACCAAATTGCAGGCCGAAATAGGTGATGAGCGGAATGGCGCAGTTGCGCAGCGCGTGTTTGTAGAGAACCTTGTTTTCGCTGAGGCCCTTGGCGCGCGCCACCATGACATATTGCGAGCGCAGCGTATCGAGCATGGCTGTGCGCACCAGGCGCACATTGGTGGCGGTGAGGATGACACCCATGGTGACGGCGGGCATGATGTAGCTGGCAAAGCCACCCATGCCGCTTGGCGGCAGCCAGCCGAGCGTGATGGAGAACAACAGCACCAGCATGGTGGCCAGCCAGAAATTCGGGAAGGACAGGCCGACGAGCGAGAAGATACGGATCACCTGATCGACCGTCTTGCCGCGCGAGGTCGCCGCCTTGATGCCGAGCGGGATGGAAAGCGCAATCGACACCGCCATGGAGATGAAGGCGAGAAGCAGCGTGGCAGGCAGGGCATCGGCAATGAGGCGCGAGACCGGCGTGCTGCCGGTGAAACTGCGGCCGAAATCGAGCGTCACGAGGCCCTTCAGGAAGCTGAAATATTGCACGAAGAACGGCCGGTCGGTGCCGAGTGCTGCGCGAATGCGCGCCAGATCGTCTTCCGTCATGCTGCCGCCACCCTGGAACATGGTGACAGCCGGATCGCCGGTGAGGCGAATGGCGAAAGAAACGAGAAGGGTGATGGCTATGACGACAAAAATCGCCTGCAGCAATCGCTTGATGAGGAAACCGGCCACGTTTTTTACCTTGAAGAGAAGTTCTGCCTTGCCCGCGCGTGGCGGGCAAGGCGACTTATGAGAGGATTAACCAGCTTATTCGACGGTGACGTCGGTCAGCTTCAGGCGGTTGTCCGGCGGTGCGACGAAACCCTTGACCCGCTTGTTGATGCCGTAAATGGCATTGGTGTTGTAAAGCGGGATTTCCAGCGCGCGTTCGGCGGTATAGCTGCCGATTTCCTTGAGGATCTTTTCGCGCGCGGCACGGTCGGTCAGCGGACGCTGGGATTCCAGCAGCTTGTCCAGCTTCTCGTCCTTGTCATAGGGGTTCCACTTTTCACCCGAGTGATACATGGAATAGGCCGTGTTGTCGTAATCGAAGGTCCAGCCGCCCCATTTCTGCTGGAACATCGCGCCGGTCTTGCCCTGCGGTATGATGTCGTTCAGCAGCACGTTGGTTTCGTAAGGCTTGATGGTGGCGGTGATGCCGACCATGGAGAGGTAGCTGGAAATAACCTGCGCCACCTCGTTCATCGTTGCGTCATTGCCGCGGATATCGATCTGGAGCGCCGCACCCGGCTTGACGCCGGCTTCCGCGAGAAGCTTCTTGGCGCCTTCCGGATCGTAGGGCAGCGGTTTCAGATCGGCGTCATAGCCGAAGGAAAGCGCACTCTGGAAGCTGGCGATTTCGGAAGCCTGACCGGCGAGGATCGACTTGACGATCGTACCGCGGTCGACCGCCATGATGATGGCCTTGCGCACCTTCGGATCGGCAGTGATGCCGTCACGGGTGTTGAAGCGCAGCGCATCCACCGTCGGGCCGGGAACGCTGACGATCTGAAGCTTGGAATCGCCTTCGATGACCGGGATCATGCCAATCGGGATGGTGGGCGGAATGACGAGATCGACGCGGCCTGCCTGCAATTCGGCAACGGCGGTCGCCGGCTCGGCGATGAAGCGGTATTCAAGCTCGGAAAGCTTCGGTGCACCACCCCAGTAATCCGGGTTGGCTTCCAGCTTGATATTGGTCTTCGGTGCGTAGGAAACGAATTTGAACGCGCCGGTGCCGACGGGGTTGAGGTTGAAATTGTCCTCGCCCTTTTCCTGAATGTACTTCGGCGGCACGATCATGCCGCCATAACCGGCAAGCTTGGTCAGAAGCACCGGATCGGGCGCCTTCAGCTTCATGTCGACGGTGTAATCGTCGATGACATCGACGCTTTCGATGGCGACGTAGTTGGAACGCTGCGGGCCCTTGGCACCCTGTTCGCCGAGAAGGCGCTCGAAGGTGAACTTGACGGCGGCGGCGTTGAAGGGCTCGCCATTGTGGAACTTGACGTTCTGGCGCAGCTTGAAACGGATGCGCTTGCCCTCATCCAGCTCTTCCCAGGATTCGGCAAGGCCGGGCACAACCTTCAGGTCCGGGCCGCGATAGGTGAGGCCATCGAAGATGTTGGTGGCGACAGCCGCCCATTGCACGAGGAAGGTGTCGATTGGATCCCAGCTGCCCGGATCCTGCGGGCTGGAAATGGTCATCTTGCCGGCGGCGAAAGCCGGTGCGGCGGTCAAGGCCGTTGCGGCCATGGCAAGCGCGACGAACGTTGTCGTCATCCCCTTCTTGATTATTGTCATCTACCTGTTCCTCTTCAGATGGTTGTGGTTCTGGTTGTTATTCAGGCGCTCTTCGCGATGAAGTGGCCCGGATTGATTTCCTCATGGGCGAGAATGGCCGGCTCATCGCCGACACGGCGCACGGGATTGGGTATTTCTCCTTCGATCATCGCGATGCGGCGCTCGATGGTCGGATCGGCCACCGGCACGGCCGAAAGCAGGCGGCGGGTGTAATCATGCGTCGGCGTTTCGAAGACCTGGCGGCGGCTGCCCATTTCCATGATCTGGCCAAGATAAAGCACGGCGACGCGGTGGCTCATCTTTTCCACGACAGCCATGTCATGGCTGATGAAGAGATAAGCGAGACCGCGTTCGGCCTGCAAATCCATGAACAGATTGATGATCTGCGCCTGAATGGAGACGTCGAGCGCCGACAGCGCCTCGTCTGCAATGATAAGCTTCGGATCGGAAGCGAGCGCACGGGCAATGCAGACACGCTGGCGCTGGCCGCCGGAGAACTCGTGCGGATACCGCGCGGCGTGCTCGGAGGAGAGGCCCACACGCTCCAGCAATTCATCCACCCGCCGCTTTACGGCCTTCTGATCATTGATCAAACCGTGGGTGTTGATCGGCTCGGCAATCGAAAAACCGACTGTCTTGCGCGGATCGAGCGAGGCGAAGGGGTCCTGGAAGATATATTGCACTTCCTGGCGCATGCGAAAGCGTTCCGCCGCGGACATCTGCGCAAAGCTGCGGCCGTTGAAGGCAATTTCGCCCGAGATGGCCGTCTGCAATTGCTGGATGGTGCGGCCGATGGTGGATTTGCCGGAACCGGATTCGCCCACCAGCGCCAGCGTTTCGCCGGCGTGAATATCGAAGCTCACCTTCTGCACGGCGCTGAGGCGGTGCGTCGCCTTGCCGAACAGGTTCTTGCGGATATCGAAGCGGACAAACAGGTCCTTGACCGACAAAAGCGGCTGCGCGTCGTATTTTGCGGTGTTTTGCACGCGTTCCTCACCGACCACGACCGGCTGGCCATCCTGCAACACGGTGAGCGGCAGGCGCTTGGGAAACTCTTCACCTTCCATGCTGCCGAGGCGCGGAACGGCGGACAGCAGGGCGCGCGTGTAAGGGTGCTGCGGGTTGGCGAAGATATCCTTGACCGGGCCTTCCTCGACCTTCTTGCCCTTCCACATGACGACGACGTCATCGGCCATTTCCGCCACCACGCCCATGTCATGGGTGATGAAGACCATGCCCATGCCGAGCTTCTTTTGCAGGTCGCGCATGATGTTGAGGATCTGCGCCTGAATGGTGACGTCAAGCGCCGTCGTCGGCTCGTCGGCGATCAAAAGCTTCGGCCGGCAGGCGAGAGCCATGGCGATCATCACGCGCTGGCGCATGCCGCCGGAAAGCTGGTGCGGATACCGCTTCAGAAGCTCGGCGGCATCGGGCAGGCGCACCATTTCGAGCAGCTTCTGTGCTTCCGCCATCGCTGCCTGCTTGCCCATCTTTTCATGCAGCACAAGCACTTCGCAGATCTGGTCGCCGATGGTGAAGACGGGGTTGAGCGAGGTCATCGGCTCCTGGAAGATCATGGCGATCTCCTTGCCGCGGATCGCGCGCATCTCTTTCTGAGACGCCTTCAGCAAGTCATTGCCTTCAAACAGGATTTTGCCGGTGGGGTAGGTCGCGCCCATCATGTCCGCAAGGCGCATGGTGGAAAGCGAGGTGACCGATTTTCCCGACCCGGACTCGCCGACGACCGCGACAGTGCGGCCGGGCTCGACGCTGAAGGAGATATCGTCCACGACGCGGCTATTGCCGAACTCGACGCTCAGGCCTTCGACCGAGAGGAGGGCGTTTGCGGGTGCGGCAGTCATGTCAGCGTCTCCGGCGTGGCCTGCGCGGCAAAGCTGGCGCGGCCATGTGAAAATGAGGAAGGGGCAAATGTCTCGGGCAGGCGCGTGCTGGGCGACGCCACGGGCAGGGACGGGGATTTCGCGAAGAACTGCATGTCTTCAGGCCGCTTTGCCAGCGGAACGCGCATTGGCCGTCGCCCGCGGACACGGCACATTCGATGTCACCGAAGCGCCGCAGGCAACCTCATCGGTACCGGCCGGATGATTTGCGTCGGCCGCAGATTCGACGATGCGCATGTAACTCTAATTCCCCACCCTTGTTTTGCTTAAAAAGCTAACAAAACCGAACAATCATGTCCAGAGTGTTGAACAATTTTTGTGTACTGCTCTACAAATACGCAGCTGCACCGATTTTGAGCGCGCATTCCTGAAGAATGCTTCGCAATGATGCGTGTATTCCACGATTATTGTCGCTAAAAACCTTTGGGAAGAACGATGAGGAATGGGAACGTCGGGCATGAACAACAAGGCAGGTGCAGTCAGGCTGAGGGGCTTTTTACGGTGCTTGTCCAAGGATGATGTCGAACTGGTGCGGCGCCACCTTCCCGAACATCTGCGTCTGACCAGAGCGGAACCCGGCTGTCTTTCCTTCGATGTGTCCGAGACAGACGATGCCCTGATCTGGCAGGTGGAGGAGCTTTTCGCCGACCGTGCCGCCTTCGATTTCCATCAGCAGCGGACGCGGGCGTCCGAGTGGTTCACGGCGACCTCCGCCATTCCACGCGACTATGAGATAACGACACTGGCGTGAATGAAAACAGGCCGCAGCGGCATTCCTGCCGGCTGCGGCCTGATTGGATTTCCCCGATTGTATTTCGGCGCCGGGAGTTATTCCTTCGGCATGCCGACCGGCGGCGCAAGCCGTCTTTGCGCGGCGATGCGGAAGGGGGCGTTCATCGCGCCATAACCGCCATAGGCTCCGCGTCTTTCGATGATTTCGAAGAAGAAACCCTCGCCGAAGGTGCGGCTGTAGATCTGGAAATATTCGCCATTGTCGTCGCGGTCATAAAGAATGCTCGCGGCCCGGAGCGCGTCCGAAAACTCCGGCTCCAGCCCGAAACGGGCCTCCAGATCGTCGTAATAATTGCGCGAGATCGGCAGGGCGTGGAAACCGCGCGCCTGCAAGGCTTTTGCGGTGGCGAAGATATCGTCGGTGGCAAACGCGATGTGCTGGATGCTGGTGCCGAAGCCCTCGGCCAGAAATTTGCCGGCGAAAGTCTTGCGATTGTCCGCACCGTTCATGGTCAGGCGGAAATGCGGCGAGGGCACGCTTTCAATCGCCTGGCTGCGCACCAGCCCGCCCGGATCGACCACATCGACCATCGGCGTGCGCCGCGTCGCAAACAGCGAGGTGTAGAATAAAAGCCAGGTCAGCATTTCATCGTAATGCGTTGTTTGCGCAAGATGATCGATCCGCCTGAGGCCGGCGTCGCCTTCCGGCGTTCGGCCTTCCGTCGGCACGAATTCATTGTCCCAGATGGAAGAAAGCTCTGGTGAACCGTCAAGGAAATAGATGACGCCGTTGCCCACGCCCTGAATGGCGGGAACGGCGACTTCGCCTGACTTGCGCGGTTCGGCGAAGGTGGGCGCGCCGAGCGCTTCCGCTCGGGCAAGGGCCGCCCCGGCATCATCCACCTTCAGCCCGAAGGCATAGGCATTGGTGCCGTGGATGGAATAGGACGCTCCCGCGAAACTGTCGCCGCCATCGCTGGTATTGATGACGATGCGAATATCGCCCTGCGTATAAAGATCGACATCGCGATTGCGGTGCCGGGCGGTGTTTTCAAAGCCGAGCGTGGCGAGAAGGGCTTCCAGATTGGGTTTTTCTTCCGGTGCCGTGGTGAATTCGACGAACTCCACGCCTTTCGTCTCCACCCGTTCCGGCATGGCCGGCACATCGATGCGGATATCGGGTTCGAGACGGCGCACCTGGTCCATCAGGTTGATGAGCGAGCGGTGGCCGTCTTCGGCCAGCAGCCGGGCCGAGCCGCCACGGAACTGGTCGTTGAAGATTTCGAGCGATAGCGGGCCGCTATAGCCGGTTGCCGCCACGGCGCGCATGAAATCCACGACCGGCAAATCGCCTTCGCCCGGCATGTTGCGGAAGTGGCGGCTCCAGTAGAGCAGGTCCATGTCGATCAGCGGCGCATCGGCAAGCTGCACGATGAATATCTTGTCGCCGGGAATGGAGCGGATCGAATTGGGATCGATCTTGCGCGACAGCGTATGGAAACTATCGAGGATGATGCCGACATTGGCGTGATCGGCGCGACGCACCACCTCCCAGGCATCGCGGTGATCGCTGATATGGCGGCCCCAGGCCAGCGCCTCGTAACCGACGCGCACGCCATGTTTTGCCGCAAGCTCGCCTAGCTGATGGAAATCGGCGGCGGCGCGGTCGATGCCGCCGAGCGAGACCGGCGAGACATTCGAGCAGATCAGCATCAGGTCGGTGCCGAGTTCGCCCATGATGTCGAATTTGCGCTGAGCGCGCTCGAAGGCGCGGGCACGGTGGGGTTCCGGCATGCCCTCGAAGTCGCGGAAGGGCTGGAAAAGGGTGATATCCAGCCCGTGATCGGCCGCCAGCGCTTTCACCTCGCGCGGCGAGGCATCGTAGGTCAGGAAATCATTTTCGAAAATCTCAACGCCGGAAAACCCCGCTTTGGCGATGGCCGCCAGCTTTTCGGGGAATTCGCCGCTGATCGATACGGTTGCAATGGATGTGCGCATTGGCATGCCGTGTCCTGCTGTGTCATAGCTCGCCATATTGCCTTCCTTTTCAGCCTTATGTACTGATTGGTTAATAATACGGGCGTGGGCGGTAACCGCAAGCCCAAGGGTGGATTGATCGACCATGACGAAAACCGCGACCTCCAAAGGCACAGCAGAAACTCGCCCGGCGAAAAGAGACCCGGAGGGTGTGCGGCGCGATATTCTGTCCGTGGCGATGGAGGAATTTTCGCAAAACGGACTGTCTGGAGCGCGGATCGACGAGATCGCCGCGCGCACGCGCACGTCCAAGCGCATGATCTATTATTACTTCACCGACAAGGAGAGCCTTTACCAGCATGTGCTGGAAGAGGCATATGCCAAGGTACGCGGTGGGGAAAGCGATCTGGGCCTGGATGATCTGGAGCCTGTGGCGGCACTCGAGAAGCTCTGTCGGTTCACGTTCGATCACCACCGGCGTAACCCGGCCTTCATCCGAATGGTGATGATCGAGAATATTCACCACGGGCGGCACATGCAGTCTTCCGGGACGATACGCGAGTTGAACCGTACCGCCATCGAGGCGCTGGAGAGCGTGCTGGTGCGCGGCCAGCAGAGCGGCATCTTTCGGCAGGGCATCGACGCCTTGGAATTGCACTGGCAGATCAGCGCCCTGTCGTTTTTCAACGTCTCTAATGTCGCGACGTTCTCGTTTATCTTTGGCGACAACCTGTTTACCGATGAAGGCCAGGAGACCTTGTCGCAGCACGCCAGCGACATGGTGCTGCGTTATGTGCTGGCGCCCGCCCATCTCACGAAGATCGTGAAAGACGCTTGATAAGGTGGCTGAGAGCCACCTCGTATCCTTCGATACCCAACCCAGCGATCACGCCCTCTGCACGGGGCGAAATGTAGGAGTGGTGCCGGAAGGCCTCGCGCTTGTGAATGTTCGAGATGTGCACCTCGATGACGGGAGCCTCGAAGGTATTCAAGGCATCGAGGATCGCCACAGACGTGTGTGTGAACGCGCCGGGATTGATGACGATGCCCGCGGACTTGCCGCGGGCTTCATGGATCCAGTCGATGATCTCATATTCCCGGTTGCTCTGGGCAAAAAACAGTGTGTGCCCGGCAGCGTCGGCAATGGCGCGGCAGTTTGCTTCGACGTCGGCAAGCGTTTCATAACCATAGATTTCCGGCTGGCGCTGGCCAAGCAGGTTGAGATTGGGACCGTTGAGGACCGTGAAGAGGCTCATGCGACGCCCTCCGCCATACAAAGCTCGGTGAAATGCGCCGTCATGCGCCCGGCATCCGGCTCGCGGCCGCAGAATAGGCGGAATGCGCCGACGGCCTGAAACACCGTCATGCCGCCGCCTGGCAAGGTGCGGCAACCCTTCTGTGCCGCGGTGGCCAAAAGCTCTGTCACAAGCGGCATGTAGACAATGTCGGCCACCCAATGTCGCTGTTCGATGAGATCGGCGGCAACAGGCATTCCGGGATGCGCTGGCATGCCCATCGGCGTGGCGTGAATCAGGCCATCTGCATAGGGCAGGGACGCGGCCGGGTCCTTCACCGCAAAGGCGCGGTCCTCACCAAAACGGCCGTTGAGGTCCTGCGCCAGGCGTTCGGCCCTTGCCAAATCCCGATCAAAAATATCAAGGCGGGCAATGTCGAGCTTCAACGCCGCGTGTGCGACGGCAACCCCGGCGCCACCCGCGCCGACCAGCAGTGCCCGATCGCGTTTTGCATCCGGCAGGCCACGGACAAAGCTTTCGTGAAAGCCGTACCAGTCCGTATTATGGCCGATCCGTCGCCCATCGCGAAAAACCACCGTATTGACCGCGCCCAGCATCCGGGCGTCGTCCGACAGTTCATGCAGATGCGGGATGACCGCCTGCTTGAACGGATGGGTAATGTTGGTGCCGGCAAACCCGCGTGCTTCGAGCTCGGAAAGAAGCTCCGGAAGCGCCGTTTCCGGCAGTTTGCGGGCGGTGACATCCACAAGCTCATAGGAATAATCGAGACCATGGGCCGCGCCCTCGCGCATATGCAGAGCAGGCGATTTCGATAGCTGGATGTCGGCGCCTATCAGGCCGACCTTGAAGGATGTTTTTTCTGTCATGATCACGTGTCGCTCATCGGACGGTGTGGGAGAGGCGGGATTATTCCCGCCTGTCTTAAGAGCGCGCGAACCTCAGTGGTGGGCGAGAATTTCGCCGAGGAACGTGCGCGTGCGCTGGTGCTTGGGATCGCGGAAGAATTCTTCCGGCGGGCCTTCCTCGATGATCTCGCCGTCCGACATGAAGATCACCCGGTCGGCCACCTGCCGTGCAAAGCCCATTTCATGGGTCACGCAGATCATCGTCATGCCGTCGCGGGCAAGGCCGATCATGGTGTCGAGCACTTCCTTGACCATTTCCGGGTCGAGCGCCGAGGTCGGCTCATCGAACAGCATTGCCTTCGGCTCCATGCACAGCGCCCGGGCGATGGCCGCACGCTGCTGCTGGCCGCCGGAAAGCTGGGCCGGGTACTTGTCTGCCTGGTTGAGAATACGCACGCGCTCCAGATATTTGCGCGCCGTCGCTTCCGCATCGGCTTTCGACAGGCCTTTCACCCGCATGGGCGCGAGCGTACAGTTTTCCATGATGGTCTTGTGCGGGAAGAGATTGAAGCTCTGGAACACCATGCCCACTTCGCGGCGAACCGCATCGATGGCGCGGCTGGAATCCGACAGCGTCGTTCCCTCGACCGTGATCTTGCCCTCCTGGATTTCCTCCAGATGGTTGATACAGCGGATGAGCGTGGATTTGCCCGAACCGGACGGCCCGCAAAGAACGATTTTTTCGCCTTTGCGAACCGTCATGTTGACGTTTTTAAGCGCGTGGAAGGCTCCATACCACTTTCCCACCCCTTCAAGGGCGATCAGCGGAGCCTGTTCGGCAGATTGCGGCATGGAACGTTCCTTCATGCAAGCAGGAGTTTCAGTTGACGATGCAAGGGACGTCTTCTTCAAATGTTCTGGCACTTGCACTCGCAGGCGTCAGGATTGGCAGCAAGCTGCCAATCCTGACGCCAAGCGCAGTGCGCATGCTGTCTCTTGTCTGAAGATTCCCATCGGTTTCCCGATATTTCGATCTTGCACCGCGGGTGAAGGGTCACTTCACGGTGAACGGGATATCAGGCAGGCTTTCCGGGAATGCAGGCACTTCGCGCTTCATCCACTTGTCGTAGATCTTGGCGAGCTGGCCATCCGACTTGATCTTGTCGAGGAAGGCGTTGATGGTTTCATTCCAGTCCTTTTCACCCGGGCGGGTGCCGGCGCCATTGTAAAGCGTCGTCAGGTCGAACTTCGATTCGTATTTTCCATCAGCAGCCTTGTTCAGGCGGTCACCGTAGAACTGGTTGCCGCCGACGACTTCAACCTGGCCGGAAATGAGCGCCTGGATGTTGGCGGCGTCGTCGTCAAAACGCAGAATGTTGGCCTTGGAGCCGGCGCCGGCGGTGATAGCAGTGTCCATGGCGCTCGACTTCGGAACGCCGACGGCAACGCCGGTCAGATCGTCGTAACCAGCAATCTTCTTGTCCTTGGGACCATAGACGGAGAGCACGTTACCGGCATAGGGCTTGGAATACTGGATGGTCTTGGCGCGCTCTGCAGTCATGCCCATGGTTGCGAAAAGGACATCGACCTTGCCGGTCAGCAGTGCCGGAATACGGTTGGCGACAGCGAGCGGTACGAACTCAACCTTCACGCCAAGATAGTCGGCGAAAGCCTTGCCGATATCGGCATCGAGACCATCCTGAACGCCGCTGGAATTGACGAAGCCCCACGGCGAATTGTCGCCCTGAATACCGATAACGACCTTGCCCTTGGCCTTGGCTTCTTCCACGGTGCCGGCGAAAGCATCGACCGGTGCGACGAAGGGCAGGGCAACGGTTGCCGCGGCGAGCGCGAGCAGGGCGCGGCGAGAGAATTTCATGCTGGTGGTTTTCATCTTTTGCTCCTCCTTACAAAGCTGATGAGATCTTCATGGACTTAGCGGGTTGCGGTCTGCAGCCGCTTTTCAACGCTGGCGCCCCACAGGGAAAGCGGCCAGCAGATCAGGAAATAAATGACGCCGACGAGGGCGAAGACGGTGAGCGGGCGGAACGTCTGGTTGGAGACGATCTGGCCGGCGCGCGACAGCTCGACGAAGCCGACAATGGCCGCAAGCGAGGTGCCCTTGATGAGCTGCACGAGGAAACCGATGGTGGCCGGCAGCGAAATCTTGAAGGCCTGCGGCAGAACCACGTCCTTCATGCGCGAGATGTAATGCAGGCCGAGCGCATTGGCGGCTTCCGTCTGGCCTTTCGGCACCGCCTGGATGCCGCCGCGCCAGATTTCACCGAGGAAGGCGCTGGCATGCAGCGTAAAAGCGATGGCGACCGCGATCCAGGCATCGACATTGAGGCCCGCAAGCGCCACGCCGTAATAGACCACGAAAAGCTGCATCAGGAGCGGCGTGCCCTGAAAGACGGCGATGTAACCGGTGCTGGCGCGCTGGATTGCCGGGCTATCCGCGACGCGGGCAAGCGCCACGCAAAGGCCGAAGACGCCGCCGCCGATAAAGCCGATGATGGTCAGCGCAAGCGTCCATTTCAGGCCTTGCAGCAGGAAGAAGAGTTCGTTGGGACCGATGGATGCCATTGTCTTTTCCTCACTTGACCGGATAGCTGAAGGACGCGCGGGAGATGAGCGAGAAAATGCCCATCATCAGCGAGGAAATGACCAGATAAAGCAGCGTGATCGAGAAATAGACCTCGAAGGACCGGAAGGTATCCGCCTCGATCTTCTGCGCCACCGAGGTCAGCTCGTAAGCGGCGATCGAGGTGCAGACCGAGGTGGTCAGCGTCAGCATGATGAACTGGCTGGTGAGCGAGGGATAGACCGCCCGCAGCGCCGGCTTCAGGATGATGTGCCGGAAGATTTGCGCGCGGTGAAGGCCGAGCGCAAGTCCCGCCTCCACCTGGCCCTTGGGAATGGAATCGACCCCGCCGCGAATAATTTCAATCGCATAGGCGCCGCCGTTCAGAGCCAATGCAATGATGGCCGTTACTGTCGGGTTGAGCTTGATGCCAATCTGCGGCAGGGCGAAGAAGATGAAGAATATCTGCACCAGAAACGGCGTGTTGCGGATTGTTTCCACAAAACCGATGACGAGGCCGCGCAGCAGCTTGAACCGCGAGCGGCGGGCGACGACGCCCAGAACGCCGATGACGGTGGCGAGCGACATGCCGGCAATCGCAAGGCCGATCGTCGCCAGACAGGCTAAAAGCAGCTCGGGAAGGCGGTCTATGACCGCCGAAAAATCGAGACTGTAAGACATTCTTCCTCCCAACCCGTTCGGGTCCGGACAGGCGTTTCGCCTTGTCCGCATTGCTTTGGAAACCTTGCGGCGCCAAAGCCCTCCATTTGTCGTTCACTGTCGCCGCAGGCTTCAAAACCCTTGTTGGCGGCAGGCTGTTAATTATAATGTTTGTACCAGTTAGTTCATTTTTGTGTCAAGCGGCATGTCCGGTTAAAAAGCAGCTTTCATGCTGTTTTTTCATTTTCTGGATTTCTGAATAAAGTCTTTTTTATCAATGACTAATGCGGAAAAGCGCAATCACTTCCCGCGCGTCGTCGCATCGTCTCCGGCTGCTGTTCGGCAGTGCCCGAAAACCAAGTTTGCACACGAAATCGACCGGCCTTGCGGCTAGTTTTCGCCTGTGCCCAGCCTGTCTATCTGCTCGGCCAATCGCCCGGCGATCAGCAGCGAGGCGCCCGTTGCCGTCACCATTTGCGGCAGCGACAGCCATTCCAGCATCCAGCCCGCGCCAGATCGTTCCTGTTCGTGCACGAGCGACTGGTGCAGGGCGGATATCTGCACGGCATTGAAGCGTGCGAGCGTCACCAGCGTTTCGGCATTGACCGGGTTCTGTTTGTGCGGCATGGCCGAGGATCCGCCGCCACCGGAAAGGCGGATTTCCGCACCGAGTTCGGCCATCAGCGCAATATCCTGCCCGAACTTGCCGAGCGCGCCGGTGATCAGCGAGAGCAGATTGGCGAATTCGGCGATGCTGTCGCGCTGGCTTTGCCATTGCGGCCTGTCGGCAAGGCCGAGCCGTTTTGCGAGATCGGCACGCACCGCTGCGGCATTGTCACCAAGCTTTTCCAGGGTACCGGCCGCCCCGCCGAATTGCAGGGCGAAGCCGCTCTGCGTAAAACTTTCGAGCCGCAGCAGGTGGCGTTCCAGCGGCGCAGTCCAGCTCGCCGCCCGGTCGGCGACGGTGATGCCGATGGCGGCCTGCATGCGGGTATAGCCCGTCAGTGGGTTGTGGCCGTCGCGGGAGGCAAGGTCTCCCAGCGTATCGATTAGGCGGCCGAGCCGGGCGGAGATGATTTCCGTCGCAGCCTTCAGCCGCAGCATCAGGCTGGTATCAATGACATCCTGGCTGGTGGCGCCGAAATGCACCCTTTCCGCCGCCTGGCCGGCGACCGCCGCGCGCATCTGCCGGATGAGTTCGGGAACCACGACGCCGTCCTTCGCGACGCCATGGCGAAGCGCGGTCATATCGGCGGCAAAGTCCGAAAGCCGCGAAACGATTGCTTCTGCCGCATCCTCGGGGATGATGCCGGCCTGCGCTTCCGCCTGCGCCAGCCCCGTCTCGAAACGGACCATGGCGTCGATATCCGCTCTTGTCGAAAACAGCTCGACGATCTCGCTGTCGCCGAAGAGGCCTGACAAAAACGGATGCTCGAAGGGGGAAAGGCTCATCTTCCGTCTCGCTTTCTTTTGCGCGATATTCGTCAGATATCGAAAAACACGGTTTCGCCTTCGCCCTGAAGGCGGATATCGAAACGATAGACGTTGCCTTCCTCTTTTTTGGCGACAAGCGTGGCGATGCGGCTTTTCTGCTCGATGCGGGCAAGAACCGGATCGGCGGCATTGGCCTCCTGTTCTTCGGGAAAATACATGCGGGTCTGCAGGCCGATATTGATGCCGCGTGCGACGATCCAGAAGGTGATGTGCGGCGCCATCGGCCGGCCGTCGCGGAACGGCACCTTGCCCGGCTTGATGGTTTCGAAGACGAATTCGCCCGTATCCATGTCGCCGGGCGAGCGGCCCCAGCCGATGAAATTCGGATCTGCCTTGCCCCGCGTTTCGCTGGGGCTGTTGTAATAACCGTCGGTATCGGCCTGCCAGATTTCGATCAGCGCGTCCTTCAGCGCCATTCCGGCGCCGTCATAAACCGTGCCGCGCACGCTGATGCGTTCGCCCCGGGCCCTGTCGTTATAAAGCGGACCGGAGCCGAGATCCTTCTCGAACACGCCCTCGATGCCGACGAAATTCGGCGTGCAGCCGATATGCACGTAAGGGCCCGCCGTCTGCGAGGCGGTTTCCCTGAGATAGTTGAGCGGCTGAACCATGGTCAGTTGCCCTCCATGCGGTTTTCGAAAAGGGTCGAGCGGCGGCCGCGCAGGACGATGTCGAACTTGTAGGCCAGCATGTCCATCGGCAGCGTCGCATTCATGTCCAGCGGCGCGATCAGTCTTCTGATCGCATCCTCGTCCGGAATGGTTTTGACGATAGGACATTTCCAGATCAGCGGGTCGCCTTCGAAATACATCTGGGTGATGAGCCGCTGGGCGAAACCGTGGCCGAAGACGGAGAAGTGAATATGGGCCGGCCGCCAGTCATTGACGCCGTTCGGCCAGGGATAAGCGCCGGGCTGGATGGTCTTGAACCAGTAATAGCCGTTTTCGTCGGTGATCGTGCGGCCGACGCCGCCGAAATTCGGATCGATGGCGGCGAGGTAGCTTTCCTTCTTGTGGCGGTAACGACCGCCGGCATTGGCCTGCCAGAATTCCACCAGCGCGCCATCCACGCCGCGACCGCGCTCGTCCAGCACCCGGCCATGCACGAGAATGCGCGGCCCGACCGGCATTTCGCCGGGGCGGGCATAGTTGAGGATGAGGTCGTTATCCAGCGGGTTCAGCATGCCATGGCCGAAGACCGGGCCGGTGATCTCGCTCTTGGTGCCTTCCAGCGAAATCAGCGCGCGCTGCGGCGAGCGCAGGATCGAGGTCTTATAGCCGGGCGCATAGGCGAGCGGATGGATGTCGCGGTTGCGTGCGAAGAACGGTCCGGTTTCCGGCGGCTGGTTGCTCATTTCGTCTCCTCCTCATCGCCAGAATTATAAGTGCCAGAATTATCAGGGGAACTATCGGCTTTCATGCTGGCCAGGGCAAGCTTGGCGATCTTGAAAGCATGGTTGGCGGCGGGCACGCCGGCATAGATCGCCACATGCAGCAGCGCCTCGCGAATATCCGCCTCGGTGGCGCCGGTATTGGCGGTGGCGCGCACATGCATGGCCAGCTCTTCGTCCTGCCCGAGTGCGGCGAGCAGGGCGATGGTCACCATCGAGCGCTCGCGTTTCGTCCAGTGGTTGCCCGACCACACCGTTCCCCAGGCGGCTTCGGTGATGAGCTGCTGGAAAGGCTGGTCGAAACCGGACGTCATGGTCTGCGCCCGGTCGACATGGGCGTCGCCGAGCACGGAGCGGCGGGTCTTCATGCCCTGTTCGAATCTTGCGTTCTTGTCGATATGGTCCGCCATCGGTCAATGCTCCGGCAAGGTCTTGAGAAAAATGGAGGCTGCCTGCGCGTAGGCGAGCGGCTGTTCAAGGCAGGGAATGTGGCCGCAGCCGGCGATGGTGACGAGACGGCTTGCGGGAATGATATCCGCCAGCGACCGCACCAGTTCCGGTGGGGTGGAGCCATCCTGATCGCCCGCCACGCAAAGCGTCGGCACGGCGATGTGCCCAGCGGCTTCGGTAAAATCCGCATCGCGGATGGCGGCGCAGGTGCCGCTATAGCCGGCTTCCGGCTGTTGCGAGAGCATGTTGCGCGCGCCGGCATAGGCGGCATTGTCTGGCTTGCGGAAGGCGGGTGTGAACCAGCGCTCCATGACGGGGTCCACCAGTGAGACGAGGCCGTCCGCGGCGATCTTGTCGATGCGGGCGTTCCACATCTCGGCTGTGCCGATCCTGTGGGCGGTGTTGCTGAGCACCAGCGCGCGGACGAGATCGGGACGGCGGGCATAAAGCCCCTGCGCAATCAGGCCGCCCACCGACAGGCCCCAGATGATCGCGCTCTTCACGCCAAGATGATCGAGGAGTGCGATCAGATCGCCGGCATGATCGTCGATGGAATAGGGGGTGTGCCCGACATCCGAGAGCCCGTGGCCGCGCTTGTCGTGCAGCACATAGGCATAATCATCGCCGAGCGCTTCGGTGACCGCATCCCAGATGCGGAAATCGGTGCCGAGCGAATTGATGAAGGCGATGACCGGCTTGCCTGTGTCCAATCCCCTGACGCGGTAATGGATCACGGTCTCGCCGCAGCGCAGAAAATGCATGATGTGCTCCTCCTGCCGGGGATATTGCAAGCGGGTTCCGGTTAAGTAAAATGACATTATCGATGAAAATCATAACCTGTGGATTATATGAGCGATGGTCGATCAGCGTATCAAGTTCCGCCACCTGCAGACTTTCGTGGAGGTGGCGCGGCAGAAAAGCGTCATCCGGGCTGCGGAAATCCTGCATGTCAGCCAGCCGGCGGTGACGAAGACGATCCGTGAACTGGAAGATATTCTCGGCGTCTCGCTGTTCGACCGGGAAGGGCGCGGCATCCGCATCAGCCGTTATGGCGAGGTGTTCCTGCGCCATGCGGGCGCGACGATGACGGCGCTCAGGCAGGCGGTCGATTCGGTATCGCAGGAGGCGGCGCGCGCCGGTCCGCCGGTGCGGGTCGGCGCGCTGCCCACGGTGTCTGTTCGCATCATGCCGAAGGCGATGGCCGGTTTTCTGGCCGAGAAAACCGGCAGCCCGGTGAAGATCGTCACAGGCGAAAACGCCGTGCTGCTGGAACAACTGCGCGTCGGCGATCTCGATCTTGTTGTCGGCCGTCTGGCCGCGCCGCAGAAAATGGCGGGTTTTTCCTTCGAGCATCTCTATTCGGAAAAGGTGCGCTTCGTGGTGCGAGCCGGGCACCCGCTGTTGTCACCCGGCCTTTCGGTGTTCGATCACCTGCATGAATATCCGGTGCTGATGCCGACACGGCAATCGGTCATCGGCCCCGTCGTCGAGCAGTTTTTGATCGCCAACGGCGTGCCGGCCCTGCCGATCCGCATCGAAACCGTGTCCGACGCCTTCGGCCGCGCCTTCCTGCGCACCAGCGATGCGATCTGGATCATCTCGGAAGGCGTGGTGGCGGCGGATGTGGCGGATGGTATTCTGGCGATCCTGCCCGTCGAGACCGGCGATACCAGCGGCCCGGTGGGGCTGACGGTGAGGGCCGATACGCAGCCCTCGCTGCCGCTGTCGCTGCTGATGCAGGCTATTCGCGAGGCGGCGGGCGAGTTGCTGGATGGTAGGCCGGAGGCCGGTTCTTGAGATGAGGGTGGGGGTCGGAAAAGTCTGATAACCTCTCCTCCGTCATTCCGGCCTTGAGCCGGAATCCAGCCGCGACGCGTTCTGCGCCGTGAAAAGAGTCTTTTGCGATCAATGACTTGATCGCGCTGGACCCCGGATCAGGTCCGGGGTGACGGGTGTGGAAACGGTAGAGATAAAAGCCGCGTGTCTGGGGCAGCCCCTAATAAGGAAGCCCCACATAATTCTCCGCAAGCGCGGTGGAAGCGGCGCGCGATTGCACGAGGTAGTCCAGCTCCGCCTCCTGAATGCGCTGGCCGAAATCTCCGGTATCGGGAAAACGATGCATCATCGTCGTCATCCACCAGGAGAAGCGCACGGCCTTCCAGACGCGGGAAAGCGCCTTCTGCGAATAGCCGTCGATACCGGCCTCGGACTTCTCGCGATAAAATTCGATCAGCGCCTCGCTCAGATAATGCACATCGCTGGCGGCAAGGTTGAGACCCTTCGCGCCCGTCGGCGGCACGATATGGGCGGCGTCTCCGGCCAGAAACAGCCTTCCGAACCGCATCGGTTCACAGACGAAGGACCGGAGCGGCGCGATGGATTTTTCAAAGGACGGGCCGGTTACCATCACATTCGCATGGTTTTCCGGCAGGCGACGGCGGATTTCGTCCCAGAAGCGCTCGTCGCTCCAGTCCTCCGGCCGGTCCTCCAGCGAACATTGAATGTAATAACGGCTGCGCGTGTGCGAGCGCATGGAACAGAGCGCAAAACCGCGCGGGTGGTTGGCATAGATGAGTTCATGGTTGACGGGGGGCACCTCGGCCAGAATGCCGAGCCAGCCGAAAGGATAGACCTTCTCGAATTCCTTGATGGCGCCTTGCGGCACGGATTTGCGGCTCACCCCGTGGAAGCCGTCGCAGCCGGCGATGAAATCGCAATCGATCCGGTGGGTTACGCCGTCTTTCTGATAGGTGACATAGGGGCTGGCGCCATCGAAATCATGCGGTTCGACATTGCCGGCATCGTAGATGGTAACAAGGTTTGCCGCTTCGCGGACATCCATCAGGTCATGGGTCACTTCGGTCTGGCCGTAAACCATCACATGGCTGCCGCCGGTCAGGTCGAAGAGATCGATACGGTGGTCGCGACCGTCAAAGGTCAGCGAGAAACCGTCATGCGGCAGGCCTTCCCGGTGCAGGCGCTTGTCCGCGCCGACCTTTTCCATGAGTTGCACCGTGCCTTCTTCCAGCACACCGGCGCGGACACGGCCGAGGATGTAATCCTTGCTGACCCGGTCGAGAATGACGGTCTCGACGCCTTCTCTGGCCAGAAGCTGGCCAAGCAGAAGCCCTGAAGGGCCGGAGCCGATGATGACGACCTGGGTGCGCATTGTTTCCTCCCGAACTTGTCTCCGATCAAGAAATTGACCAAGCGACGCGGCAAGCTCAATGGACTTTCTGATCGGCAAATTGCACAATCCGACCATTGTGCGGAGGAGCGAAGGAACATGCGGCTTGCTGCGAGTGAGGGTTTGTATGGCGAAGAAGCGGTGCAAGGCACTGATTTCCGCTTTCATTGCGAGACGCTTTTTTCGAGAAGCAGCCTTCACCGCTTTGAAATCGGCCTGCACCGTCACGCTGCCTTTCAGCAAATCTTGTACATTTGGGGCGGCGAGGGCGATGCGCTGCTGGATGGCCGCATCGAGGCGATCCGCCCGCCGGTCGCTATTGTCGTGCCGCCGGGGTTCGAGCACGGCTTCCGGTTTTCACGCGATATTGGCGGGGTGATCGTTACCGTGCTGCCGAGCGCCCTGCCGGCTTCGGTGCAGGCGCTGTTGCTGCGGAATTTCCAGCGGCCTGTCCTGTTGTCACTGCGGGATTTTACCGATGGCGAACGCCTGCGCAGCGGGTTCGAACAGATTTCGGCTGAATATGAAACACGCGAGACAGGCCGGGATGCCATCATCGAAGGTCAGTTGGCCATCGTGACGGCGCTTCTGGCGCGGGCGGTGCGGCCGCTGCTGGAAGGAACCGGCGAAGGTCTTGCGGAACAGCGTTTCGAATTTTTGCTGTCGCTGATTGCACGCCATATTCGCGAGCCGCAAAAGGCGGAGTTTTACGCGAAAAAGCTCGGTCTTTCCGAGACCCATCTCAACCGTCTGGTCCGTTCCGTTTCCGGCCTCAGCCTGCAGCGGCTGATCGCTAAGCGTCAGATCGAGATCGCTCAGCAGGAGCTGATCTTTACCGTTTCCAGCGTGCAGATGATTGCGGAGGGGCTGGGTTTTGCCGACCCGGCCTATTTCAACCGGTTCTTCAAGCGCGAGACCGGCATGACCCCGCGCGCCTGGCGGCTGGCGGAGCAGCGGAAAATGGGGGATTCCGGCGCGCGGCAGGTGCCGCTTCAGACCAGCATTCTTGCCAGTTCCGGCTGAACGGCAAGAAGCGCGGGCAGGTATCGCTCCACGAGGTCCTCCATCGAGGCGACCGAGGCGGCAAGCCCGACATTGAGGGCGGCCACCGTCTGGCCGCGCATGGTTTTCAGCGGCACCGCGATGGAGCGAAGGCCGATCTCGACCTCCTGATCGATCAGCGCATAACCGCGATGGCCGGTGGCCTCGATTTCGGCGAGCAGGGCGTCCATTCTGGTGATCGTCTTTTCCGTGCGCGCCACCAGCCGGGAGGCTTCGAGAATGTCGCGCTGCCGCTCGGCCGTCTGCGCCGAAAGAAGAACCCGGCCCATGGAGGTGCAATAGGCGGGCAGGCGCGAACCCGGCATCAGCGCAATCGACATCACCCGCTGCTGCGCGGCGCGGGCGACATAAACGATCTCGGTCTCATCCAGAATGGAAACGGAGGTGCTCTGGCCGATCTCTTCGGAAAGGCGGTCGAGCAGCGGCTGCACGATGCGCGGCAGCGGCATGGTGGCCAGACAGCCGGTGCCGAGGCGCAGCACCTTCGGCGTCACGGTAAAGAACTTGCCGTCATAAGCGGCATAACCGAGTTCCGAAAGCGTCAGCAGGCAGCGCCGCGTCGTGGCGCGGTCCAGCCCGGCAATCTCGGCGGCATCGGAAATCGACAGGCGCGGCCGTTCGGCGCTGAAGGCCTCGATCACCCGCAATCCCTTGGCGAGACCGCCCATCATGTCTCTTTCGCTGACAGCCATGTCGCGGCTCCATTTGTGCGATATACGAACAAAAATCATATAGCGCACAAAACCCTTGCCGTCGAGGCGCTTTCGGATTTACCTCACGCTCAGGCAGCCTTGCGGGTTCCATCCGTCCGGCTGGATGGAGGTTTTAATGGACAAGACAATCAAGAGCGCGGAAGAGGCGCTTTCCGGCATCGGTGACGGTGCGACGATCATGATCGGCGGTTTCGGCGGCTCCGGCGCGCCCATCGAACTGATCCATGCGCTGATCGACAGGGGCCCGAAGAACCTGACGGTCATCAACAACAATGCCGGCAACGGCCGCATCGGCATCGCCGCGATGATCGACGCCGGCATGGTCAAAAAGATGATCTGCTCCTTCCCGCGCTCTTCCGATCCGCGCGCTTTCACCGACCGGTATCTGGCCGGCGAAATCGAGCTGGAACTGGTGCCGCAGGGCACGCTTGCCGAGCGCATCCGCGCCGGCGGTGCCGGCATTCCGGCCTTCTACACCCCCACCGGCTTCGGCACGGAACTGGCTGAAGGCAAGGTCATCGCGGAATTCGACGGCCGGTCCTACGTGCAGGAACGCTGGCTGAAAGCCGATTTCGCCATCGTCAAGGCCGAGCTTGGCGATACCTATGGCAACCTCACCTACAACAAGGCGGGCCGCAATTTTAACCCGCTGATGTGCATGGCCGCAAAGACCACCATCGCGCAGGTCTCGAAGATCGTGGCCGCCGGGGAGATCGATCCGGAGCATGTCGTCACGCCCGGCATTTTCGTGAACGGCGTCGTGGAAATCCCCGATCCCCAACAGGAAGAAGTTCTCATTCGCGCGGGAGTAGCCTACGCATGACCCAGACCATCGACACCCGCGAAGACATCAAGCTTTCCAACGCCCAGATCGCATGGCGCGCGGCGCAGGACATCGAGGATGGCGCTTATGTCAATCTCGGCATCGGCTTTCCGGAAATGGTGGCGCGCTACCAGCCGCCCGGCCGTCAGGCGATCTTCCATACCGAAAACGGCATCCTGAATTTCGGCGAAGCGCCGCCGGAAGGCGAAGAGGACTGGAACCTCATCAATGCCGGCAAGAAGGCCGTGACGCTGAAGCCGGGTGCGGCCTTCTTTCACCATGCCGACAGCTTCGCCATGGTGCGCGGCGGGCATCTGGATGTGGCGATCCTCGGAGCCTATCAGGTGGCGCAGAATGGCGATCTCGCCAATTGGCGCGTTGGCTCCAAGGGCGTGCCGGCCGTCGGCGGCGCTATGGATCTGGTGCATGGCGCAAAGCAGGTCTTCGTCATCACCGAACATGTGACCAAGAACGGCGAACCGAAGCTCGTTGAAAAATGCGCTTTTCCGCTGACCGGTGTTGGCTGCATCACCCGCATTTATACCAGCCATGCTGTCATTGACGTGGTGGATGGCCGTTTCGTGCTGCGTGAAAAACTGCCGGCGATGACCTTCGATGAATTGCAGGCCATGACTGGCGCGCCTTTGGCGGTCGATGGCGAGGTTGCCGATCTCGTCGCCCCGGAACTTTGAGGAAAAACCGATGACCGACGCATTCATCTGCGACTATATCCGCACGCCCATCGGCCGCTTCGGCGGCGCGCTTTCTTCGGTGCGGGCCGACGATCTCGGCGCGGTGCCGCTGAAGGCGCTTGTTGAGCGCAACCCTTCCGTCGACTGGGAAGCGGTCGAAGATGTGATCTTCGGTTGCGCCAATCAGGCGGGTGAGGATAACCGCAACGTCGCACGCATGTCGCTGCTGCTCGCCGGCCTGCCGGTTTCGGTGACCGGAACGACGATCAACCGGCTGTGCGGTTCGGGCATGGATGCCCTTATCGCAGCCGCCCGCGCCGTGAAATCGGGCGAGGCGGAATTGATGATCGCCGGCGGCGTGGAAAGCATGAGCCGCGCGCCCTTCGTTCTGCCGAAGGCGGAGAGCGCCTTTTCGCGCAATGCCGAAATCTACGACACCACCATCGGCTGGCGTTTCGTCAACCCGCTGATGAAGGCGCAATATGGCGTCGATTCCATGCCGGAAACCGGCGATAACGTCGCCATTGACTATCAGGTCTCCCGTGAGGATCAGGACGCCTTCGCCGTTCGCAGCCAGCAGAAGGCGGCCGACGCGCAGGCCAATGGCCGTCTCGACAGGGAAATCGTGTCCGTGACCATCCCGCAGCGCAAGGGCGATCCGCTGGTGGTCTCGAAGGATGAGCATCCGCGTGCCACGAGCCTTGAAGCGCTGGCGAAGCTGAAGCCTGTCAACAGGCGCGATGGTGCGACGGTGACGGCGGGCAATGCGTCCGGCGTCAATGACGGCGCGGCCGCACTCATCGTCGCATCGGCGGAGGCTGCGAAAAAATACGGGCTGACGCCGATTGCCCGCATTCTCGGCGGTGCCGCCGCCGGCGTGCCGCCGCGCGTCATGGGCATCGGCCCGGCCCCGGCCTCCGCAAAGCTGCTGGCCCGGCTCGGGCTGAAGCAGGAGCAGCTCGACGTAATCGAGCTGAATGAGGCTTTCGCCAGCCAGGGCCTTGCGACGCTGAGGCAGCTCGGCATTGCGGATGACGATGCGCGGGTGAATGCCAATGGCGGCGCCATCGCGCTCGGCCATCCGCTCGGCATGTCCGGCGCGCGCATTGCCGGCACGGCGGCGCTCGAACTTTCGCTGACCGGCAAGCGTCTTGCCCTCGCCACCATGTGCATCGGCGTCGGGCAGGGTATAGCCGTGGCGCTGGAAAGGGTCTGATTGTCTGGCGGCATTCGGCATCGCCAAAACGGTGCGAATGCCGCTGCCTCGATTTCTTCTTGAGTGACTTCTGCTCGTCCTGCACTTGGTTGGCGATTCTCTCGCCTTGGTACCTCCTTCATTCCTGTGCTTGTCACAGGAATCCAGCTGGCGCGCGTCTGCGCGGCGCAGGGAGTCTTTTCAGCCCAAGGACTTGGGCTGGCTGGATCTCTGTGACAAGCACAGAGATGAGGGAGACAACGGCATTTTAAAATGCCGATCTCGCAAATTCGGCACCTGCCTGACATTCACCTCCATGGCCCTCCCTGACGAAATCCTCCGGCATGCGTTGGATTCCATCATGATCCGTGACATGTTTTGCGAGATATGACAGGAATCTTTCCGTTTACGGGGTGCCCGCATGAAACGTCCGACCATCACAGATGTTGCGACAGCCGCCGGCGTCAGCGTCGCCACCGTCGACCGGGTGCTGAACGGTCGCCTACCGGTGCGGGAGGAAACCTCCCGGCGGGTGTTCGAGGCGGCGGAGAAGATCGGTTTCCATGCTACCAACATCATTCGCCAGCGCATGCTGGCCGATCTGCCGTCCTATAGTCTCGGCATCATCCTGCGCAAGGAACGGCACGCCTTTTACCAGACTTTTGCCGACGAGCTGGAGCTTGCGGCGCGCAACGTCAGGGATCGCCATCTCAATCTGCGCATCGAATTTGCCCAGTCGGGCGAGCCGAGCGAGCTTGCGGCCCTTCTGGCGGGTATGAAGGGCCGCGTGCAGGCCGTGGCGGCCACCGGGCCGGACCATCACGATGTCACCGCCGCCGTCGAGGCCCTGAAGGCGAAGGGCATCCCCACATTTTCGCTGCTTTCGGATTTCGCGCAGGGGGTGCGGGAAGCCTATCTCGGCGCCAACAACATGAAAGTCGGGCGCACGGCGGCCTGGATGATCTCGCGGCTGGCGCGCAGCAGAGGCAAGGTGCTTCTGCTGCTCGGCGGCCACCGTTTTCACGGTCATTCGTTGCGCGAAACCGGCTTTCGCAGCTATATGCGGGAATATGCGCCGGAATTCGAGGTGATGGATGCGCTGATCACGCTGGAAACCCGGCGGCTAACCTATGAGTTGGTGATGGACACCATCGCCAAGCACAAGGATCTGGTCGGCATCTATTGCATCGGCGGCGGCATGGAAGGCGTCATCGAGGCCCTGCAGCAGGAAAACCGGCAGGAGGCCATCGTCTGTCTTGTGAATGAACTGACGCCCGAATCCCGTCAGGCGCTGCTGGAAAAGCGTATCAGCGGCATATTCCAGACGCCGCTCCGTGAATTATGCGCGGACCTCATCGCCACCATGGTTCACAGCATCGAACATGGCATGGCGGAAACGCCGGGACAGCGGTTTGTACCCGCCCATCTGTGGGTTCCTGAAAGCCTTTGATGGTTTGATAGATTCTATCATAAATTCCGCGTCTCTTTCTATCAGCCTTGATGGTTTCGGTTGCCGCTGACCCGTTGACGCCGGACCAGGACTGGGAAATCTTGCCTGCGTGTGGAGCGGGCAGGAGGCTGATCCACGACAATAACGATGTTTCGGATTGCTTCAGGCTGCGGACTTCTTTTCGCGGCGACGGGTATTTTTTGCCGGAAAACGGTGGCGGCGCGATGGGCGCTGGACCGTGCAGCCGGCTCTTTTCAAGGGTTTTGGAGGAGAACGACATGAAAAGACATTTCGCGATTGCAGCGCTCGCCACCATGCTGGCGACGACCGCCTCGGCGGAAACCATCGGCGTTTCGATGGCCCTGTTCGACGATAATTTCCTGACCGTGCTGCGCAACGGCATGATCGATTATTCCAAGGGCATGAGCGGCGTTTCGCTGCAGATCGAGGATGCGCAGAACGATGTCGGCAAGCAGTTGAGCCAGGTGCAGAACTTCGTCGCCGCCGGCGTCGACGCCATCATCGTCAACCCGGTGGATACGGATGCTACCGTGGCGCTTTCGCAGGCTGCCGCTGCCGCCGGCATTCCGCTCGTTTATGTCAACCGCCAGCCGGTCAACCTCGACAGCCTGCCGGAAAAACAGGCCTTCGTTGCCTCCGATGAAAAACAGTCCGGCACCCTGCAGACGCAGGAAGTCTGCCGCCTGCTGAAGGAGGCCGGCAAGGCGGAAGCGAAGGCGGTGGTGATGATGGGCGAGCTTTCCAACCAGGCGGCCCGCATGCGCACGCAGGATATCAAGGACGTGGTGGCGACGCCCGATTGCAGCTTCATCAAGCTTGTCGAGGAACAATCCGCCAACTGGTCGCGCACTCAAGGCTCGGACCTGATGACCAACTGGCTTTCGGCCGGGGTGCAGTTCGATGCGGTGATTTCCAACAATGACGAAATGGCCATCGGCGCGATACAGTCTCTGAAGGCGGCCGGCCGGTCGATGGATGACGTCATCATCGCCGGCATCGACGCCACGCAGGACGCGCTTGCCGCCATGGCGGCGGGTGAGCTGGATGTGAGCGTTTTCCAGAATGCCGCCGGTCAGGGCAAGGGCGCGGTTGATACGGCGCTGAAACTGGCAAAGGGGGATGCGGTGGACAAGAAGGTTTTCGTACCCTTCGAACTGGTCACACCCGCAAACCTCAAGGACTATCAGGCCAAGAACTGAGACCGTTCGGGCCAGACAACGACGTGACAGACCGAAGACGCTGAAGGCGGGGGGAGGATATTCCGGCTTCAGCGATATCAGTGCGATTGAACCAGCGGAGATTTTCCGCGGGAGGAAAGACTTTGAAAAACCTGTTGATGGCGACTGCGCTCTGCATTTTCGCAACGCCTGCCCTTGCCGAGACCCGTGTTGCGGTCTCCATGACATCGTTCGACAATCCGTTCCTGACGATTTTGCTGAACGGTATCAGGGCTGAGGCCGGGCGTGACAAGAACATCGAGCTTCTGGTGGAGGACGCCCAGCTTGATCCTTCGAAACAGCTCAATCAGGTGCAGAATTTCATCGCCAACGGTGTCGATGCGATCATCGTCAATGCCGTGGATGGCGATGCCACTTCGGCGATCACCAAGGCCGCATCCGCCGCAAAAATCCCGCTCGTCTATGTCAATCACCCGCCGGCAGAACTGGAAACCGGCCTGCCTGATGGCACGGCCTTCGTCGGTTCCAACGAACTCGATTCCGGCACCATGGAGGCGGAAGCCGCCTGCAAGCTGATGGGCGGCAAGGGCAAGGCCGTGATCCTGATGGGACCTTTGGAAAACCATGCGGCGCTGGTGCGCACCAAGGATGTGGAAACGGTGTTTGCCCGGCCGGACTGCAAGATCGAAATCCTCGAAAAGCAGACGGCGAACTGGAGCCGCACGCAGGCGCAGGACCTCGTTTCCTCCTGGCTGACGGCGGGCATCCAGTTCGATGCCGTCATCGCCAATAATGATGAAATGGCGATCGGCGCCGCGCAGGCGCTGAAGGCGGCGGGCGTTTCCATGAAGGATGTGGTCATCGCCGGCATCGACGCCACGCCGGACGGCCTTGCCGCCATGCAGGCCGGCGATCTCGACATTACCGTCTACCAGAACGCGACGAAGCAGGGCGAGGTCTCGGTTCAGACGGCGGTGAGGGCCGCTGCCGGGCAAGGCACCGAGAAGACGCTTTGGGTGCCCTTTGAACTCGTGACCCCGGAAAACATGTCCGCCTACGCCAAATAAGCGGGGGCTTCGACCCGGTCCATCTATCACTCCACTGGAAACAGCCATGAAACATACGCTCGACCCCCACATGTTCCGACACCTTTCGCTGGCCGAGACCTGCCGCAAGGTTGCCGATCTCGGCTATGATTACGTCGAACTTTCACCCCGTCCGGATTTCCTGTCCTGGTGGACCCGGCCGAAGGTCTATCCCGAACGCGTCGCCGAATTCAAAAAGGCGCTGAAGGACCATGGTGTCGGCCTTGCGACGCTGCAGCCCATGTATCGCTGGGCAAGCCCCTATCCGGACGAATGGGAGGTCGCGATCGACAACTGGAAACGCGCCATCGAGATTGCCGTTGAGATGGAATGCCCGATGTTCGTTTCGGAATTCGGCCGCGGCGGTTCGCCGGATCGCAGCCTTAACGACCGTTCCGGCCTGCATCGCCCGGAAACCTGCGAAGCGCAGTTCTTCCGCGCCATGGATATTCTGGTGCCGATCCTTGAACGGGAAGGTCTGATGCTATCGCTGGAGGCCCATCCCGAAGACTGGATCGAGGAGATCGCGCCTGCCATCGACATTATCAAGACCATCAATTCCAAGGCGGTAAAGGCCTCCTTCATCGCGCCGCACACGTTCTTTTACGGGCCAGACATGGTGGCTAACCTGCGTGCGACCGAGGGCCATCTGGTGCATGTGCGCCTTGCCGATACCTATGATCACAACAAGTCGTCGCAGCTGCGCTACATCGTCAATCCCCCCGGTTCCAAGGTCAGGGTGCACCAGCACACCGATTTCGGCCAGGGCGAGATCGACTGGGAGACCTTCTTTGCGACGCTCGCCGACATGAAATTCGACGGCGTGCTCTCGAACTGCGTGTTTGCCTGGGAAGATCGTGTCGATGAAAGCGCGCGGTTCATGCTCAGCGAAACCCGGCGATACGTCGCCAAATACTGGAAATGAGGTTTTTCAAATGACTGTCAGAATTGGTGTCGTCGGCACCGGCGCAATCGGGCGTGATCATGCCCGCCGTATCAACAAGGTTCTGGGCGGCGCGAAGATCGTTGCGCTGAGCGACGTCAACCGCGCCTCCGCCGAGGCGGTCAAAAACGACATCGCCCCGGATGCCGTCGTTTTCGCCACCGGTGAAGAGCTGATCGCATCGCCGGATGTGGATGCCGTGCTCGTCACCTCATGGGGCGCAACCCATGAGCAATATGTGCTGGCGGCAATCGCCGCCGGCAAGCCGTGTTTCTGCGAAAAGCCGCTCGCAACAACGGCGGAAGGCGCAAGACGCATCGTCGACGCCGAGGTGGCGCATGGCAAGCGGCTGGTTCAGGTGGGCTTCATGCGCCGATATGACGCCGGTTACGTGGCGCTGAAACAGGCCGTCGATAGCAGGATCGGCGCGCCGATCATGGTGCACGCCGCCCACCGCAACCCGGCGGTTCCGGAGCAATATGTCACCCCGATGGCGATCCATGACACGATGATCCATGAGATCGACGTGCTGCGCTGGCTGCTCGACGATGACTATGTTTCGGCGCGGGTTCTCTTTCCCCGTTCGGCGGCCAGAAGCCATGCGCGGCTGAAGGACCCGCAGATCGTCATTCTGGAGACGGCGAAGGGCACGATCATCGACGTCGAAATCTTCGTCAATTGCCATTATGGCTACGATATCCAGTGCCAGGTGGTGGGCGAGGACGGCATTGCCAGCCTGCCGGAGCCGATGTCGGTGCAGACCCGCCTTGGCGCCAAGCTGCAGAACGATATCCTGACCGACTGGAAAGACCGGTTCATCGCCAGCTACGATGTGGAATTGCAGGACTTCATCCATGCGGCGGCGAAGGGCACGGCATCGGGACCCAACGCATGGGACGGCTACGTGGCCGCCATCACCTCCGACGCCTGCGTGGCCGCGCAGGAAACGGGCGGGGCAGCAGTTGAAATCAAGCTTCCTGCCCGTCCCGCCCTTTATCAGTGAGGTCTTTCATGCGTTTTGCCATCAACCACATCACCGCGCCGAAGCTCTCCCTTGAGGCGTTCTTTGCGGCAGCCCGCGAACTCGGCCTGACAGAAGTCGAAATCCGCAACGACCTGCCTGATATCGTCGGCACGGTGGATCCGGCCGAGGTAAAGGCGGCGGCCGAAAAGGCCGGTGTGACGATTATCTCGATCAATGCGCTTTATCCCTTCAACGTCTGGTCGGGCGACCTGCCTGCGCGGGCCGTCGCCATGGCCGATTATGCGGCGGCAAGCGGTGCCAAAGCGCTGGTGATGTGCCCGCTCAACGACGGTACGCCGGTGTCTTTTGACGATCTCGTCACGGCGCTGAAGGCCATGAAGCCGATCCTTAAGGAACGCGGCCTGATCGGCTTCGTCGAGCCGCTCGGTTTCCCGATCTCTTCGCTGCGCACCAAGGCCGAAGCGATCAGGGCCATCGATGCGGCCGGTGGCGGTGACGTCTACAGGCTGGTGCACGACACCTTCCACCATCACCTTGCGGGCGAGACGGAGTTCTTCCCGGAGCGAACGGGACTGGTCCACATTTCCGGCGTGATCGATCCTGCCGTCTCCGTCGCCGACATGCTCGACGCCCACCGCGTTCTGGTGGATGGCGGCGACCGGCTGGAAAATATCGCCCAGATCAGGACGCTCGAGGCGGTCGGTTACAGGGGACCTTACAGCTTCGAACCCTTCGCGACGGAAGTGCACGAACTGAAGGATCCGGCCGCTGCCGTAAAGAGCAGCATCGACCATATCTCCCAGGCGCTCTGACCGCCTTGCCGCCCGCGGTTCGCTGCGGGCGGCGTTTCTTGCGGGAGATTAAAAACCAGAGAAATCAATTCCGCATTTACGGATGATGCTGTAGTCTTCGAGCGACGAGAGAGCAGCAAACAGGCACGGGTATTCTTCAGATCGACTGCGTGAGGCAGGCTTTCTGCCCGCACCGTCCGAAGTAGAGTGGTTGAATTTCCCCTTTATGAAAATAGACAGGAAAACGACGCTTAAGGACGTGGCGCGGGAGGCGAATGTTTCGCTGAGCACGGCTTCGCACGCCATCAACGGCACAGCACCCTTGACCACGCAGGTTCGCGAGCGGGTGCTGGAGGCTGCACGCACACTCGGTTATCTCGAAAACCGGCGACAGAAGGCGACCATCGCCACTTTGCGTGTTGTGCTTCTGGCCATGACCAATGATGCCGCCCCCCAGAGCGATCTCAACATGGTCAGCTGGACGATGCTAAACGGCTTCCGGCGCGAATGCGAGCGGCGCGGCATTCGCATCGTTCCCTATGTCAGCACAACGAGCCGGCTCGATCCGGTTGCGGTGGCAGCGGCGGCGGATGCCGACAATGTCGACGGTATCGTGATCCTGAACGATGACAGGCCGCAGCTGGTCGAGGCGCTGTCTGCGCTTTCGCGGCCGGTGGTGCTGATCAATGGCGAGGACCCGGCCATGATCGTCGATACGGTGACGGCCGAGAACCGTTTTGGCGCGCGGCTCGGTATCGAACATCTGCTGTCGCTCGGGCATCGCAATATTCTGCACATCACCTGGAAAGGGCGCACGACGATCCGCCGCCGATATGACGGTTATAGCGATGCGTATCTCGCGGCGGGTCTCACTGTTCCCGCCGATATGGTCATCGAGGTGGAGAGCTATGAGCCGGAATGGGGTGAGGCCGCCACCCGCCGCCTGCTGGCCGAGGAAAAACCGCTCAGAAACGCCACGGCGATTTTCTGCGCCGCCGATAATCTGGCGCTCGGTTGCCTGAAGGCCCTGACGGAAGCCGGAATCCGGGTGCCGGACGATGTTTCGGTATTGGGGTTTGACGATATCATGCCGGCGGCCTTCAGTACCCCGCCGCTCAGCACCATCCAGTTGCCCGCCGACAGGCTGGGCGGTGCGGCGCTTGCGCTGCTGGAGCAGCGGCTTGTGGCGGCCGATCCCACCCGCCCGGCGCACCGGCTGGAACTCGGTTGTCGCCTTGTGCTGAGGGGCAGCATCGCGCCGCCCCCCAAATGATTTGTCGTTTTATTTCATCCCCGTGCCGGCAATCCCTGTCGTGATGTAACGCTGCAGGAACAGGAACACGACGGTGACTGGCGCCAGGCTGAGGAAGGTCATGGCGAGGATATAGTGCCATTGCACCGAAAACTCGCCCTGGAAGGCGTTCAGCCCCACCTGCAGCGTGAAGTTCTCGCGGCTGCTGAGAACGATCAGCGGCCAGAGGAAGTCGTTCCAGCGCCAAAGCACCGAAAAGATGGCGAGAACCGCAAGCGCCGGCGCCGTCAGCGGCAGGATGATGCGCCAGAAGATACGGAATTCGCTTGCCGCATCGACGCGGGCCGCCTCGATCAGCTCATCGGGAATGGTCAGCATATATTGCCGCAGCAGGAACACGCCGGTCGGCGTCGCAACCGTTGGGATAATGACGCCCCAGAGATTGTCGACGAGGCCGACGCCGACGATGACCAGATAGGCCGGTACCATGACGACGGTGAGCGGGATCATCAGGGTGGAGATGATCAGCACGAAGATCGCCTTCTCGCCGCGGAAGCGGTACTTCGACAGCGCAAAGGCGGCCATGGCATTGACGATCAGCGTCAGGACGGTTGCGACGAAGGTGACGAAGACCGAGTTCTTGAGGAAGGTCAGGAAGCTGAAGCGGGTGAGCGGATCGGTGAAGTTCTCCGTCGCGATAGTCAGTTTCTGGACGGGTGTTATTTCCCGCGTATCGACGCTGACCGGTGGGCCGGGATTGGCGGGGTCGACCATCTGGGCTTTCAGGCCGATGCGGCGGACCATGGCCATTTCCCGCTCCATGCCGTCGATGGGGGCTTTCCAGAGGCTGAGCGGCTTGTCGTAACCCTGCACGTCCACCTGCACGGCGGCGCGCGGCAGAAGGCTCGGCGGAAACCGGGTGATTTCGGCTTCCGGTTTCAGCGATGACATGGCGGCCCAGACGACCGGGATGAGGACGGCGAGCGTGCCGCCGATGAGCCAGACCCATGACAGGATATCGGTGAGACCGATCCGGCCGGGGCGGCGGGTGCGCGTGAGGAAGGAGACGGCGTTGGACATGGTCAGGACTCCATCTTTTTGCCGAGGCGCAGTTGCACGAGCGTCAGCGCGAGAAGCACAAGGCCCATCAGAACCGATGCGGCGGACGCAAGGCCGAACAGCCTCAGATCGCTGCCGAAGGCCATCTGGTAGATATATTGCACGACGAATGTATTGGCCGTGCCCGGCCCGCCGCCATTGGTCAGAACCCATGCCTCATCAAAGATTTGCACCGAGCGGATCATCAGGAGGATGAGCACGACGAGCAGGTTGGGGCCGAGAAGCGGCAGGGTGATGCGGAAAAGCGTGCGCCGGGGCGAGGCGGCGTCGATGGCGGCGGCTTCATAAAGGTCCTTCGGGATGGCCTGAAGGCCGGCCAGCAGGATCAGCGTATAAAAGCCCATGTGGAACCAGACCGAGACCACCACGACGAAGAAACGCGACCAGCCGACATCCAGCAGGAAGATTTCCGGCGGCACGCCGAGCATCTGGAAAAAGGCGTTGAGCAGGCCGTTTCGGTCGAGGAACCATTTCCAGATGAGGCCGATGACGACGGGCGACAGCAGCACCGGATAAAAGAACATGGCGCGGAAGAAACCGCGCGCGGCAATCGCCCGGTTGAGGATGAGGGCGGTGATGAGCGCGACCAGCAGCGTGGCGACGACGTTGAAGCCGACAAACCACAGCGTGTTCCAGATCGCGGTCCAGAACAGCGATTCCCGGCAGCTTCCGGGGTCCATGTAGCTCTGGCAATCCAGCAGCTTCCCGAAATTTTCCAGCCCGACGAAGGGGCGGTCGGTAATGAGAAGTTCGGTGCCACCGGTGAAGGCGTAACCGACGGCAATGGCAATCGGCAGGAAGGTGAAGATGCCGAAGAGAACGAGGTTCGGCATCAGGAAAATATAAGGCATGCGCCTTTTGCCGATCAGCCGCTCGATGAAGTTGAGCGGCACTTCGGCAATCGCCATCACGGCATCGAGCGCACGGTCGGACAGTCTCGCAAGCGTCGGATTGGCCATGCTAACCTCTCCCTTCGCTGTTCAGGCGCGGCAACGCCAGTTCGGTGGCGGGATCGAAGACATGCACCTTTTCCCGCGCCGGCATGATCTTCAGCACCGAGCCGGAAGCGGGGGCAAAATGGCCCGCCTGATGCACGATGATCTGCTCTTTCTCGCCCTGGAGATTGCCGTAGAGATAGGTCTCGGTGCCGAGACTTTCGTGATACTGCACCTCGAATGGCAGGCCGGCACTGTCGGAGATGGTGAAATGCGAGGGGCGGATGCCCGCGAGAACCGCCTGCCCGGAGCTGACGGCTGCCGGATCGACAAGGCAGGGCAGGGACACACCGTAGCCGGCGTCGATGGCGATGCTACCGTCGCTGCCCTTGGTGATCGTGCCCTTCAGCATGTTCATGCGCGGCGAGCCGAGGAAGCCGGCAACGAAAAGGTTGCGCGGATTGTCGAAAAGCTCAAGCGGGCTGCCCACCTGCTCGATGAGCCCGGCTCGCAGCACCACGATCTTGTCGGCCATGGTCATGGCTTCCACCTGATCATGGGTGACATAGATCATCGTCGTCTTGATATCGCGATGCAGGCGGGTGATTTCGGCGCGTGTCTGCACGCGCAGCGCCGCATCGAGGTTGGAAAGCGGCTCATCGAACAGGAAGATATCCGGCTCGCGCACGATGGCGCGGCCGATGGCGACGCGCTGGCGCTGGCCGCCGGAAAGCTGTTTCGGCTTGCGGTCGAGATAGGGCTCGATGGCGAGCATCCGCGCGGCCTCATTGATGCGGCTTTCGATTTCCGCCCGCTTGAAACGCAGGTTTTCCAGGCCGAAGGCAAGGTTCTTGCGCACGCTCATATGCGGGTAAAGCGCGTAGGACTGGAAGACCATGGCGATCTTGCGCTCGGCCGGAGACAGCGCGCTGACATCGCGCCCGCCGATAGCGATTGTGCCGGCGGTGACGTCCTCGAGTCCGGCGATGATGCGCAGCAGCGTCGACTTTCCGCAGCCCGAAGGGCCGACGAAGACGACGAATTCGCCGTTCTCGATCTGAAGATCGATGTCATGCAGCACATGAACGGCGCCGAACGCCTTGTTGAGGTTTTCGAGTTTCAGACTTCCCATCACCTGCTCCCTTCGGGCAAGTTCGTCGTCGCGACGATTTCTTGGCTGTTCCAGCCCTCGGGCAAGGGCGTCGTTCTTTTGATGGCGACATCGCGGGCCGCAAATCCTTCCACGCCGGCAAGATAGACCGCCGGCATTCCGCCGGGATAATCCTCCATTCCGACGATCCTGCCCTCAGCATCCTGCGTCCAGGCATTGGCGCGGCCGGCGGCATGGGGGCTTGGCGCAATATCCGCATTGGTTGGGCGCAGATCGTATTGCAGGCCGGTGCCGAGCTTGCCGGGTTGCTGCGACAGCGTGATGCGCTCCAACCGGACATTGTGAATGCCGGCCTTCGATATGGCGACGAGGTTGATCGCCCCTTCCATGGAGCCGCTCAAGTCTTCCACGACCAGATTGTCGACGCTGCCGGCCTGACGCTCGGGGCGTCGGTCGACGACGGTGACGGTGACAGCCTCACCCGAACCCCAGAAGCCGCCCGGCGTTTCGTGGCATTCGGTCTCGATCCTTGAAAAGCGGATGTTGCGCATCGCGCCGCCATCGCGGGAAAACAGGCCGACGCCGCGATTGGACTGGACGATTTTGCAATCCTCGAACGCGACATTGGTGAAATCGCCGAAGGATTCCGTGCCAAGCTTCAGCGCGCAGCTCATGCTGGAAACGGTGCAGCGGCGAACGGTGATATCGGCGCAGGCTCCCACCGCCTCGCCATCCGGCCCGGCGCTGGTCTTCAGGCAGATGCCGTCATCGGCGGTCGAGATGAAGCAATCCTCGATCAGGGCGCGCCGGCAGGCATCGAGCACAATGCCGTCGGTATTCGGCAGGCGGCGGTCGTTTTCGATGCGCAGATTGCGGAAATGAAGGTCTTCGCAATCGACCATGTGCAACGTCCACATCGGCGAACCACTGACGGAGAGGTTTTCAAGGCGCACGTTGCGGCAGCTTTCCAGCACCATCACTCGTGGGCGTTTTTTTGCCGGGACATAGGTGCCCATGGCCTTGTCGTCGCCGACGATGAAGTTTTCACCGCCGGCCTCGATGCGGCCGGGACCGGTGACGGCGATATTGCTTGCGCCGCTGGCGATGATCATGCCGCGATCGGAGTCTTCGGCAATCACCGAAACCCGGGTCAAGGCATAGGCGTCGTAATCGGAAACGGGGGCAAGTACCGCATCTTCCGCAAGGTGCAGTTCCACGCCGCTTTTGAGATGGAGGCCGGCGCTGACGTGACGCCCGGCCGAGAGAGACACGCGCCCGCCGCCTGCGGCCGACACGGTGTCGATAGCCTGCTGGATGGCTGCCGTGGCATCGAGGCCACCCGCCGCGACTGTGATGTCCTGACTGATGTTCATGATGCCTTTGGCCTTTTCAGAAAAACGTCGATCAGGAGCAGCATGGTCAGTGCCTGCCCGTAGGGCGTGGGCAGATTGGGAATGCGGCGGTAGAAATCGAGATCGTGGCCCATCGGCGTGCCGTCGGAAACGCCGTGGACGACGCCTTCATCGTCGATATTGCCAAGCACCGCCTTCAGTGCGCGTTCCGCATGCGGGCGATTTTCTTCGCCGAGAATGCCGGCTTCGATGCCGCGCAGAATGCCATAGGCGATACCGGCCGTGGCTGACGTTTCTACCGGCGATGTCGGGTCATCGAGCAGTGTGTGGAACATGCCGTCCTCGCGCTGATATTGCCTGAGCGACCGCACCTGGCTTGCCAGCACATTGGCGAGGAAACGCCTGTCCTTTTCGCCAAGCGTCGGCACCAGTTCGAAGAGTTCGGGAATGGCGACGGTGATCCAGGAATTGCCGCGCGCCCAGAAGGCGTCAGCGAAATTATGGCGTCCGTTGAAGGTCCAGCCGTGATACCAGAGCCCGGTGACGGGGTCCGAGAGATAGCGCGTATGGATCATGAACTGGTAAACCGCCTCGTCGATCCAGTCCTGACGTTTGCAGACGACGCCGGCGCGGGCGAGGAACAGACATGCCATGAACAGCGTGTCGTCCCAGAGTTCGCCCTCATTCAGCCGCTCCTTGACGACATGCTGGAAGCCGCCATCTTCGGTTTTCGGCAATTGATGCACCAGCCAGTCGGCCCAGTCTTCCACCAGCGCCCGGAAATCCGGCCGGTCGACATGTTCGGTGAGGATGACAAGCGGCAGCATCGGCGCGGAACTGTTGATCTGGCGCGGCGGCAGGCCACGGTCGATCTGCCAGCCGTACCATGTCACGAGGTCATCCAATGCCTTCTGGTCGTTGGCGGCGAGCGCCCGGCGCAGGAAGCCGTAAAGGCCGACACCCACTTCCCAGTCCCATTCGTCGAACTGGATCTTGCCATCGGAACTGCCGCTGACCAGACCTTCCTGAATGCCCTTGAGGCGGCTGAAGGCGGCGGCGACATTGTCGATCGTCGTCCTGAGAGTGTCTTTTTCCATGCTTGGCTGGTTCATCTGTCAATTCCGCTTAGGAGTAGAAGGGTTTTGCAGCGCTGCCCGAAGCTGGGTCGGCGCTGTCGAAGGTGATTTTTGGTTGCGGGTGGTCATGGTCGAAGGCCATGGCCTGTCCGCCGATGGTGAAGGCGCCGTCCCAGTTGAGAGTAAGTTCTGGCCCGCCCGGTGGCGTGACTGAGAGCAGCCGGCTTTCGGCATCGAAGCTGATCTGCGTGGCGAGGGTTTTTTCCCGAAAACGGGCAAACTCCTCGACATCCCCGCAGCCGATGATGCCGACCCAGCCGGCGCGACGGCCGGGCGATCTGATCTCGCGACTGGCGGTGGCGCCGGTGGTGATGGGCTGAAGCCCGTTGGTCGCATAAAGTGCGGCAAAGCCGTGGCCCGAGCGGGTGATGAGCCAGTTGCCCTCCACCAGCACCTCGTCCAGCCCGTCGCGGCCGAGATAGGCATGGGTCCAGTCGTTGCGGTGATCCTGCGTATCGAAGATCAGCATCGCCAGATCGCGATGTTGCGCCACGCGCGGCAGGATGCCGCTTCCCGCCCAATAGGAGGGGCGCTGGGTGCCCCACGGATCGTCTTCGCCCGGATGATTGACCCAGAGCCGCGCCATCGGGTGGCCGGCAAGCTTGATGTCCATGACGTGCTGCTGATGGCCCTTGCGGCCGGTCTTGTGATCGACAACGGTGGAAAGCTGGGCGGCCTCGTTCTTGAAGAGCACGAGCTTGCCGGGCTCCAGACCCTGCGCATAACGCGCCTCGACCATGCGGCCACTCTCAAGTTGGGAAAGGGCGGCAAGGTGCGCCGGTGGCAGGTAATCGCCGCAGCAGAACATCGGCAGCGAGGCAACGCCATTGTTCAGCCAGCCCTGACCGAAGGCGACCTGCGCAAAGGGCGCCAGTTCTGTCAGCGGCCCGGCGCGCAGCTCCTTGTCATAAGCCCGCCCTTGCGAACCGGAGGGAACGCCGCCGAGCGTGTGCAACGCGATCATTTCGAAGATGAGATCGATCTGGTGGCGCGCGCGGGCGGCAAGCTCTGGTCCCGCCCAATGTTCGATGGCGAGAAGGCCGATGAAATCCACCGGATAGTAGGCAGCGGAGTTCCACTCGGCGAGGCCATGTGCCTCGACGCTGTCGAACCAGCGCTCCAGCCGGTCTGCCGCCAGCGCCGCCTGTTCTCTGCCGGTGCGGCCGGAGGCGGTGAATACGGCATCCGGCAGATATTCGCCAGCCAATAACTGGCTGGTGTGGAAGCAGAGAACATGGTTCTCGCTCCAGAACCACATGACGTCATTGCCCGGTTCGTCCACCCAGTAGCGATAGCCGAGGATCGAGGCATCGATCCGCGCCCGCATCTCGGCCGGCAGGCGGTCCCCATAGGCGCGCACCAGCCACAGAAGCGGGATCATCACGAAATCGGAGCAGTCTTCCCGCCGATCGATGGAATGCAGCGTCGCATCGACGATCCCGCCGATCGTCTCGATATCGTCGCTGCCGGTGGCGACCATCGCCAGCGCGCGGCCGATGCGCCAGGCACCGAAACGGGCGCTGAAGGAGAGAGCGGCTTTTTTTCGCTCGTTGATATCGGCATCGGATGCTTCCGGCGCGATATCATGCATGAACGCCGCGTCGATGACGCGGGTTACCGTTCCCGCTCCCGAACCCATGGTGATTTTGACACCGTGATATCCGTCCGAAATGCCTGTCGTTTCAGGGATCTTCAGCGAGGATTGCCCGGCCTTCAGCACCGTATCCACTTCCGCGAGCGAAGCGCGCTCATGCCCATGGCTTTTGACGGCAATGTGCACCGGCAGGTCGCTAGCTGGCGCCGCCCCGAAGACCAGTTCGAGGGCTGTGCCGGAAAACACGTCACGCGCCGGGCGAACATCGCGCACCAGCGCGGCGAGACGCTTCGTCTCCTCCCGGTCGAGCGGTACGGGCAGCACGACGGTCAGCGGCGTAGGATCGACGACCTCAAGTTCGAAGAACCAGATGATGTCGCGTTCCGCCAGATCCTCGCAGAGCAGCAGCACCTCGTTGTCGCCGGCCGCGAGATCGAGCGTGATGTCACGGCTGTTTTCGACATTGCGGATGAAAGGTTCGAAACGGACCTGTTCGACGCCGCCGACCCAGATGCGAACGCCGCCGCAGGTACGCAGCCGAAAATGCGCCTGTCTTGCCGCATCGCTGCGGAAGGTGCCCTTCAGCCAGCGCTGCACATGGGTGGGAACATGCCAGAAACCGGTGAATTCGACGCGGCGATTGGAACCCGGCAGGTTGAGGTGCGATACCGGCCAGCTGGTATCGGGTGCGATATCGCGGCCGATCATGGTCTGCTGGAAGGCCTTGCGGCAGGGCAGGTCGCCCACATCCACGAAACCGTTGATGAAACGATAGTTCACGCGGTCTTCGGCGGGGGCTGCGGTGCCGGGAAACGACGTCTCCACCAGATCGGAGACGATCCAGGCGGTCACCGTTTCGCCGTTTGCGACGGTATATGTCGGCTGCGACGCGTTCGCCGCAAATGGTCCATCCGTCATAATGGATCGCCTCCCGTCGATCTTTATGAAATTATTTTCACAATCCGATTTTCGCTTTTCCGCGTCGATTTGTGCGATTTATGCAAAACAAACAGCTTGACGTTTATTCTGTCAAGCCGCAAAACATTATAAATCGAATTAAGCAGAGGAGCTTTCGTTCGATTTATGAAAATATTTTCATTGGGAGGATGAGCATGATGAAATTGTTTTCGGGCGTCAGCGCCCTTGTGGTGGCCTCTGTCGCCGGTCTTGCGACGGCCCAGGCCGAGACCCGCACGATTACTTTCCTTTTTACGGATGACGACCAGGGTTATGTGCAGCGCATGTCGGAACTCAGCAAGGAGTTCGAGACGGCCAATCCGGGTGTGAAGATCAATTTCGTGTCTTCGGGTTATGACGCGGTTTCCAAGCAGCTGCCGGTGCAGCTGGCGGTCGGCGAAGGTCCTGACATCGCCAAGATCACCGACTGGCAGCTTGCGCCCTATTATCTCGACATGCGCCCCTATATGAAGGATGCGGAAGCCTTCGCGAAGTTGCACGGTTCCAGCCTCAACCAGCTTCGCCTGCCCAATGTCAACGATCCGCAGTCGATCAACGGTTACATGGCATCGCAGACGCTGAACCTGCCCTTCGTCAACAAGACGCTGTTCGAGCAGGCGGGCGAACCCTTGCCCGGCCCAACCGCAAAGTTCAGCGAGATCGTCGAGGCCTCCGCCCGTGTCGCCAAGGCGACCGGCGTGCAGATTCCCTTCACCATGGACCGTTCCGGCCACCGCTTCTCCGGCGGCGCCTTTGCTTATGGCGCGACCTATGTGAAGGACGGCAAGTTCAGCTTCCCGGACGATGCGGCGAAAAAATATATCGCCGATATCTATTCATGGACGCAGAATGGCAGCTTCCCAAAAGAGATGTGGGGTGCGGCCGGCGGTTCGCAGTACAAGAACATGGGTGACGAGTTCGTCAACGGCAATGTCGTGACCTATCTGGCCGGCAACTGGATGGTGAATCCGTTCCAGAACAAGATCGGCGACAGTTTCGAATGGACGGCGATCAATGCGCCCTGCGGTGAGGCCGGATGCTACGCCATGCCCGGCGGCACCGCCATTGTCGGCTTCAAGCGCACCAAATATCCGGAAGATGTGGCTCACTTCATCGAATTCCTCGGCTCTGAAAAGGTGCAGCGGGAAATCGCCGAGAACTACGTCATCCTGACCGGCGCGGAGATCGTCGATCCGCAATACAAGCTGAAGAGCGAAGACGCCAAGGCGGCGATGAAGGTGTTCCTCGACAACAAGAAGAACGTGCCGCAGGCCGCCCGTGAGTTCGAACGCGCCAAGGGCGGCAGCGCCATGTATCAGCAGATCGTGCAGCGCATGAGCCAGCTCATCGTCGGTGAGTTGACGCTCGACCAGACCTACAAGGTTCTGGAAGATGACGTCGCCAAGATCAACGAGGCCGTCGCGGTCAAGAAATAACGGCCCGACCGTCCGCCTCCGGCGGAATGATGAAGCTCTCGAAGGATATGCCCGGAGGGGTGCTCCGGGCATATCGCGCCGTTTCTTTCCGAAGGCGGCGCATTTTCGCTGGAGCAATTGCCGCAGGGAGCCGTTCCCGGCGGCCCATCGAAAAACTGAAATACGCTCCGTTTAAACCTGACGATGAGGCGCGCGGAACGCCGCGCCGCCTGTTTTCGTCACGCGTCACTCGCTGAAAATCATAGGATTCGTCATGGCCAGACTGAAAATGTCGTCTTTCTTTTCCGCACGTTCGAGCCTGCTCGCCTCCGTCGCATTGCTGGTTCTGGTTCCGGGCGCGCAGGCGTTCGATCGCACCGGGCCGGCAGGTGAGGGTTATGCCATCACGGTGCCGGAACCGGCGGCAACATATCCGCTGCCGCTTGCCGACAATTATCGCAACCAGACCGGCAAGAATGAGAAGGGCGAGGCGGTTCGCGCCTATGATGACCGGGACAACCCGATCATCGAAATCCTCTCCGGTTTCAACCGCATCTGGACGCTTGGCGATGAAAAATGGGCGGATGGCGGCGCCAATGGCGATGGCCCGGCGGATTTCAGCCATGTGAAGATCGTCGATCCCGCGGTCTGGCAGGAAAACATGCGTTACGTGCTGTCCGTCACCGGCGAGAACCGCACGCGCGCTGCCGCTTTCGAAGCCTATATGAATGACCGCCGTTCGCAGGGTTACAGTGTCATCGACGGAATGGGGCCGCTTGCTGCCTGGTATCGCGAAGGGGCGGGCGCAACGACGACGATCAATCATACGCTCGCTGATTTCGACCCGAACGAGGTCATCACCCGCAAGGAAGACGATAAGGGCACCGAGGCAGGTACCGCCGATAGCGAACTGAAGGATTTCGTCGCCTTCATGAAGGTGATCCGCGGCCCGGAGGGCACGACGTCGCCGGCGAAGTATTTCTATTCCTCACCGCGGCCCTGGCGCATGAACGACAAAGGCGAGGTGATCGAAACCGGCAAGGAGACGATTGGCGACCGCAGCTTCGAAAGCCATGACAGCGATCCGGGCGTCACCGTGCCGGCGCTGAAATATGCGCGGGAAAATCGCGGGCGCGGCAAGGATGGCGGTTTTCCGAGCGGGCACACCAATGCCGCCTATCTGGCCGCCATCGCCTATGCCTATGCGGTGCCGGAGCGCTTTTCCGAATTGCTGACGGCTGCCTCCGAACTCGGCGAGAGCCGCATCGTCGCCGGCATGCATTCGCCGCTCGACGTGATCGGCGGCCGCATCACCGCAACCGCCATGGCCGCGGCTATGTTGCAGGACCCGAAAAATGCCGAGGTGAAGAAGGCGGCGCATGAGGCCTTGCAGGCCTATTTCACTAAGCGCCTGCCGCAGGGCCAGTCGCTCATCGATTTCGCCCATGGCGCAAAGCCGGATGTCGACCAATTTGCCGATGCGGCGAAGAACGGGGCGGATTATCGCAGGCGCATGACCTATTCCTTCAGCCGCGACAGGGCCGCAGGCGATGCGCCCATGGTGGTGCCGAAGGGGGCGGAGGTCCTGCTGGAGACACGTTTGCCCTATCTCGATGCCGCCCAGCGGCGCGCTGTGCTGTTTTCCACCGGCATCGAGGCCGGTTATCCGCTGCTGGATGACAGCAATGGCTGGGGTCGCATCAATCTGGTCGCTGCCGCCAGCGGTTACGGCGCGTTTGACGGCGATGTCGAGGTGACGATGGACGCTGCCGCCGGCGGGTTCAATGCGGCGGACAGATGGACGAACGATATTGCCGGGGCAGGGCGTCTCGTCAAATCCGGCAGCGGAGCGCTGACGCTTGGCGGCCATAACAGTTATGGCGGCGGCACCATTCTCAGGGAGGGAACGCTGGTGGCGTCATCTGCCGATGCGCTTGGAACCGGCGGCGTGCTGGTCAGCGGCGGCACGCTTTCGCTCGGCGGAGAGACGGATCTTGTCATCGGCGGCGATTATACGCAGTCGGGCGGCACGCTGGCGGTCGACCCGCAGAAGGCTGCGCTTCGGATCAAGGGCAATGCGGTGCTGGACGGCGCGACGCTGAAGCTCGCTTTCGATGGCGGCGCGCCACCCGCCGGCACGCGGCTCGATGTGATCTCCGCCAACGGTCTGACCGGAACCTTTACCTCGATAGATGCGGGCAATGTGAAGCTGCGGCCGGTCTATACCGGTTCGGCACTTTCGGTGGTGGTCGAATAGGCCGATGCAAGAGGCCTGCCGGGCGCGGTTTAAGCCGCCGCGCCCGGGGCTTCGGTTCAAGAATTCTGCCGTCGCATCAGCAGGAAGATGACCGGTGCGGCGAGCACCGACACGATGGCGGCAATGATGAAGGAGGCCTGATAACCGAATTTTTCGGCGATCGCGCCTGCGCCCAGCCCGCCGACCATGCCGACAACGCCATCCATGCACTGGAACAGGGTGAAATCGACCCCGGCCTGCCGCGGGTCGGACCAGCCCATGAAGCAGGCGTAAAGCGCGACGAAGCCGATGGACATGATGCCCGACGAGCTTGCCACCGCAACCGCCATGACGACCCATTGCGAAATATCGCGATGAACGCTGAAATAGGCGAAAAGGCACAACAGCGCCGTCTGCACGAAGATGGCGATGAGCAGGATTCGTGACGCCCCGTAGAGGCGTACCAGCGTGCCGCCGAGCAGCGCGCCGGCGAAACCGACGATCATGCTGCCCACGCCATTCAGCGCGCCGATGGTGGCGAGATCGAAACCGTAATCGACCAGGAACGGGCCGAGCATTGCCAGACCCCATTTTTGCGCCGCGACATAAACAGCCGCGACCAGAAGCCCGGTGCGGACTTCCCGTCGCTTGAGCGCGTTTTTGATCGATGGCAGGTGGTCCCGTGTTTGCGTGACCGTTTTGGCCGCCGGGCCGAACAGGAAGGGGAGCGCGAGCAGGATGACGAGCCCGGCCATGACCAGCGTGGCGCTCGTCCAGCCGGCGCGCTCCACCAGCACCAGAAACAGGCCGGCGCCGATGGCGGAGCCGAGATAGGAGCCGCCCACCTGTGCGGCATTGCCCCAGCCATGATGCTCTTCCGCCAGCGTTTCGACCGCATAGCCGTCGCAGGCGATGTCGACTGTCGCCGTTACCAGTGCGATCACCGACAGGATGGCGATTGCGACGGAAACCGGGGACGGGCCGGTGAAAGCAAGAACAGCGAGGCCGCAGGCGCAGGCGGTGATGCCCGTGCCGACGATCACCCGAGACCGGTTCCTGCCGACGGGCGGCAGCCGGTAACGCTCCACATGCGGCGACCAGAGGAATTTCAGCGCCCAGGGCAGAACGACGAGATAAAGCAGGCCGATCTGGTCCAGCGGCAGTCCGGCGGTTCTGAGCACCGCCGGCAGGCCGAGAAAGGTCAGCCCGCCAATCACGCTCTGGCCGACATAAAGCCCGCCGACTGCCACGAAGACGGCGGCCGGCGACGGCTTGGTTGTGGCAGGGTTCTGCTGCAGCATCAGAAGCGATACCGGATGCTGCCGACGACCTTGCGGCCTTCGTCATAATAGCAGAAGCCCGTGGTGCAGACCTGTTTCACCTCGTCGAGAAGGTTGGTGGCGTTGATCTGCAGTTTCACACCTTCCAGCGAGGGCAGGGCCTTGCCGAGATCGTAGCGCAGCGAGGCGTCGACGAAGGTGCGGGCCTCGTTGTCGAGAATGGGCGTGTGCTGGTTGTCGCCGAAGCTCGACCCGACATAACGCAGCCCCGCGCCGATGCCGAGGCCTTCGAGCGCGCCGCTCTGGAACTCGTAATCGGCCCACAGCGAGAAGGTGTGATAGGGCGATGAATTGAGCTGCTTGCCCACGGTTTCCGACGTCAGTTTGGTGATTTCAACGTCGTTATAGGAATAGGAGCCGATGAGGCTCCAGCCATTGTCGAGCGAGGCCGTGGCTTCGAGTTCCACGCCGCGCGAGCGCAGGTCGAGCTGGCGCAGCAGGTTGATGCCGGATGAGGTCTCGTAGACCGTCGCATTGTCCTGATCGAGATTGAAGAAGGCGGCGCTCAGCAGGGCGTTATATTGCGGCAGGGCATATTTCACGCCGAGTTCATATTGCTTGCCGACCGTCGGCTGCGCCTGACCCGTTACCGTTCCCGTGGTGATGATGACGCCCGGATTGGCGACGAAGGAGGTGCCGTAGCTGACATAGGGCATCACGCCGCTGTCAAAGACATAACCGAGGCTGGCGCGGCCGGTCGTCTTGGTTTCATCGCCGTCATAGGTGGGGGCCGTTGCGTCTCCGACGGTCTGGGCCTGATATTCGGTGTCCAGCCAGTCGTGACGAATGCCGGCCGTCAGGCGCCAGCGGTCGATTTCGACCTGATCCTGCGCATAGATCCCGAGCGTGTTCATCCTCTGCTTCAGTATCAGCGACACATCAGGCACATAGGTGAAGGTGTCGGTGAAGGGGCTGGTGCCATTGCCCTGTTTCGAGGTGTAGGACATGTGGCTGACGTCGATACCGGTCAGCAGCGTATGTTTCGCCGGGCCTGTGTCGAATTCTGTCTTCAGGTAATTGTCGGCGGAGACGCCTTCATTGTCTTCGATGGTGATGCCGGGATAGTTGGCGAAGACCCATTGCTGGTCGGCCGAAAGGGCCGAATAACGCGCCTTGCTGTAGAAGGTGACGTTGTCGTTGATTTCATGCTCGAACTCATAGCCGATACGCCATTGTTTCTGCTCGAAATCATTAAAACGGGAATCGCCGCCATAAACCGGCGTCGCGCCGATCGACTTGCCGTCGCTGCCGTAATTGTTGATGTATCCCCAGGTGCCGCCGGTGGTGCTGTCCATATATTCGCCGAGCAGCGTCAGCTTGGTGCCGGCATCCGGCTGGAAGGTGAAGGCCGGCGCGATGAACAGCCGGTCGTCCTTGATGGCGCTGATGTCGTTGCGGCCGTCGCGGGCCACCCCGGTCAGGCGGTAAAGCATGGTCTTTTCGTCATCGACGGCGCCGGAAAGATCGAAAGCGCCCTGAACGCGGCCGAAGGAGCCATATTGCAGCTCCACCTCGCGCAGCGTCTCTTCGGTCGGGCGTTTCGAGATGATATCGACAATGCCGCCGGAACTGCTGGCACCATAGATGGAGGCGGCGGGACCGCGCAGGATGGAAACCGCTTCCACGCCATAGGGCTCAAGCCGGGCGCTGCCGTTCTGGCTGCTGACCTGCCGCAGGCCGTCGCGGAAGATGCCGGTGGTGCTGAGATCGGTGCCGCGCACCTTGAAGGCGTCGAAGCGCGGCTCCGCGCCATATTGGCCGATGCGCGCGCCGGGCGTGTAGTTCAGCGCTTCCGAGAGGTTCTGCGGCTTCAGGTCATCGAGCTGCTTGCGGCTGACGGTGGTGATCGACTGGGCTGTTTCGGCAACCGGCGTATCGGTCTTCGTGGCGGTGCGGCCGGATTTGCCGACATAGCCATTGCTCTCGATGATGCCCCTGGCGCCTTCAAGGCCGGTGCCCTGCACGGTGATCGGCGCAAGCAGGGTGCTGCCGGCGGCAGCCGAACCGCCGCCTTCGCCGGTCTGGCTGGCGGGATCGAAAATGCGGACGGTATTGCCGCCGGCCAATGCGTAGTTCAGTCCCGATCCGGCCAGAAGCCCGCTGACGGCCGCCGATACGCTGAGCGTGCCCTTGACGCCGGCCGTGCCGCGGCCCCTGGTGATCGCGGAGGGGTAGACCATGCGCAGATTGGCCTGGCGGCCGAAGCTCAGAATGGCGTTTTCCAGCGGCCCTGCGGGAATGGACACGGTGACGGTGGCGGGTGCGCCGCTTGCGGCGGGCGGTGTCTGCGCGCTGGCGGTCATGGCGCCCGGACCTGCGGCGACGATACCCCCGATGATCGCCGTCGTCGTCAGCCAGAACCAGCCGCGTGCCTGCTTGCCCAAATTCATGTCATTCCCTCTCACTCGTGATCTCATGCCCCCCGATTAAACGGGTCCTGATTGCCTAGAGTGAAAAGGCGGGCCGACTCCTGACGTCGGATCTGCGAAAAAAGTTATTTTATCGCGAGCGGACGAAAACCAGCATTCCGGAAAGTCGCGATACGGAAACGGGAAGGCTTTCTTCGAGAATGGTGAGCGCCTGATCCGTGTCCTTCAGGTCGAAGATGCCGGAGACGTGCTGCCTCGCCGCCGCCTCATCGAGGATGACGATGCGGCCCCGGCGATATTGCGAGAGAATATCGAGAACCTCGCGCAGCGGCTGGCCGGAAAAGACGAGCTTGCCTTCGCGCCAGGCCATGCTGTTGGCGACATCCTTGCGGGCGCGCACCAGCCTGCCGTCGCCACCAAGGGTCACGGCCTCTCCGGGCGTCAGCACGGCGATCTCGGCGCCTGTGGTCACTTCCACCCGGCCTTCCTCCACCTGCACCTCCTGCGGCAGCGCGCCATTGCCGGTGCGCACCGAGTAATGGGTGCCGAGCGCTTTTGCTGTCAGCGCTCCATCCTCGACAATGAAAGGCCGCTCCGGGTTTTTGGCGACATCGAAATAGGCTTCGCCGCGAAGAAGGGTGATACGCCGTTCCTTTTGCGAATAATGAACCGCAATCGCCGTGTCGGTGTTCAGGCTGATGCGGCTGCCGTCTTCCAGCGAAAGCAGGCGTGTTTCGCCGATTTCGGTGTAATAATCCGCCTGCCAGCGATCCTTCAATCCGCTTTTCTCCGCAAACAGCGCTGCAAGCCCGATGAGGCAGAGACCGGCAACACCCGCCAGCATTGCCCGGCGAGGTCCGCGCCGTTTTCGCTGCTCGACCGGCGCAAGCTCGATATCGCCAAGCTCACCCCAGAGGCTCCGCATGTCCTCATAGGCGCTGGCATGGGCGGCATCGGCCCGCAGCCAGACATGAAACGCCTCGCGCTCTGCTTCTGTCGCGTCTGCCGATTGCATGCGCGCCACCCACAGCGCGGCCTCTTCGGCCAGACCGTCATCGGTCAAGCCGTTATCCTTCAGACCGTCCGGGCGCTTGTTCATGTCCTGATCTGCCGTTTGTTGCGTGCTGAGATGTGGTCCTTTTCCCTTATAGAGTGAAAAAGGATGCGAACACCTGATGCCGGTCTACATTTTTATGTGCGCGCGGACCTGACGGCAGTGCAGCAGCGCCTTGATGATGTGTTTTTCCACCATGTTGCGGGAAATGCCGAGAAGGGCGGCGATTTCGCCGTTGGAATGGCCATGCAGGCGGCTGAGCACGAAGACCTGCTGGCAACGCTTGGGCAGTGCCTCGATGGCCCGCGCCATTAAAATAAGGTGCTGCCGCCCGGCGACGATCCGCTCCTGCCCCGGCTCTTCGCAGGCAACGGCAAAGCCCGCTTCGTAAGGTGCGAATAACGGCCGCTCACGCGACTGGCGAATGGCTGTCAGGCGGGCGACGGACCGGGCGATCTGGAAGAGATAGGCCTGAGGATTGTCGATCAGCGTCGCATGAGAAACCTCCAGCGCCCGCAGCACGGTTTCCTGCATGGCGTCGGCAGCGTCTTCCCGGTTCTGCAGGCGCCGACGGAAAAACCGCATCAGGCGGCTTTCCTCCTCGGCATCGAGAACCTGTAACAGGGCTTTGCTCATCAATCGACCCGGTGACGTATTGGCCTGGCGCATGAAGCAGGCGGATATGCTGCGTCATGTCGCGATAAACATGATATTTCTAATCATATTTATCGCCTTCGGATGCAAGCTGCCAACCAGTAAAAAACCGGGGGCGAAATCAGGCTCACGTTTCCGTGATGATTGTTGCGGGATTACATCAGGCCGCTTGGGCTGAGTTACAGGAAATAACGCACCCTGAGCGGCAACAGCGCCGCGCCGAGAGCCGAGGGATCGCCCTTAGCCTCGCCGAGAACCAGCTTCGCCTCCTTTGGGCCGACACCGTAACGATGTTCGCGCCGGGAGGGCATGTGCGTGCGTTCGATCATCATCCGGCCAAGCGCACGCGGCAATTGCCCGCCAAAGACGATAGCCTGCGGATCGAGAACCGCTATCAGGCTCGCCACCAGCCTGTCCACCTGCGGCATCGTCTCGGTGAGCCACTCCTCGACGCCCGGCCATGCGGGGTCGAACCGCTGGTGAAGCGCCTCGATGGAATGGATATCGACCCCGTTTTTCTGCAAGGTGGTGATCAGATATTGCAGGGCCGGGCGTTTGGGCGATTCATCCGGGCTGTATATGCCGCTGAATTCGCCGGCATTGCCATGAAAGCCGTGAAACGGCTGGCCACCGAGGATCAACCCGCCGCCGAAACCGTAGTTGAACGACAAGTACGCAAAGGTCTGGCACCAGGAGCCCACGCCGCGAAGGCTTTCACCGATCGCTCCCGTAGTGGCGTTGTTTTCCAGCCAGACCGGCAGGTGGAATCTCCCCTCAAGGATAGGCTTCAGGTCCATCAGCGACCAGTCGCGCAATGGTTCCGGCGCATTGAAGGCGCGGTCTTCCGACACGAAGAAGCCGGACATGGAAAAACCGAGGCCAAGCAGACGCTCGCGCGGGATGCCGTGTTCCGAGAGCAGCCGTTCGAGGCTCTGCGACAAAGCCGCAAGCGTCTCCTCCCGGTCCTCCGGAAGCATCTTCAGTTTTTCCTCGACAATCACGTCGCAGCGGAAATCGGCGATGCAGATCACCACGGAATCTGTGTTGATGGAAATGCCAAGCGAATAGGCCGCTTCCGGCACCAGTTCGATGGTGGGGCTCGGCTGGCCGCGCGTGCCCTTGAGCGGTGCCCCGGTTTGCAGAAGTCCGCGCTCCAGCAGGCCTTCGATCAGCCGGTGCACGGATTGCTGCGTCAGGTTGGTGTGACCGGTGATCGATGCGCGGGCAATGGGGCCGTGGCGGCGGATGATATCGAGAACGAGGCGCTCATTCTCGCTGGCAAGCGGCTGGCGGTCGAAACTCTGGGGCTGGGTCTGATCCATGGTCATGGCTCTGGATAATGGCTGTGCGGGACGGCTGCAATGCGGGCCACCATGCCTGAAATGACTTTTCATGGATCCTGTTATAAATATTACACTATGAGTGTATTAAATCCAGACGGTCAACAACCGGTTCGCAGAAGCCGGCTCGGCCACTGGCACGGGGAAAGTCTGAGCCCGGCAACCAGCGCCGGTAAACACAACGTCTGAAAGTGAAAAATCATGCATCGAACCCTTGCCGCCTCTCGAAATACCTCCAGCCCCTGCAATGTCCTTGCGCTCTGCTCGCGCGACAATCCGGCCATTCTGACAATTGCCCATCGCGGTTTCTGGACCGCCACCGCCGAAAATTCGCTGGCTTCCGTCCGTGCCGCGGTTGCTGCGGGGGTAGAGATGATCGAGATCGACACGCAGGCGACGGCCGATGGCCGGCTGGTCGTCATTCACGACGGGACACTCGACCGCACGACGACGGGGAAGGGCATCGTGAATGCGCTGCCCTTCGAGGTGGTCCGCGCCGCGAGACTGAAGGCCGGTGCGGGTGGCGATGCGGCCGAGGTGACGGATGAATGCGTGCCGACGCTGGAAGAATTACTGGAAGAGGCGCGCGGCAGGATCGCCGTCAATATCGACACCAAATTCGCCCGCGATCTGCCGCTGGTCATGGAAACCGTGCTGCGGCTCGATATTCAGGATCAGGTGCTGGTGAAGACTGATATCGACCCGGAAGCCGCCCGTTTCGAGGTGCTGGATGCGCACTGGTTCGGCAAGATCCCGCATATGCCGATGTTCCCGGTGCGGAAGGGCAAGTTTGCGGAGGATTTACGCCGTATCGAGGCGTTGCGTGCGCCGATGATCGAGGTGAAATTCACCGATATAGCCGATCTGGCTGAAGGTCGTACCGAGATGGAACGCCAGAACATCCGTCTCTGGATCAACACGCTCGACGTCGCCCATTGCCTCGATTTCAATGACACGCGCGCGCTGGCGGCCCCTGAAGCCGTGTGGGGCGCTCTCGCCGAGGCCGGCGTCGGAGCGATCCAGACGGATGAGGTCGAAGCTTTTACCGGCTGGCTGAAGACGGCCCCCGCCGCGACCGGTAGAGCATGGGCAAGATGAGCAAGCGTCTCGAAGCGCCGTCGCCATCGTCCTAATAAAGTCGATGGCAGATGTGTTGAAACATCTGCCATCTGCATATCAGCCGGCTGAAACGCCGCAACCGGGCAATGTCCGGTCAGGCCGCTATCGCTCGTCAGTTCGCCCGGGACAGCGCAATTGCATCAGGACCTGCGGGAAAACGAAGCTGGCCGGATACATCATGGACGGCGCTCCAGATCGCTTCGGCGACATCGCCTTCGCTGGTCGTCATGGCCGGTTTGGCGAAGCCTTCAAGGATTGGTCCTGCAAAGTCCATGTAGTCTTCCGGCAGCAGCTGCGCCAGCGGCAGGATGGCGTTTGTCGTGAAGCGGGTGGTCGGGGCATAACCCGGTTCCACCAGCTTCACCCGGATGTTGAAATGACCGAGTTCATGCGCAAGCGAACCGGAGAAACCCTGGATTGCCTGCTTGCTGGCGGTGTAGGCGGCGGCGAGCGGGAAGGAGGCGAGCGTGGCGCTGGATGTGACGTTGATGATGGTGCCGGATCGGCGCTTTCGCATCTGCGGGATTATCGCCTGCGTCATCGCCATCACACCGAAGCTGTTGGTGTCGAAGATCGTGCGGATTGCCGGCATGGGTGTCGCTTCAAAAGCGCCGACCATGCCGATGCCGGCATTGTTGACCAGCACATCGACCGGACCTGCCGCATCGATCAGCGCCGCGATGCTTTGTTCGTCCGTCACATCTAGCGGCAGGACGCGCAGCCGCTCGGTGTCGCCAACGAAGCGGTTGGGATCCGGATGCCGCATGGTGGCAACGACATTCCAGCCGCGCGAAAGGAAGAGCTCTGCAGTTGCCTTGCCATAGCCCGATGAGGTGCCGGTGATGAGGATCGTTCTGGTCATCATAATCTCCATTGTTCGATAGGACCGGAGATAGACGATGTTTTCTGGATGATATATGCTTTAGACACCGTAATTTATTATTGATCGTCCAGACAATGGATCCTCTTAGCGATATCATCGATCTTCTGCGGCCGAGCGCCGCCGTTTCGAAGCCGATTTCCGGACGTGGCCGATGGGGCGTGCGTTATCGCGCCTATGATGCGCCGGGTTTTGCCGTCGTGCTGGACGGTGCGGCGTGGCTTATGATCGATGGCCGGGAACCGCTGCGGCTGGCGTGCGGTGATTTTCTGCTTTTGCCCTCCACACCCGCCTTCTCGCTTTGCAGCGATACCGACGTCGACTGCATTCCGGTCGAGCCGCAAGATCAGGCGGTGCGGCATGGGGAATGCGAAGGGGAACCCGATTTCGTTGCGCTGGGGGGACGTTTCACGTTCGAGCGGGTCAATGCGGCGCTGCTGCTTTCGTTGATGCCCGAGCTGATCCATGTGCCGGCGGGTGAGGGCGGAGCCTCCCGGCTGGCGCGTCTGATCGAATTGCTGGCGGAAGAATGCGCGCGCGAGGATGCGGGCAAGGAACTGATCATCCGGCGTATGCTGGAGGTTTTGCTGGTTGAAGTGCTGCGGCGGCCGAACGCGGGCAACGAGGCTATTCCTGCGGGACTGGTGAAGGGAATGCGTTTGCCGGGGCTTGCCCGCGCATTGTCCGCCATGCACGCCAATATCCGCGCGAACTGGACCGTCGGCGAACTGGCCGGCATCGCCGGCATGTCGCGCTCGGCCTTCGCGGCGCGTTTTCATGAAATGCTCGGCTGCGCGCCGATTGAATATCTGGCCCGCTGGCGGATGGCGCTTGCCAGGGACGCGCTGATGCGCGGGGTAAAGTCGCTCGACGATATTGCGGATGAGATCGGTTATGAATCCGCCAGCGCATTCAGCACCGCTTTCCGCAGGAGAACGGGTGTCGCTCCGGGCAGCTTTGCCCGTGCGAACAGCGACAGGCACTGACTGCGCGGATTTCTGCAGCCGTGCCGGTCATGGCGGCGGCGGGAGCCTTTTCGGACCATCTAGAGAGAGTGACGTTGATCCGTGCCGGTATAGGCGCGTTCGCTCCAGAGCAGGGCTCTGCGCAGCCGGTCCGATATTGCTTCGATTATGGCGCCTACGAACAGTATATGGTCTGCGGCATCGATGGAACCGACAAGTTCGCAGTCCATGGACAGAAGCGCATCGGCAAGTCTGGGGCTTCCTGACGGCCAGGCATCCCAGTCTCCGATGCTGAACCGGTCCGTGTGATTTCCCTTGCCCGCAAAGACATCGGCAATCTCCTCCTGTCCTCTGGCCAGTGCCGCAACGGAGAAGCGTCGGCTCGCTGCGATGAGGTCGACCATGCGGCTGCTGGCGTCGATGGAAATCATCAGAAGCGGCGGTTCCGCGCTGAGCGGCATGAAGGAGGTGATGGTGCGCCCAACCCGCTCTCCGGCGTGGCAGGTCGTGGCCACCGCCACGGTGAAGCTTAGGCCGGCCATTGAATCCTTGAATTCACGCGGGGAGATCATCGGAGAGGCGCAAGCTTTCAGCGGAACATGCGCGTGATTGACCACACCGCCATCGATCAGCCTTAGATTATGAGACATGATGTGCCGGGCTAACCGCCCGCTCCCGGATTTTTCGAAAAAATGGACATTTTTGCCGCAGCGCCATTCATGATGTCGGCATTGTCAGGCGGTGACTTTTTCTCGTGCACGCGCGGCCAGATGCCGGAATAGTGGCGGTTGAGGTCGAGCCAGACATGCAGCCCCGCTTCGGTATCCGGCCGGATCGCGGCGGCGGGACATTCGCCCTCGCAAATCCCGCAGTCGATACATTGATCGGGGTGAATGACGAGCATGTTCTCGCCTTCATAAAAACATTCGACCGGACAGACTTCCACGCAGTCCATATATTTGCAGGCGATGCAGTTTTCGGTGACGACATAGGGCATTGAGACGCTCGAAGGGAGTTGCAGCCGGACGGCGGCTGTCCGGCTGCGCCTGATCCGGCCGGCCGCCCAGGGCAGCGGGACCGGCTGGATCGGTGGGGCTCAAATCAAAGGTGGGCGGCGACCGCCTGCCAGTTCACCAGATTGTCGAGGAAATTTTCGAGGTAAGCGGGGCGCTTGTTGCGGAAATCGATGTAATAGCTGTGTTCCCACACATCGCAGCCAAGAAGCGCCTTCTGCCCGAAGCAGAGCGGATTGACCCCGTTTTCGGTGCGGGTGATCTTCAGCGAGCCGTCGGTATCCACCACCAGCCACGCCCAGCCCGAACCGAACTGGGAGGCGCCGGAGAGGGCGAAATTCTGCTTGAACAGCGCGACCGAGCCGAAGGACTGCGTCAGCGCATCTTCCAGCACCTTGGGGATCGCATGATTTTCCGGCCCCATGATTTCCCAGAAGAGATTGTGGTTCCAGTGCTGGGAGGCATTGTTGAAGATGCCGGATTGCGCCACTGCACCCTTCTCATAGGTGCCCCGGACGATCTCTTCGAGGCTCCTGTTTTCCCATTCGGTGCCGACGATCGCCTTGTTGAGATTATCGACATAGGCCTTGTGGTGAAGATCGTGATGGAACTTCAGCGTCTCCTCTGACATGCCCGAGGGGGCGAGCGCATCATGGGCGTAGGGGAGGTCGGGAAGCTGGAAAGCCATGGGGTATCCTTTGTCAACTGTTCGCTCAAGAGCATGGAAAGAGCCTTGCGAAAACAAGGTGACAGTACTTCTAGGACCTCAACCATGGTTCAGGTCAAGAGGTTTTTTTAAGGGCCACGCAACGCTGACGGGCAAGCGGAAGAAAGCGCTTTTGGATCCGGTAGAGCGGCTCCGGCAGAGCAGAGCCACTATGCTCCACCGGTCTTAATAGCCTCTAAGACTGCCGTTCTGCTTGATATTTCGGCAGCGACTGCGCAGCATGCTTTCCGTTATCGAGGAGAGGGAGAAAGTCTTGGCCAGAGCCGTTGGAATTGGTGGCGTATTCTTCAGGGCAGCAGATGCTGCCGGTCTGGCCGAATGGTATGAAAAACATCTCGGCATCGACGATCTGCATAAATCCGTGTGGCATCAGGAGGCCGGAATGACGATTTTTGGGCCTTTCGACAGAAATAGCGAATACTTCGGTCGTGCTGAACAGCAATGGATGATCAATTTCCGGGTGGATGATCTCGATGCTCTTATCGTGAAGCTGACGGCAGACGGCATCGAGGTTGAAACCCGCGCCGAATGGGATTCGGAGGTGGGACGCTTCGCAAGGATACATGATCCGGAAGGTAATCCGGTGGAATTGTGGGAGCCCGCTCGGAGCTGATGATATTTGTGCCCCGCCGGATCGCCTCGAAGGTGAGTGCTTTACCTCGCGCCAGGGTTGACGCCGGATCGGTGGCCGCGCTGTTTCGAAATGGGCTTCCGAGGAGGGCGGTCGCTCAGATTGCGATAAGCACAAGTCTGACTGACAGATTCTGATCTCTGTCCGGCGCGTCATGCCTTCTCAATCAATTGCTCATATGCCTTGCGGCACGATCGGCGCCCTCAAAGCCCGAGGAACTTGAAGGGTTTGGTGTCCTTCAAGCTCTCATTCGCCATACCCGAATAGATATGGATCTGATTGGGGCCGAGATCGAGTTTCTTGACCGCACCGGTTTCTTTCGAGAGATCGAGTTTCGTCATGTCGATCCAGAAGATATTCGGCGTCAGAGCCGATTCGAAGAAATAGAGTTTGCGTTTGTGATCTATCACCGTGCGCCAGCGGGTTGAGGAAATGTTCGGCTGGTCTGGTGTGGTAATGCCGTAGGGAACGGAGACGTTGCGGATCACGCTAAAGACGCTCGCGATGGCTTCGACAGGGTTCTCGCTCTTTGGAATGGCATTGGCGTAGAAAGAGGCGCGGGCAAACCGGTCCGATGCGCGGTTGGTGCCCGGCAGCATGACAGTGCCGCCGATCTGCTGCCAATATTCGTTGAGCGCCAGCTGGTGGTCGAAGGTCGGCGAATTGGTCATCACCTGAAACTGACGCCCGTGATGGATGACCTGCTTGCCATCGATATATTCAATGATAGCGCTGTCGCCGCTCGCATCCGAAAGGGAAAGGTGCAAAGTTGCCAGACGCTCTTCGCCGGGCACATTGTCGGTCACGATTGTGAAGGGGTTTTTCTCGAGCGCAGCGACTGCCTCTTCCACCGTCGCGAAATTGTCGAGTGCATATTGCGCCCAGGCCGCGATAGACAGACCCGGCGATTTGCCGTCATAGGCGGGATAGCTCGACTCAACCAGCCAGAGGACGTTTGCAGCAAGCCCCGCCTCATTCATGCCGTCCGTCGTGGAAATATCATAGCCCGATGCAATGACGCTGCCGTATTTCGAAGTCCATTTGACCGAATTCGGCCCAGCCTCGCCAGAGCGCTCCATGCCGCGCGGGAAGACCCAGATATTGGTTCCTACATCCGTTTTCCAATCCATCGACCGGGCCGTCATCACCTGATTATTTTCGCCCAGATAGACGAACCGCGTGCAGGCCTGCGCGACAGAGGTTGTGAGCGTCGCGATGGAAAAGATCGCGGCGGTGCAGGCGGAAATAAACGGAAGGGTGTTCAGGGGCATGGGAACGTCTCCGGGTCTCGCGGTACAAATACAGCGTATGATAGAAGATCGGACTTGTTGGGGCGTGTCAAATAGGTTTAGCTGCAGGCGATCGGTTGGGGAGAAGTCATTGCTAAAATTACCAGCTTTTGCCGCCCTTATGGCTTTTTCTGCAAGCGCGGCCTCAGCCGCGGATCAACCCGGCTCCCTACCCGCGAAGGTTGACAGTGCCGATTGGGCGTTCCAGGCAACGGGTTATCTGTGGGCGACCGGTTTGAACGGCAACATCTCGCCGTTCCGTCGCGCACCGACGCTGCATGTCGAAAAATCCTTCTCCGACGTCATGGACGATCTCAATTTCGGCGGGTTCTTGAACATCTGGGGCCGTTATGACCGCTTCGTCCTGTCCGGCGATCTAATGTATGTTGACACCACGGACAGCAAGGCGGCCGGGCCGCTGCCGGCGCTGCAAATCCCGGGTTTGCCCACCCTTCCGGCTGGCGCCGCAATCGATGCGAACGTCGATACGCAGGAATTCATGGCGACATTACAGGCCGGTTACCGGATCGTGGATGCAGACGGATTTTCGCTCGACGCCTTGGCGGGAGCCCGCTTCTGGCATATCTCCAACGCGGTGGCTGTCACTGCCAGCCATCCCCTGATCGGCAGCGTATCCGCCACGTATAAGGAAAGCTTCGGGTGGGTTGATCCCGTGATCGGCGCGCGCGCCTTTTTCAACCTCACGGATAAACTCTCCGTGCAGGGGCAGGTCGATATCGGCGGCTTTGGAGCGGGGGCGGATCTCACCTGGTCTGCGCTCGCGACGGTGAACTACATCTTTACGGACACACTGTCCGTTTCGGCGGGCTACAAGGTACTCGATGTCGATTACTCGGATGACGGGTACGTTTTTGATTCCCGATTGAGTGGGCCTGTACTGGGGCTGACGTACCGGTTTTAGTTATTGATTCGCGTCATCTTATCGACTTTGCATACCCCTATTGGGGACGCAATTTTAGCTTCCCCTTAATTTTGGTCGTCCTCTGGGTCTTGCGGACAGGTGCGCAATCCGCACCAATTATCAGGAGATGCAAGAGAAAACCTTTGCCGGTGTTACGGTTTCCGTACACTGCTGGACAAGTTGCCGAAGGTGCAGCACGAGTTCTCTGCTTTCGGTAAGGGTGATGCATTCCAGATTATCTTGCTGGCCGGTCGCTGAGGAGCGCTAACAATGCCGGATTGATGTAGAGATTTTCCCGACCGGCTTTGATTTCGTTGAGCAGACCGTTCTCGGCCAGTGCCTTGAGATACGCAGATGCGGATTGTCGTTTGGCAATCCCGGCCTCTACCAGGTCACCGATGCGGCAATAGGGGTTCACAAAGATCACCTCGGCGAGTTCTCGTGAATAGATTTTTGGAAGATCGCGCCGTATACGTTCGGCGGTCTGATCCAAAAGATCGCGGATGGCACGGATGCGGGCTGTTGACCACTGGGCTGTGTCTCGCACCGCTTCTAGCATGAAGATGATCCAATCTTCCCAGGCGCTGTCAGCCGTCACGGCAAGAAGCCTATCATAATAGGCGCGCTTGTTACCGATAATGTAGCGGCTGAGATAAAGTACCGGAATATCGAGCAGTCCCTTGTCCACCAGGTAGAGCAGATTCAGGATGCGGCCGGTGCGGCCATTACCATCAGTGAAGGGATGAATGGCCTCAAATTGGTAGTGCATTACCGCAAGCCGGATCAGCGGGTCGATTTCCTCTGCCTCATGAATATAGCGTTCCCAATTGGCGAGTTTTGTCCGCAGCAGTTCTTGTCCTTCCGGCGGTGTGTAAATCACTGTACCAGTTGTCTCATTCATCAGCGCGGTACCCGGCGTTGATCGAATGTCGAGATTGACGCCTTTGATCGTTCTACACACGGCTACAGCCGTTGATGTCGAGACTGGCCGGTCTTTAAGCGACTGGAACCCTTCGTTGAGAGCTGTGCGATAGCGCAGGGCCTCCTTTGTCGCCGGATCTGCTTGGTTTCCAGCTTCCTTCGCAAAACGGAAAAGTTTGTCCGTCGTCGTGACGATATTTTCGATCTCTGAGCTTGCCTGTGCTTCGAGCAGTGGGATCGAATTGATCAGGACTGATTGATTTGGAATGAGTTGCCCGGACACCCGCAGTTCTGCGAGTGCGGCTCTCGCAGCGATGCAAGCCTTCAGTACTGTCTTGGTTTCGACGTCGTTGCGTGGTGGAAGTGCCGGGAGATCGTTGTAGGGACGGTTAGCGAGGAAGGACATGTCGATGTTTCCTTATTTGGTCGACATGTGGGATTTAATATGTCGATGCAATCGACATATTTCTATGTAATGTCGATGAAAAGTAATTTTATCGACATATATCTACCACTGCAAGAGGTTGTGCTTCCTGAGAGTAGTTTATGGCCCCGTCGGCCCCGGTCTTTTGTTCCCTAAACTACGAACCGATCCATCAGGAAATTGGGGCGAATATCATATCCAGCGGCAATTCCATCCAGTTCAGCATCGGGGTGCTCTGCGAGGATGCCGGTCCTGACAAGGCATGACGCAAGACCCGCGCCGGAAGCCCCCGCAATATCATGTTCCAGCCTATCGCCAAGTCGACCTCCGTGCTGTCGGCGCTGAACCGCCCCAAGTTTCTGGACCTGCGGATGGTAGAGTCGCCGGCCTATCGACTCAGTCCAAGCCCCTGTGACCGGTTAAGCTGCCGTCTGAGTGCGTGGTCATGGCTAAGCTCGGCCATGTGCGTTTGGTTCACGATACGGGCGGTAATCTGGATCTGCCCGGCCTGTTTTGCGAGCTCCGGGCGTGTCTCCAACTCCTCGGCGAACCTGCGAGGATCAGAACTACCGAACCGCCGCGTGAGTGCATCGACCACCAGCCTGGCCTCATCAAGCGCGGCTCGGCCCTCAGGTGACGATCGCAGTTCCGCGATAAATTTGTCCCGCTTTTCGACCGGCATCTTTTCGACCTGGGCAATGATCTCGGTGCTGCGCGGCGTGAGGCCAGGTACCTCGATCACGTCACGCCGTTCCCGCTGCCATTGTTCGCTTTGACGCTCTTCGCCAAGCCGGCGCTTCCATGCCTCGGACACATAGCCAATATGGAAAGAGAGAGATCTGGCATATTGTAGCGCCTCCTTCCGCTCCTTGTTGTTTCCGAACATCCCCGACCTGCCGCGTAGCTCCCCGAAGCGCTCTGGCTGCTCGGCCATGGCCTTCGCCATGATATTGCCATTGCCTTCCTTTTCGGTCATCGCGGTGCGCAGTCTTGCAGCGACCTCGGCCGGATCACGGAACACGTGCCGCACCAGAGATTCGACTGTATCGAATTGCTGATCGATGACGGACATCGCCCTTTGCTGCGCCACCTCTTCGATACTGCGTTGGTATCGGGTAATCGCTGGTACCAGCGGCGATGGCTTGCCGGGTTCCAGCGACGATTGCTGGCTGAGAGCTTCGGTGGAGGCGGGGACGCCGCCGTCTTGCGACATGAGGTCGGACCACCGAATGCGGCGATATCCGTTATTGTCCTCTGTCCGGTCGTCTTGCTTACCGTCATCGATTTTCCGGGCGAACTCATTGCGACGATTTTTGCGGCGAACAGGGCCGGCCAGATCGCCTCCAGGTTCCTCGTAAACCTGCTGACGTTCCGATGGCCGGCCCTGCTGTTCCCGTTGCAGATGGACTGCACGGGACGAAACCTCTTGGCGCTCATCTCGGGCCGAAGCAAGTTCGATCTCGCTCCTGACCCCGAGCTGCTCTGCGATACCCCGCCGCTCGGAAAAGTCCCTTATGTAATCCAGCGTCGTTTCCTTGGCGCCGGAACGCGACAGGCGGCTTGTCAGCTTCTGGTAGGCCAGTTCGTCACCCTTGACGACACGCCATGCATTGCGCTCGGCCTGCGTGCCATCCGGAAGCGTGACGGGCGTGGCGCCTTCATGCTGTAGTCCGATCCTGTCTCCGATCTTTGCCGATGCATCTGGCATGGCCCGTTTGAGATCAACGCCCCACACCGTGTGCCGCTCGCCCTTGTCATTCTCCAGCGTCACAAAATAGCTTTCTCGCGCCTGGCGATTATGCTCGTAGGGCGCAACGCCGTGATCAACCAGCCGGCCCGCATTAGTGAACTCCTTTATGTCGGCATAGAGCTGCACGCTGTCGCGGTGCCTGGTCATGGCGACATAGGTCAGATGCCGATCCATGGTGCTGGATGCCAGCACAAAGGCGCGATCGACCGTCGCGCCCTGGTTTTTATGGATGGTCGCCGCATAGCCGTGGTCAATCGCCTGGTAGCTGTCCGTGGGAATGCTGACGCTATCGCCGCTTCGACCATCGAGCCGGGCGATGATCTTGCCCTTTTCGACATGCTCGACCGTGCCCAGCATGCCGTTTTTCACGCGGAGGTCGCGGTTGTTTTCGAGGAAGATGATCCGGTCACCGGCGGCGAAGGCGCGTTTGCCGTGACTGGTCTGGAACGTGAGTTCTCCGCCGTCCTCACTGTTCCCACGATCCTCAACATCCCCACGGTCTCCACCGGCGTTCTGCCCGTGGCCGCGCTCCAGTCGCTGTCTGTTCTGAAGCTCGGAACGGATGGCGGCATTGAGGGCCCCCACATCCGCACGGCGATGCGCCATGGCAATCCGGGTGTCATCCGGATGCTCAGTACTGTCGTCAACATAATCACGCACGATTTCTGCCAACGCCGCGTCGCGGCTTTCCGCAAAGTGGATGTCGCCGTGATCCCGGTAGGCGGAAAGGCCCTCGGCCGTCTTGTGGGTCGCAAAGGCAACCGATGCTTGCCTCTGCCAATCATGGCGCTGGCGGCGAATGTCCGAAAGTTCGACATGACCAATCTGCTCGGCTATCGCCCTGAAGGGTGCTCCGGCCCCGATTGCCTGGAGCTGCTCATGGTCGCCGACAAGAACGATCTTTGCTCCTCGCTCTTCAGCCTCGCTGATGAACCGGGCAAGCTGCCGGCTCCCGACCATGCCGGCTTCGTCGATGACGAACACGTCGCGTCGGCCGATCAGATCCCGGCCGTGGTCCCAGCTGTAAGACCATGACGCCAGGGTGCGGCTTTGAATGCCGGAACTTTCCTCAAGACCCTCGGCCGCCTTTCCGGCCAGCGCCGCCCCATGGACCTGATAACCTTGAGCCTCCCACGCCGCACGCGCGGCTGCCAGCATGGTGGACTTTCCCGCACCAGCGAACCCGACCACAGCCGCGATGCCTTCAGGGCCCGTAACATGTTTGATCGCATCACGCTGTTCGTCCGACAATCCTGTTGACGGATCGCGCGCAGCCAACATTCCGCCGGAGGTTTTCCGGATAGAGCGATCCTGCCTCTCGATTGCACGCGCGACATGGCGGGGATCAACCCGATGGCAATGCGCCTGATGCAATCGCTTCGCTGACCGCGCCATTGCGAGTTCCAGATCGATCATCTCGCGGGTCGAATAGCGCGCATTGGACACGTTGCCTGTCTCAGGATCGATGCGCTCAGCCTGAAGCTCGACGAGCGCTGGTGATGCCATAACAGCCGCAAAAGTGTTCCGAAATGTCTGCGCGTCATCGTTGATATAGCGATGCAGGTTCCTGGCAATGTCGTGCCGATCGAACACGCTCTTTTCATTGCTGATCAGCAACAAAACCTGTTCCGGCTTTTGGCGGATCAGCTCGGCATTTCGCCGTGCTGCCTTGTCATCCAGCCGGCCGCGCTCGACTGCTATCCCTCGCCGTTCCATCTGCGAGGCATGCACGCCCATATGCCCGGTCGGCGACAACTCGAGGCCGCGCTGAGCAAGGGAGCGATGATCGATGCGGACATCCAGACCTTCGCGTTGAAGCTGACGAATGGCGATGCCTTCCCATGACTGCCTGATAGCTTGAATCTGCATGTCGGTTGTCGCCATACCGTTTGCCAACAGCCTTGCGTTCTTGTGCTCAAGACGGGTCTTCTCGCCAAGGCCGGCTCTACCAACCTGCCGCGTCGTCATCAGCACATGCGCATGGTAGTTCCTGATATCACCATGCTCACCTGGCGAATGGATGGCAAAATCCACAGCCGCGCCATAGCGGTTTGCCAGATCCTGCGCGAAGGCGCGCGCAGCCTTCAGTCGCCCCTCTGGCGAAAGCTCACGCGGAAGCGCGATTTCGAATTCGCGGGCAACGCGGGCATCCTTGCGCTTTTCTGCAAACTCGGCAGCGTTCCACAAAGCCGAACGATCCAGGGCCCAATCGGCAGAAAGACCTTCCGGCAGCACGATCTCTTTATGCTCCACTCCCTCTTTGCGGGTGAAGTCATGCACGAGGCCGTCGCGCTGATTGGTGAGGAGAACCGCGCAACGGTAGGCGGCAGATGCCACAGCACTTCGGCCGGATGAGCGCGAGACAGGCTTGGTGCTGAGATGATAAATCGCCAACCGAAATCTCCGGTTCTCAAGGCGGAAATCAACGCTGATTTCCGCTGCAAGTCGTAAGTGCGCCCTTGTCTGTTAATCGGTTGCGAGGCTAGCAACATCGAACAGGCACTTCGACTACTAAAAGTAGTAGTCGCCAAGTGGCAATTGCTCGTGTTTGAATAGGGAGACAAAACGCATCAGGGTATGGCGATGGGCGCCGGTTGATCGCACGAAGACAAGGGGCGCATGTGGATAGTCCGGTAAGACAGGCACTCGATTGGCGGCTGCCAAAAATCGGAGTTTCAAAGAAGTTTACAATGGCCCATACAGGATACCGTCCAGAAACGGAGCAGACATGAAGACCAGCCTTGAGCATTTGCCGGAACGAAAGCAACGCGAACTTGCGCGCGTCGTCGGAATTATCCAGGAAGAGTTTGCTGATCTGGTGGAGCGCTCCAAGTCTGACGCCAAGAAGGATGGACGGATCTTCAAAATCATCCTGTTCGGTTCTTACGCGCGCGGCAACTGGGTTGATGAACCGCATACGTCGAAAGGTTATCGCTCGGATTTCGATATTCTCGTCATCGTTAGCAACAAGGAACTGGCCGATCCCAAATACTGGGACAAGGCAACCGACCGGCTGATGTGGGACAAGGAGATCGAGACACCTGTTGGCCTCATCGTGCATGGCGCGCGCGAGATCAGCAATTTTTTGCATGATGGCCAGTACTTCTTCGTCGACCTCGCCCGCGAAGGTGTTGTTCTTTATGAATTCGACGACAGACCGCTGGCAGAAGCGAAACCGCTCAGCCCTTCCGATGCACTCAGGGTGGCCGAGGGGCATTTCCGCAGGCATTTTCCTGATGCGCGAGATTTCGCTGATGTAGCAAAATATCTCGTTGCGAAGGGTAACCTGCACCTGGCCGCCTTCAATCTTCATCAGGCAGTGGAGAGCGCCTATAACTGCTACCTCCTGACACTGACAAACTATTCCCCCGCGTCGCACAACCTCAAATTCCTGCGGGGTCTTTCCGAAGGTCGTGACCACCGTTTGATCGACATCTGGCCGCGCGACCGTCAGCGATATACCACGTGGTACAACATTCTGAATGAGGCCTACGTCAAGGCCCGCTATTCGAAGCGTTTCGAGGTTTCTGAAGAGGCGCTGACCTGGCTTCAGGAGCGGACGGCGGAACTTCATAAGCTGGTTGAAACGCTTTGCCGCGAGCACATTGAGAAGCTCAAACAGGCCGCGAACGCCAGCGGCTGAGCCTAACCGAAGGGTCCAACCAACTCTCACAATCGCTATGTCGATCTCCTCATAGAAACTGGTCTGTCTTCCAGGAGCAAAGCCGTGGTCAACAACGGCCGTTCCGGTGCGACCGCAATCGAAAGGAATAATCGTGGCAAGGAAAACCATCGAACAGCGCCTGGCTGAACTGGATGCGCAACGGTCTGCCCTCAAGGCCCGTCTCTCGAAAACCGAGCGCAACAACGATACGCGTCGCAAGGTCCTGATCGGATCGCTCGTTCTGCATCTCCTCGAAACCTCGAATGATCAGGAGTTCAAGCAGCAACTCGGTGCATGGCTGCGCCGCGAACTGCCGGGCTTTCTGACACGCGACAATGACAAGGCGCTGTTTGTCGATCTGATCGGACAAGGACTGCCATGCACGGGAGAGGGTGGCGACAGCGGGCAGGGTGCTCCATGAACCGGTTGCGACTTTCTCGGGGCGCATTCAAGAACATGTTGCGAGCCGCCGCGCGTGATCCGCTTTGGGCGGTCCTATCTTTGATTGCCACGCCGTTCCGGATCTGGAAACCGCTCGCCGGATTTCTCTTCATCCTTATCATCGTCACCTTTGTGATCGGCATGGGTGGCAGTCATCTCCTCGAGCAAATGGGTTTCGAGCGGGGCTCGCCTGTCTACATCATTCCGGGCCTCTTAACCCTGCTGGCGCTCGCCGCCATCACCTTCCGGTTCATCACCGCTCCACTGATTTTGCATTTCGGGGAGAATGACGATGAGACCCATGGCTCCGCTCGCTTTGCGACAAATAAGGAGATAGGCGCTCTCACCTCATCCGGCTCAGGCCTCCTGATTGGTCGTGACACGAAAACGGCCAAGCCTCTGCGCTATGATGGCCCGGCCCATCTCCTCACAATGGCGCCGACCCGTACCGGCAAGGGCGTGGGTACCATCATCCCAAACCTGCTGACCGCCGATCGTTCGGTGATCTGCGTCGATCCAAAAGGCGAGAATGCAAGGATCACCGGCCGTGCCCGCCAAAAATTCGGTCCGGTTCATATACTCGATCCTTTTGCTGTCACTGGAAAACCCTCGGCAGCCTTCAATCCCTTGGCCCTGCTCCATCCCGACAGCCTTGATGTCGCAGAAGATGCCAGTACCCTTGCCGACGCTCTCGTGTTCGATGAACCGGGAATGGCGGGCGAGGCGCATTGGAGCGAGGAGGCAAAAGCGCTGATTGCCGGATTGCTGCTCGAGATCGTTGCGGCGGAGCCTTTGAGACGCAGGCACCTTGCAACACTTCGCGAGTATCTTACCCTCGCTCCTGAACAGTTCGCGGCGTTGCTCAAGCGTATGCAGGACAGCGATGCTGCGGGAGGTCTTGTTGCGCGTGCCGCAAACCGCCACCTCGGAAAATCCGATCGCGAAGCCGCAGGCGTGCTGTCGGCCGCCCAACGCCATACGCATTTTCTTGATTCACCGCGCATGACGGCCGTGCTCAGCCGCTCTGATTTCCGGTTTGCGGATCTCAAGCGCAGCAATGTGACGGTGTTCCTCGTTCTTCCGCCCGACCGCCTTTCGACCTATTCGCGCTGGCTGCGCCTGCTTGTCTCGCAAAGCCTGCTCGAAATGGCCCGCGATCCGGCAAAGCCGGTGACACCCGTTCTTTATCTGCTCGATGAGTTCGCATCGCTTGGGCATCTGGCGCCGGTCGAACGCGCGATGGGTCTGATGGCGGGTTATGGTGTCCAGCTTTGGCCCATTCTCCAGGACATCCATCAGCTGCGGGCCACATATGGTTATCGCGCCGGAACTTTCCTGTCGAACGCCGGCGTGCTGCAGGTTTTTGGCGTCAATGATAATGACAGCGCCCGCCTCATCTCTGATTTGCTCGGACAGGAAACGGTCGTGTTCCAGACGATGGCGAGAGCGCTCGATTCCGATAAGACCGGGATTTCCTACAGCCAACAACATACCGGCCGGCCGCTACTCACCCCGGACGAGGTGCGCAATCTGCCGGCGCACGGACAATTGCTGTTCCTGGCCGGGCAACGGCCAATTTTCGCTAACAAGCTTGCCTATTTTGCCGATCCGGAGTTCAGGGAGATGTTTGACGCAGTCTAACGGATGCACGACGAAAAGGCAGTCCAGCATTTGAGACCTTGTGTACGCGGCCCTTGGGCTCTCTTCGGCGCAACGGGAAGCGGATAGATGAGCCTTCGTCCAAATTGCAGTCCTGTGGCGACGGTGGTATCGCGGCGGAGGGATCGTTTTCGACCGCGAGGTCTAGCAACGGGGTAATGACCTTGACAGGGCACCACAGGAGTCTAGAGGGGTTTTCATGATCATGTTGGGAGTATGAAAATGAAGACGCTGGCAGCCGTTTCGGCTTTTGTGGGACTTTTGCCATCTGGGTCATCCTGTTTGCCGTCCTCGGCTTTTTCTTTCCGGATACGTTCAAGCAGATCGCGCCCTGGATCGTAACGCTTCTGTCAATCATCATGTTCGGCATGGGTCTCACACTTTCGGTCGACGACTTCAGGGAGGTCGTGAAAAGGCCGTTCGATGTGACGATCGGCGTACTCGGCCAGTTTCTCATCATGCCGCTTCTGGCCGTCCTGCTGACGCTTATCATTCCCATGCCGCCGGAAGTCGCGGCTGGCGTCATTCTGGTCGGCTGCTGCCCGGGCGGCACGTCTTCCAACGTCATGACTTACCTCTTCAAGGGCGATGTCGCGCTGTCCGTTGCCTGCACTTCGGTCACCACGCTCGCGGCGCCGCTGGTGACGCCATTCCTCGTCTGGCTGTTCGCAAGCCAGTTCCTGCCCGTCGACGGTTGGGCCATGTTCCTCAGCATCGTCAAGGTCGTTCTGGTTCCGCTGGCGCTGGGTGCCGCCCTGCAAAAGCTGCTGCCCGGCCTTGTCAAAACCGCCGTACCGGCGTTGCCACTCGTCAGCGTCATTGGCATCGTCCTCATCGTCGCGGCGGTGGTGGGAGGATCCAAGGCGTCCATCGCGCAGTCCGGCCTGATGATTTTTGCCGTCGTCGTGCTGCACAACGGCCTTGGCTATCTCCTCGGCTACCTCGCGGCAAAGGCAACGGGCCTGTCGCTTGCGAAGCAAGGCCATTGCGATAGAGGTCGGCATGCAGAATTCGGGCCTTGGCGCGGCACTTTCAACGGCCTATTTTTCGCCTCTCGCTGCGGTTCCGAGCGCCATTTTCAGCGTCTGGCACAATATTTCCGGTGCAATCCTGGCAAACTGGTTTTCCGGCCGTGTAGACGCAGGCTCCGCCAACAAAGCCGCCTGAAGCTCACCATCTGTCAGGCCGCATGTCGTTCAGGCGGCCTGACCCTGCCTTAGAACGGCATGGTCTGGCGTGTTACGGCCGGTGGATTAAGCCGGGCAAACCCCTCCTGGCGCTGATACGGGAAATGCGGATAGGGAGCAGTCGTCGCGCTTGCCTCGTCCAACGTCGCTACCTGTGCGGACGTCAATTCCCATCCCACGGCATCGAGGTTTTGGCGAAGCTGTTCCTCATTGCGTGCGCCGATGATGACCGTGGAAACAGTGGGGCGTCTGAGCAGCCAGTTGAGGGCGACCTGCGGCACCGTCCTGCCGGTTTCTTGCGCGACAGCGTCGAGCGCATCGATTACGCGGTAGAGATGTTCATCATTAACCGGCGGGCCGAAGCTGGCGGTCTCATGCAGGCGGCTACCTTCAGGCAGCGGTGTGCCGCGGCGGATTTTTCCCGTCAATCGCCCCCAGCCAAGCGGGCTCCAGACCATTGCGCCAAGACCCTGATCCGCGCCGAGCGGCATCAGATCCCACTCGTAATCCCGGCCGACCAGGGAGTAATAGACCTGGTTGACCACATAACGCCGCCAGCCATATCGGTCCGCGACGGCAAGCGATTTCATGATCTGCCAGCCTGAAAAATTCGAGACGCCGGTATATCGCACCTTGCCGCAGCGGACGAGCGTATCGAGCGTCGACAGCACCTCCTCAACCGGTGTGAAGGCATCGAAGGCATGGAGCTGAAGGATGTCAATATAGTCGGTCTTTAGGCGGCGCAGGGCGTCATCCACCGCGCGCAGCAGCCGGAAGCGGGACGAGCCCGCCTCGTTCGGCCCATCGCCCATCGGCAGGCTGGTCTTGGTTGAGATCAGAACGCTGTCGCGCCTTCCCTTGACGGCTTCGCCGAGCACTTCCTCCGATGCGCCATTGGAATAGACATCGGCGGTATCGAACAGGTTGACGCCGGCTTCCAGGCAAATATCGATCAGGCGCCGGGCTTCCGTGGCGTCTGAATTGCCCCAGTTGCTGAAGAGCGGGCCGGAGCCGCCGAAGGTTCCGGTGCCGAAACTCAAGACCGGCACTTTCAGGCCGGATTGGCCGAGATGACGATATTCCATGGGGCGTTCCTTTGTTGCTTCGAAATGGTCGCGGGTGGGGCTATGGCCGCGCCGCGCTCTGTCCATCCCGTCATGATCTGGCAGATGAAGATTGCGATGCGTTTCAATCGCTGTCTGAAGATAGACGCTCGCTCTTCAATGAAATAGAATGCCGAAAATACTATCACTTGTGAGATGAAGTCATCATGGCGCGACTGGAGATCAACCGGGCAGGGGAGATGGAAATCTTCGTGCGGGTCGTCGAACTCGGCGGTTTTTCCCGCGCGGCCGCGGCGGCGAACATGACGCCTTCTGCAGTGAGCAAGCTGATCGCGCGGCTGGAAGGCCGCCTGGGCGCGCGCCTGCTCAACCGTTCCACCCGGCAGCTTCAGATCACGCCGGAGGGCTGCGCCTTCTATGAAAGGGCCACCCGTATCCTCGCCGATCTCGAAGAGGCCGAACGCGCCGCCGGTGAGGGCGAACAGCCTGTCGGCCGCGTGCGGATCAACACCAGCGCTTCTTATGCAACGCATATTCTTGCGCCCATCCTGCCACGGTTTCTGGCGCTTCATCCGGGCATCACGCTCGATATCGTCCAGACGGATATGGTGGTTGACCTTCTTGCGGAACGCATGGATGTGGCGGTACGCGCCGGACCGCTCAAAAGCTCAACTCTCGTTGCCCGGAAACTCGGTGAGACAGGGATGATCATTGCTGCCGCCCCGGCTTATCTGCAGCGCTGCGGCGTGCCGCAAACCGTCGCCGATCTGGAAGACCACAATCGGCTCGGATTCGGTTACGCGCGGTCAGTCGACGGGTGGCCGTTGCGGGACGCCGGAAAGACCGTCGTCATTCCGGCGACAGGGCGCGTGCAGGTCAGCGATGGCGAGGGCCTTCGCCGTGTTGCCCTTGCCGGTGTCGGGCTGGTTCGCCTTGCCGCCTTCACCGTGCGGGAGGATATCGCCGCCGGCCGGCTCATACCGGTCCTCGATCACCTCGATACGGGTGAGACGGAGATGTTTCATGCCGTTTATGTCGGCCAGCGCGGGCCGCTTCCCGCCCGCATTCGGGCCCTGCTCGATTTTCTCGGCGAATATGGGCGAGTGAAATGACCTTCCGATGGCATCGGAAGTCGCGGCGGGATGAAGACGGCAGGCGGCTGGAAAAAGGTGCATCCGGATGGCCGGACGCCTATGGTCTCGGACCGGACAGCGCGAAGGCGCCAGCCGATTTCAGCGAAATGTGTGTTTCGCCGGCAAGTGTGCTTGGTATCGCGCCGCAAAGGCTGCCAGTCGTCACGACATTGCCCGCCTTAAGCATCTCGCCGGTGTTGAATGCCGCATTGGCAAAGGCGATCAGCGGCGCGAGCGGATCGCCATTCGGATGTTTTACCCCGGCATCGAACAGCGATGCCGACCCCTCGGTAACGGTGAGCTGCGGCAGGTTCTCGCCATTTCCGGCAAAGACGTCCACGATGTCCTTATCGACTTCCGGGCCGGTGACGAAGCCGTGGTTGGCGAGACGATCCGCGAGAAAAAGCGGAAACGGCACCTGATTTTTCTCCACCAGCCTGTAGCGGAGAAGTTCAGCACCAAGGTGGACCTTGTCGATAAATCCTATCAGGTCCTCCCTGGTCAGCGGTCCCGCCGCAGCCGCGGGAATATCCGCCGAAAGCGTAAAGCAGATCTCGACCTCGATGCCTTCGGTGCCGTCATGGGGAAAAGAAGCGGCATTGGCTTCATCGACCCGCACACAATCGAACATAGGCGCCCCGATGGCCTTGCCATCCGCGCGGATAGCCAATTTCCAGCCGGCAACCGGTTTCGCACAGCTTTCAGCAAAAGCCCGCTGGACCGCCATAGCCTCTCCAAGCGAAGCAGGAATGAGACCCTCGGCCTGCACCGCCGCCAGAGAAATCTTCGCCCCCTCGCGGCTCGCTGTCGTGAAGATTTCCGCCAGTTTTTCGATTGCCGTCATTCACTTACGTCTCCTGATGATCTCATGCGCCGAATGCTGTCACGATTTGACGCTGTGTGCCAAGGCCATCAATGCCGAGTGCGACCACATCGCCGGCTTTTAGGAAGACTGGCAGTTTCATTCAGGGCCGACCCCGGGCGGCGCGCCCGTGGTGATGACGTCGCCCGGCGTGAGGCGCATGAAGCGGCTGATGTGAGAAACAAGCGTTGCGATCGGGAAAATCATCTTGGATGTCGAACCGCTCTGTATGCGTTGGCCGTTGACGTCGAGCCACAGGACAAGATTTTCACGTCTCCGATTTCGTCCGGTATTATGTGGAATTTGGCAACGCCATGCCTGATCCGATAGGGCCTTTTGCCCAGCTGTTGAGCGGTGGCAGATGGTCCTATATCCTCGTAATGAGGCGTTGCCCTTTGATGGAAATTAGCGACGCAGATGTGACCAAAGAATGAAATTGACAGGACTATCAATGTACTAAGCGGCGGCGTAGAGCGGACGATCGCCATGCTCCTCGCCTTGGCGGGCTAATTTTCAGGTATCCGAAATCGCTCATCAACTCAATATACCAAAAAGTGCATGCCGCCGCATCCTTACCTCTCTTATTGATAATGGCTAGGCGTGGCAAAGACCTGAGAGCGATTGTTATGCGCTGACCATGCGGATGGCGCTGGTGGGGCAGAAACAACTGGCGCGGCTGCAGGTCTCTGATCTGCGTCAGTCGATTCTCAATGCACTCGCGGAGCGCACGCGCGAGCTTGTTCGCTTGACGGCTGTACGGAACAATACGCTCGTATGGATCGGTTCCGCCCGCGGCCACCGCTCGGGCCTTGTCTTCTAACCCGATATGAGCGCCGGCATAGTCCCCCTACGCACGGCAAACGGTAAAATATGACTCGCGAGCCTGGAGCGGGAGAGGGCGCTCAGGATCGCCCTTAAAGCAGGGCTAGGCCAAGGCGCTGAACAGGGAACTCGACTCCGTTGCAGGTCTCGGTTACGGCCGTGCAGTTGGCGACGCTGAGGAGGGAGTGGGTGCAATTGCTGTCGCCATCCGCCAAGGGAATGAGGTCGTCGGCACCATGAGCGTTGCGGTGCCGCTGACACGTCTCACGGAGGAGCGCGTGGCGGAGATATTGCCGCTTCTGGCAAGGGCTGCAAGCGACATGGAAATGGCCTGGTAGCGGGAACGGCTCTTCTTCGCCCAAATGGCAGCTGAAATAAAATTCGGGCGGCACTGGCCGCCCGTTTTATTTTGGTGTCAAGCGACGTCTGCATCGAACTGGATACTATGAAGTCGTTTATAAAGGCCGTCATTCGCCAGCAATTCACGCCGGCTTCCCTGTTCGGCCACTTCACCATTGTCCATGACGACGATCTTGTCGGCGCGATTAATTGTGGAAAGGCGATGGGCGATCACGATGGATGTCTTGTTGAGCGTCAGGCGTTCCAACGCATCACGCACGAGAGCCTCGGATTCGGAATCCAGTGCACTTGTCGCTTCATCAAGGATCAGGATATTCGCGTCCCGAAGCATTGCGCGTGCAATCGCCACACGCTGTCGCTGCCCGCCCGACAGGCCGGAGCCGTTTTCGCCCAGCCTGGTGTCGTATCCGTTTTGCATCTTCATGATGAAATCATGCGCATTTGCAGCCTTTGCTGCCGCTATGATTTCCTCCTCAGTCGCGTTGTCGCGGCCGACGGAAATGTTGTGCTTGATCGTCCCGGAGAACAGGAAGGTTTCCTGGCCGACATACGAAACGTGTTCGCGCAGGCTAGCAAAAGAAACATCGCGCAGATCCGTGCTGTTGATTTCAACGGAGCCGTTCTGTGGGTCGTAAAGACGCATTATGAGGTTGATGATGGTAGATTTGCCGCTGCCAGAAGGGCCCACCAGTGCAGTCATTTTGCCTCCTTCGAAGAGTACGCTGACATCCCTGAGAACCGGCTGGCCGGAAACGTACTCGAAGCTGACGTTCTTGAGTTCGACATCGCCACTTGCCTTAGGAAGCGCGACTGCGCCTTTTTTCTCGGTCAACGTCAGAGGGGCATCAAGGACCTCGAACATCATACGCACGCCGATCATCCCACTTTCGATCTGGACCCGCATACGTGCCAATCGCTTCGCAGGCTCATAGGCTAAGAGAAGTGCTGTAATAAATGCCATCAAATCGCCGGGGGAGCCACCTTTCTCCAGCACAGTGTAACCGGAAACGGCAATGACCACAGCTATGGCAAGGCCAGATAGCGTTTCCATAATTGGGCTCGTCGCCGCTTCCAGCTTGGCTATGCCGTTGGCACGTTGCTCTACATCGGAAACCGCTTTGTTCATGCGCTGACGCATCAACTTTTCAAGCGAGAAGGCTTTGATGACCCGCACACCGATGCTGGTTTCTTGGACGACGTTGACGATCTCACCAAGCGACGCAAGCTCAGCCTCCATGATCTTTCGGACGCGCCGCAGCACGAGGCGGACGCTGAATATCGCCAACGGACCTATGATCATGGAGATCGCGCTCAAAAGGAAATTTTGTGCAAACATCACGATGATCAGACCGATGAGCGAAAACAGATCGCGCACGAAAGATGTGACGATTGTGTCAATGACGCTCCGTGCAGCCTGGGCGTTATAGGTCACGCGGATGAGAAGCTCAGAAGATGGCAAATTTTGAAAAAAGGACACCCCCTGTTTCAAAAGCCGGTCGTAAATCTTGCGCTGCTGCTCTGCGACAATACTATTGCCAGCCTTGCTGAGATAGAAGCTCTGGACGAAAGTTGCTAGGCCCTTCACAATGAAAATTACGGCGACAGCGAAGGCGATCTCGAGGACGACGTCAAATCCTTGCTTCAAATACACGCTGTTGACGATGTCGCGCATTATCCACGCGCTCAAAGAGGTCGACGCGGCCACCACAACCATCGCCGCTATCGCCGCGGAATACCAACCAACGTGTTTTTTAAAGTTCTCTTTGAAGAGCCGCGTCAGCAACTTCTTGTCGTTTGGCGACAAAAACGATCCGATCAAGGAAGCATCCTATTCAGTTTTGGTAAATGAGCCGCTTGCCGGAGTTTTCAAAAATGGCTCACCTCATGTGTAAATCCAGCCGTTGAGGAGGCAGTGATTTTTGCCGGCATTCCGAGTTACCTTGTTGCAGCGCTGCAAATACGTCGAACTCCCAATGCTGTCAATATTTGGTGGCCATCTCTGCGATTGTGACTTGCAGTTTACAATCTGGCGCCCTGCCGCCTATAGGACTAAATCTACGGGTAAGAGGGAGCCGAGGACGCGGAAAAATCGGGTTTTGGTGGTCGGCCGCCCAATTCCAGTCGTAATTGTCTGCCGGCTTTATTCGAGCAAACGCAGCGAGCCAGAGAACATCTGCATTTTGCCTATGAGCGTCGACGGAGGTGGAGACTTGAAGGTGTTTTAAAGGCCAGCTATAGGCCGCGCGTTTCGATTGCGTACGATTGTGTGGTTCAGTGCAAAATTGGTCTCGATGCGGCCGGTGCTTGTTCCAGCAGAGTAAGCCTCAGGCACAGTTCGAAGCGTGTTTGCGATATTAACGTGTAAGTCTGGGACTTGTATCTGAGGTCAAGAAAGCGATATTGACTGTGAATGGGGTGACCGCCATACCACCGTGGGTATGTCTACGAAACGGGATGAGTGAATGCAATTCGAGGCGTTTTCGATATTTGGCTTGAAAAAGGTAATACCTACCCGTTTCGGTGATAGCAGGGGTTACTTTAGCGAGGTTTTCAGGAGTGAGTGGTTTCGCGAAAATGTAGCGGACGTGGAGTTCGTGCAGGATAATGAATCGCTCTCTGCGCGAGCCGGAACTGTCCGCGGCCTTCATTTTCAGACCGAGCCTTTTGCACAGGGCAAGCTTGTCCGCTGTGTTCGCGGACGGCTGCTCGATGTGGCAGTTGATATTAGAACAGGATCGCCCACCTTCGGACAATGGGCCTCCGTCGAGCTTTCGCCCGAAAATGGCGAGCAGCTGTGGCTTCCGGCGGGATTTGCCCACGGTTTTATGACGCTCGTTGACGACACGGTCATCTCATACAAAGTCACGGCCCCCTACAGTGCTGCCAACGACCGCGGTGTTAAATGGGATGATCCAGCGATTGGCATCAATTGGCCAAAGCTGGAGGGCTGCGTGCTTTCCGAGAAGGACGAGAGGCAACCGCTTCTGTCGGAATTGCCCGAATATTTCACCTACCAAAACACTGGGAACTGATGATGCGCGTTCTCGTTACCGGCGGCGCCGGATTTATCGGCTCAGCCCTCGTACGTTATCTCGTTAGCGAGGTTGGCGCGGATGTTCTCACTGTCGACAAGCTGACATATGCAGGAAATCTGGCGTCCCTCAAGCCGATCGAAAATGCGCCGAACCACCGCTTTCTTCAGGCCGACATATGTGACCGGGCTGCGATGAATGAGGCATTCGCGGCATTTCAGCCGGACTACGTGATGCATCTGGCCGCTGAAAGCCATGTCGACCGCTCCATAACCGGCGCCGCCGATTTTATTCAAACCAATATCAACGGCACTTTCACGATGCTGGAGGCGGCGCGCCAATATTGGAGCGGCCTTGCGGAAGACGCCAAGGCGAATTTCCGCATGCTCCACGTGTCAACCGACGAGGTCTATGGCTCGCTCGGGGACAACGGCCTGTTTGAAGAAACAACCCCCTACGACCCTTCATCGCCATACTCCGCCTCGAAAGCCGCAAGCGATCATCTTGCCACGGCCTGGCAGCGTACTTATGGCCTTCCGGTCGTCATTTCCAATTGTTCCAACAATTACGGACCATTCCATTTCCCGGAAAAACTAATTCCCCTGATCATTCTCAACGCGCTGGAAGGCAAGCCTCTGCCGGTCTATGGAAACGGCGCGAACATCCGCGACTGGCTTTATGTGGATGATCATGCCCGCGCCCTGTGGCTCATTGTCCAGAAAGGTCTTGCCGGCGAGAAGTACAATGTCGGCGGCAGAAACGAGCAGAAGAACATCGATGTGGTCAACTGCATCTGCGCCATTCTCGATGAGTTGCGCCCACAATCTAGGCCCTATGCCGAGCTTATCAAATATGTGACGGATCGTCCCGGCCACGATGCCCGCTATGCCATTGATGCGACCAAGCTCGAAACCGAACTCGGCTGGAAAGCGCAGGAAAACTTCGCTACCGGTATCCGCAAGACGGTGGAATGGTATCTCGACAATGCGTGGTGGTGGCAGCCGCTTCGCGAGGGTGTTTACGCCGGAGAACGCCTCGGCGTTCTGACAAAGGGCTGAGCGAATGCGGCTGGCAGTTACGGGCAAAAATGGTCAGGTCGTCAGCGCCCTCCAGGCATTGGCGAGTGACGAGCTGGAGATCGTGGCTCTTGGTCGACCGGAACTCGACCTTGCACAGCCTGAAACTGTTTTGAAGGCGCTACGCGAGGTAAAACCCGATGTCGTGGTATCGGCTGCAGCCTATACAGCCGTCGACAAGGCAGAAAGCGAGCAGGATATCGCTTTTGCCGTTAATCGGGATGGAGCAAGGGCTGTTGCACAAGCGGCAAGTGACATCGGCATTCCCGTTATTCATCTTTCTACGGATTATGTTTTCGACGGCACCAAGGACACCGCTTATGTCGAAAGTGATCCGATAGGCCCCACTTCCGTCTACGGCCGCTCGAAGCTCGAAGGCGAACGAGCCGTTTCGGAGGCCACCGACAATTATGTGGTTCTGCGGACCGCATGGGTCTATTCGGAATATGGCAACAACTTCGTGAAGACCATGCTCCGGCTGAGCGAGAACCGCGACGAAATCAACGTCGTTGCGGACCAGTTTGGATGCCCTACTTCGGCCAACGATATCGCTGCCGCGGTCGTTACAATCGCAAGAAAGCTCGTGGAAGATTCCTCGGCCCCTCTTCGTGGGGTGTTTCATCTGTCTGGAACCGGTGAAACGAACTGGGCGAATTTCGCGAAACAGATATTCGCCCTTTCCGCGGAAAACGGCGGGAAGTCCATTGTCGTCAACGACATCACGACAGCGCAATACCCTACCCCGGCCCGGCGCCCGGCAAACTCGCGGCTTGATTGCAGCAAGCTGGAAGAGGTTTACGGCATAAAGCTACCGAGCTGGCAAACATCAACGCGCGCGGTGGTCACCGCTCTTGCGCAGAGCAAAAAGGAAATGCCATGAAGGGTATCATTCTGGCCGGAGGCAGCGGCACGCGTCTGCATCCGATGACATTGGCGGTCTCGAAGCAGATCCTGCCAGTCTACGACAAGCCGATGATCTATTACCCGCTGACCACGCTGATGCTGGCCGGCATTCGCGAGATTCTCATTATCTCGACACCCCATGACATGCCGCTTTTCCAGTCTCTCCTGGGTGATGGTTCAAAATGGGGACTTTCCATTGAATATGCGGTCCAGCCGAGCCCGGATGGGCTGGCGCAGGCATATATGATCGGCGCGGACTTCGTGGCGGGTTCGCCGTCCTGCCTTATCCTGGGTGACAACATATATTACGGCCATGGATTACCGGAACTTCTGCAGGCTGGTACGAGCGTTAACGACGGTGCTACGGTCTTCGCCTATCATGTGAACGATCCCGAACGTTATGGCGTGGTCGATTTCGATAGTGAAATGCGCGCCCTCTCCATCGAGGAAAAACCGGCAAAACCCAAGTCCAACTGGGCGGTCACCGGTCTTTATTTTTACGATGCCGATGTGGTCGATATCGCCGCCAATCTAAAACCGTCCGCGCGCGGCGAATACGAGATTACAGATGTAAATCGAACCTATCTCGAGCGTGGCAAGCTGAAGGTATCTATCATGGGGCGCGGTTATGCGTGGCTTGATACTGGCACGCCAGAGAGTCTTCTTGAAGCCGGTGAATTCGTGCGGACGTTGGAGAAGCGACAGGGTTTCAAGATTGCATGCCCGGAAGAGATCGCCTTGAGCAAGGGCTTTATCACGAAATCCGAGTTCTCAGCGCTCGCAGAAAATGCCGGCAAAGGCGATTATGGCATTTATCTGAGGAGACTCGCCTCTAATTAATTCTTTCGAGTATTTTTTCGAGTCTATTGATGCGAACTGCGCCGCGGCGTTCTGCCACAGAAGCTAATAAACAAATTCGCCAAGGGGCGTGGGATGATGCGCCTAACTTCTGGGGTCAAAATGGCTAGCTTGTCGCTCTCGGACGTAACGGTTGTATCTGTTTGCTATAAGAGCGATGCGCTAATAGCGGATATGATCGCAACCATCCCAGAAGCAACACCAATCGTTCTTGTTGACAACGGGAAAACAAACAGTTTCGCTAACCTGCCTGCAGATAGGGACATCAGGATCGTTCAGTTGGAAGAGAATCAGGGGTTCGGACGCGGTTGTAATGCAGGCGCAGCCCTTGTGCAGACACCTTGGATACTGTTTCTGAACCCCGACGCCCGGTTAACAACTGGGTCAGTTGAGGCGTTGCTGGAAGCAGTCGCCCGTCATCCCTTGGGCGTCGCCTTCAATCCAAGAATCTCAAACTCGGACGGGAGTGAGTACTTCAAGCGGAGGTCTTGGCTATTGCCGCGCAACCGCTACATGAAAAAGGGCTGGCCAGTGGCTGACACTGTCGTTCCGGTCTTGAGCGGCGCTGCATTTTTTGTTGCAAAACAAAAATTCGTTGCTGTGGAAGGCTTTGATCCAGCAATATTTCTCTATCATGAAGACGATGACCTATCATTGCGTCTTGCGAAACTAGGACAACTTGTATTCGTACGAGATGCCCTTGTTTACCACACCGCGGGACACTCATCGGGACGATCTCCAGAAATTGCTCGGCTCAAGGCGTTTCATATGGCGCAATCAAGAATTTATGCTGGAAAGAAGCATCAGCGGCCGCTTGTAGTTTTTTCGACTCTTATGCAAGCCGCTGCTCTTTTTGCATCCCCCGCGATCATATATTCGGCACGGCGGCGCGCGAAAGCAGCCGGCTTCCTCGCTGGAGCCGCATCCACGATATTTTGTCCGCCGCCAGGTGGCGACGCCAGGCTTTGAGTCGAAGTGGGTACACAGCCAACGATCGTCATGTACTTGGCGCGGAGCGTAATCTACGATCTGGAGTTGCCCCCAAAAGACCGGACGTGCTCAGGTTTGAGATTGCGAGCTGAACCAGAAGGGCAGTTGTGCGATGACGGTTTCGGCATCCGGAGTTGGGTTTACCGAGACGTAATCGCGCTTGAATGTTTTGACAAAGGCCTCCGCCATCCCGTTCGACTGCGGGCTGCGCACCGGCGTCGAGCACGGCTCCATGCCGATGTCGCGGAGCAAGGATTTGGTGTCCTTGGCGATGAAGCAGGAGCCGTTGTCGGTGAGCCATTCGATAGGCTGCGGCAACATGTTGATGCGGCCAAAGCGGTTCTCGACAGCCGTGATCACGAGGTCCTGCACATCCCGGCTCTTGATGCCTTCCGTGGTGGCGATATGGGCGATTGCTTCCCGGTCGCAGCAATCGAGAGCGAAGGCCACTCGGACCTTCTCCTTGTTGTCGCAGCCGATCTCGAAGCCATCGGAGCACCATCTGGTGTTCGAGCGGGCGACGGCGACCTGGCCGTCATGAAGACGATCATCGACGGCTCCGCTATGTCGCACGAGCAGTAGATGATGCAGTTTCATGACCCGGTAGACGCGCTTGGCATTGGGCCATGACTTGCCCTGTTTTCGGGCATTCCTGCGCAGGATGGCATGGACCCGGCGATAGCCGTAGGTGGGCATGTTGGCGATGACGGCCTTGATATCTTCCACCAGCTCCCGATCCGGGAGTGGCGGGCGTCCTCTGGCGCTGGAAGGGGAACCTGTGGCACGGGCAGCGATATTCGACCGGGCGACACCCAAAGTCTCGCAGACGGTCTTCATTTCAAAAAGTCCTTCGGAAGAGAGATCGAGCGCAACATCCGTTTTTTTGGGCCTCCGGCGATTTCGAGGGCTTCCTTGAGGATTTCGCTCTCCATCGTCTTCTTGCCCAGCAGGCGCTGCAACTCCTTCACCTGGGCCTGAAGCGCCCGATATTCGGATGCCGGGACAACCTCCTCTTCGGCGGCCGTCGCCGTCAACGCCCCTTGAGACGCCAGCTTGCGCCAGGCGAACAACTGGTTCGGCTGAATGCCGTGCCGCCGGGCAACGACGCTCACCGTCGCATCCGCCTCGTACGTCTCTTGAATGATGGCCAGCTTCTCCGCCGTGCTCCAGCGCCGTCGCCGTTCCGGACCCGAAAGGACTTCCATCTTAAAGTTGCTACTAGTCATATTACCAACATTACTCCTACCCACTTAGCTAAGTGGGGAGCATGTCCGGACCTTTCGGGGGCTCATTCAGCGTAATCTACGATCCACTGCTGTGGACAACAGACAACCGTTTAGAATCCAGCTTTTCAAGGCTTCTTGAGATCATCCTTATCGTTGCGGAATTATCGACCGGCCAAAGGGTTGAAATGAGATGTTCAGAATGACTCGCTATCGGCGGTAGCGTTGTAATGCACTTCGGGCACAAAGCCTCCAAGTAACGGTCGATCGTATGTTTCTGAGTATCATTTCCCTCAATCTCGAAACGCGCTAGCATTTCCAGAGCGCTTTTGTTGTAGATACCAAACACCATCCCGATCACGCTATTAAGGTGCAAGAATTCCTCTCCGCCGAAGTTGGTTACTTTTGTTACAACGGCATCGTCGGAAAGATCACTGAGTAGACCGGAAAACACATCCCAGTCAGAACTCTGGGACAGGTACTGCTCGACTATCTGTAGCCTTTCCCTTACTTCGACTTGGAAACCTGCGTCATCCTCATATATCATCATATTAGAGAAATCTTGACGAAGGGCCTGAGACGCGAGAAACTTATAGCTTCTGGCACAACCCTTCCAACCATCAATGTCCCTCAAGCCATTAAAGAGCCAAGCATCGGGCAAAAGATTTCTTTTTGCGAAGTTGTAACGCTCTGTCTGCTCAGGAAGTGCAAGAACGGCCCTAGCCGATGGCATGCGCAAATCACGACAAAGGTCAAACACTTCTTCCATTGATATCGCGCCGATCCCGTTTAAAACCCGCGCGAGATGATACGTCATTCCGGAAAAGTCGGTATCTTTGTCAACTGTCGCCGGTCCATCCCAACCATCCAAGGCTTTTTGAACTTGCGTCAAATATGATTGAACATCGCCCACGGGGACAAAATCGACCAAGTCTGCAAAGTCTGTTCGATCGACTTGGTCTACTGACTCCTCCGATACTACACGGGCCCCAAAAGAAAGAGCTTCGCTTAACCTCGTTGTCTCCAATAATGCGCCTTCGTAGTAGTGTATATTAGCGACGACTTTAGTTCTTTTCAGTAGGTCTTGGAGGTCGTTGCCGAAAAGGTTCGATTCCACTCGAATATTGAATTTCTCTGATAGCGCATTCAAATAGCGCCCGCGCCGCTCCGCCGCTATCGAACCATAAAATAGGACGTCAATATCTCGCTCCACCTCGTTTTTCTCGGGTTGGAGCTGTAACGGTCTGATCGGAACGTAATATAGCTGCTTGGACGGCAGCGATCTTTCGTGAAGGGCGGCAATGTTGTCAGAGGAATAATCGATCACAGCCAAACTGTTGCTGAGTCTGCCCAAATACTCGTTAGTGGCCCAAGAAGATGCCCTAACCTGTTCCATCTGGAAGATTATCGTCTTATTGGCAGGTGGCATCAATGCAAACATCTGAGGTGCCACGACGACGTACAGGTCATGCTCAAATTTATCAGGCATCACAGTGGAGCTTGAGAACTTAAATCGGCTGTGCTTCAGCGCCTCCTGGATCAGTTGAGCGATTATTTTTGTATGGGGCGTGGTTACGATGTGCAACGTTTCCGCTCGCGCAACCGTGCCCGACCTCAATATCTCGCGGAGGAAGTCAGTATATTCTAAGTTAAAGTGTAATTCTGGGCTCGCGTCGTAACGTGAATACCACCGTTGAAAACAGGGCCGTACGCGACCGTCCTTCTTTAGCAAAATCCGTTTCGTTGATTCTCTGGGCAGCCCTAATTTCCGATCCTTGAGGACAAGCTTGCGCAGCCATCCCCGAGGACGGCCATCCCGGTGAAATGCAAGCCGCATTAGCTTTGAGCCTCTGGCCGGGCTATTAGATACCGATACGTTATTTTCTCCCCTCGAATTTAGTTCATTGCTCAAATGTTGCAATTTTTCGTCAAGGGTGTCCGCAATCGACATTGCGGCACTGAGTTTGCCCACTAGGCCGTCAATCATTTCAGCGGCACTCATTGTTCCTGTTAACAAAGCAATCTCGGCGCGCATTGCCTCAGCAACCTTACTATGCTGATGAGCTCTTTCGATGATTGCTTCACTTCTGTACACAGTTTCTTCTAGAAGCCCTCCGCGCACCTTTTCGTCCCAGCCTTGATGGTCTGAAGCAACAGCGATTAAATACAGGGGGTCTGGAAGACCTGGTGTCGGCTCGACGGATTCGATACCGTAGGATTGAATTTCCCCCTTTCCCTCTTCTTTAAAAATCGCAGAACCGTAGACAATTCTTTGGCCCATCATGGCCACATACTTGAAATGTTTTGTAAGCAATTCTTGAAATTCGTTACGATATAACTCTTTGACATGAAACTCATTTCTGAAATTGCGTGAATCTGAATATGTTTTTTTGTCAGGACTTGATATTATAAGAGCGCCATCAGCCTTCAAAACGCGCCGCACTTCCAGCATCATTTGTTCGTGCTCGTCGTGATGCTCTATTGTTTCGAAGCTTACGACGATGTCTATCGAGTTATCCTCAATCGGGATCTGTGAGCAAGATCCTTGTAAAAATGTGATGTTTTCGGCATCGTAAGTTTCCGAAGCATGGCTGATTGCCTCAGGGTCGATATCCACGCCGAAGACAAATTCAGCGTTTTTTGACAACAATGAGGATCCGAAGCCTTCGCCACATGCAATATCGAGTACCGTTTTGCCTTTAACGGCGTCGAGACACATGCGGTATCTGTGCTCGTGCTCGAGTGCAATGCTCCCTCCCACGCCGGGAATATACCGCTCGCCTGTGAATTCCATATCCCATCTTTTCCTGAATTCCGGTGTGGCGACGAAAGCCTTATGTGCGCGCCAACGATCCGATTTGTGTCAAAAATAAAAACGCGACCTGCAGCTTAATGGCGCATTTTTTGTTTCGGTAGTACTAGATAATTCGCATTGCTTTGCATAGCCTCGGTTCTTCCGCGCCCGCTCTAGTTGCCGGCGATACCTTATTATTTTCACCAAGTCGAGCCAGATGGCGTCGGGACGCGCCAATTTAGCCTGTGAACTGCCCCATTTCGACCGGACAGTTGGCATAAACAGAAGGGCTCAAGCTGAATAGCTCCCAGTTTGGTAGACGTCCTCGGGTTAGATTTTTTGCTGCTTCTCAAACTCGACGGGCGACAGCATCCAGTTTCTGACGTGCTTGCGTTTCGGGTTGTAGAACATTTCGATGTAGTCGAACATGTCGTGGCGTGCTTCATCGCGTGAACGGTAGACCTTGCGACGTATCCGCCGTCGCTTTAGAAGATTGAAGAAGCTCTTCGCCACCGCATTGTTATGGCAGTTCCGCGTCGGCTCATCGAGCGAACCAGATTATGGTGCCTTAGGAACGGTGCCCAGTCCATGCTGGTAAACTGGGAGCCCTGATCCGAGTGGATCAACACCTTTCCTTTGGCTTGCGCCTCCAACGCCCGCCGCAGCGGACGTTGTTTCGGGTTCGCAATTCACCGGCCGGTTTAATTTCGGTCAGAGGCGGCGGAGATCGCCGCTATAGCCTTAAGGTTGGAGGCTACCCCTCCGACCTGAAGGTTGATGCTTTTGTCGTATTCGTCGTCGAACGTGAAAAACAACATATGGTCTATGCCGGACCCAGGTTCTTTGTAGAGCCTGATCGCTCTTTCTACTTCCTCGACCACACGGGCTTTCACTAGCAATTCAGGCTGTTCGGCTTCGGGGCTACCATCGGCGGCGAACTCAAGAAATCCATTCGAACTGGATTCGGTGATCACCATCGTTTCAAACTTGGAGTAGCCAGAGGCTTTCGCTTCGTCTTGCAAGAGCTTAATCGTCCCCTTCACCCGGCAGTTATAGAAGCGAGTGAGCCTATCGTTGTCATTGTCCCTCAGATGGTCGCCAGCCGACATGGGACCAGACTGCATGAATGAGAGTGTGGACCTGAATTTGCTCATCTTTACATTAGCAAAGTCCGCGCATTCTGGAATCCCAGACTCCGACGCCAAGACGGACATTGCGTCCTCGTAAGCCCCGTCGAGCAATGCCGTGGATACGTAGAGATCGAACGCCAGAATATCAAAGCCAGCAGGGATGCCGCCACCGTCGTAGATGTTCCCGGCGGTGTCGTAGGTCGTAAGGCGGAAATTGTTTATGACTTCCTTCCATTTATCGAATTCGGCACGTGCGGTTTTAGCTTCGCTTCTCGGAAGGGTTTCGATGCGAGCTTGTTCAGATTGGGCATAGCTGTCAATGGTATCCACGTACGCAAGCGCGGCTTTCTGTGCCGCTGCGGAGAAGCGTTTATTGAACATGGCGCCAGCGAAAATAACACCGATCTTGATCTCGGGGTATCCATGTTCGGCGAAGACCGATCTAACGAGGCTTGCGACCCGCTGAAGCTCCGTTTTAGAGACGCCATTAAGATATGGCTCGTCTACCAAGAAGACGCTGTAAAGCGCTGATTTGTGGGGCGCAATGGCATCCAGATAAGGTTTTAAGAATTCTCGAATTTGATCGTCTGAAACAAAATCGCGGAGCTTGTTCGTTTTCATGCCGGGAAGAGCCTTTTCTTTTCGGCTCCCGTCCTGGGCTGCGTATGAAGTAACGAGTTTTCCGGCTGGGCGCGGCTTGGAAATTAAGGGGCCAATGTCGAGATTGATCTTTAGCCCAGACTCCGCTGCTAGTCGGAAGTTTTCAGCGATATGTGCTGGCCCGTCGATGGCGTTTATTGTTGCCATATCTACTGCCGCGGCAAATTCCGCGCGCACACCGCTAGGGCTGAAGTAACCGACGCCAGCGTTTGACGCTGTTTGCCCAAACAGGCATCCGATAGCTGTCGCAATCCCAAGGACTCGTCTCATGCGATAGCTCCCCTTTTCTTTTTAAGCGTGGTTTTCACAAAGTCCAGGCATGGCTTTTCCACTGCGCGCCAAGACGCATATGCCAGCGGCAGGACAATAGCGAAGGTGATCAGTATCAGAACCAACGCAGACTTGATTCCAGCATTGAATATGAGAGCCTGCTGCACTGGGAAGGAATACAGGTATATGCCGTAGGAAACATCCCCGATCTTACTGGAAATCGCTTTGCTTGATGTCGAACCTGTGCGGCAAATCGAGATCACTGCGAACGAATATAGCGCGGGTAGGCCGAATTGTTGGAATGTCCCAGCGGAAGACAACATTAGGCACGCAAATAGCAGAAGTGCCGACAGCTCATATTTCCGATCAACCGTAGAAGAAGGCATCAGCGCAACGCACATCCCGAACACGAAATAAATGCCGGCTGAGTAAAGCTGATAAAATGATATGTTGTAAAAGACAAAATCTTCCGTTGTCAGCCGAACAATCGTTGCGATGGCAAAAATGGAAACAAGCACTATCACCCGGAACCGCAATGCCAACGCTACAGATAGCGCGACACAATACATCAAAAATTCGGCTGATATGCTCCATAGAGAACCATTAAAAGCGGAGGTCACCTTCGACTCTTCGAATGTGCCGGGCAGGAAAAACTGAATTCGAAGAATAAGATTCTGGAGATAAGCGATCGTGGATGGGTGATCAAAATACTCCGCCATCGAAAGCCGGGACAGGAAAGCCCCGAATACAATTGAAAGAAAGATGCAGACCCATAACGCTGGCATTATCCTGGCCAAACGGCGAGCGAAAAACCTGACTGGGTTCGAGTCTCGCATTGTGCTTTGAGTGATTAGGTAGCCGCTCAACGAGAAGAAGCTGAAGACCCCCATCACGTGCACAGGTATGCCAAACAGTAGCGGCGGCGCTTTACCCAACAGCACGTATGAGTGGCCAACCACTACCATCGAGGCTGCAAGCAGCCGAAACAAGTCAAATGAGTTCGACCGGTGATCACTGGCCGGAATTTTTTGTGTCGTGTTCATGCGCCCCTCACGCGAAATACTCCAAAGCCTTAGATAAATCAGCGACCGGTTGCAACGATCGACGAGGTTTTATCTTGCGATTTGGGGTGTGCTTTGCGCCACCTGATCTGAAAGCGGAATATCGCGGCGGCGTTATGCGGGTGACATCGTGATGATCAACAGCTCCTACGTTCGCGTTCACCAGCACGGTGCCAACGCTAAAAAGGAAACCGCTGGGTCTATCGCCAGCGCAACCACGTCGAGCGCTTTTCAATCGTATCAAGCAGATGCGCGGCCTTGCAACGCGATATGACCGCCGGGCCGACAACTATCTGGCAGCACTCAAGCTCGCAGCGATAAGGATATGGATTGCATCATTTAACGAGTCCGCGCCCTAATTTTCCTAGCGCCTACTTTAGCCGACTCCCAATATCAAGAATAATCATTCCACCGTGACCGATTTTGCAAGGTTGCGCGGCTGGTCCACATCCGCGCCCATGAAGACTGCGGTGTGGTAGGCGAGCAGCTGGATCGGCAGCGAGAAGACCATCGGCGCAATAAGCTCATCGACATTGGGCAGCGTGATCGTCGCCATGGTGTCGAGCTTGGATGCGGCGGCCCCCTTCTCATCAGTGATGAAGATGATGCGACCGCCGCGCGCGGCGACCTCCTGCATGTTCGAAACGGTCTTTTCGAAGAAGCGGTCATGCGGCGCGATAACGATGACCGGCATGTTCTCGTCGATCAGCGCGATCGGGCCATGTTTCAACTCGCCGGCGGCATAACCTTCCGCGTGGATATAGGAGATTTCCTTGAGCTTCAGCGCGCCTTCCAGCGCCAGCGGGAAGCTGGTGCCACGGCCGAGATAAAGCACATCCTTGAACCGCGACAGATCGCGCGACAGCGCTTCGATCTGCGGCTGGATGCTGTTGAGAACCTTGCTCATGATGCGCGGCATCTCGGTGAGATGGCGAACCAGGTCGGTTTCCTGCTGGGCCGTGACCGTACCGCGCGCTTTTCTGGCGGCAACGGCGAGCGAAGCGAGCACGGCAAGCTGGCAGGTGAAGGCCTTGGTGGAGGCGACGCCGATTTCCGGACCGGCGAGGATCGGGAAGATCGCATCGGATTCGCGCGCCATGGTGGATTCACGCGTGTTGACCACCGCGCCGATCTTCAGCCCTTCCTGCTGGCAATAACGCAGGGCCGCCAGCGTATCGGCAGTTTCGCCCGATTGCGAAATGAACAGCGCAGCCTGCGTGGGGACGAGCGGGATTTCGCGGTAGCGGAACTCCGAGGCGACATCGATTTCCACCGGCAGGCGGGCATAACGTTCGAACCAGTATTTGCCGATCAGGCCGGACAGATAGGCCGTGCCGCAGGCGGAGATGGCAAGGCCGGAAAGCTTGGCGAAATCGATGGCCGTGTCCGCCTGCTTCACGGTCTTGGAAGCGAAATCCACATAGTGGCTGAGCGCATGGGAAATGACTTCCGGCTGCTCGTAGATTTCCTTTTCCATGAAGTGGCGATGGTTGCCCTTGTCGACCACATAGGCCGTCGCCTGCGAGATTTGACGCTCGCGCTTCACCGGCTTGCCGGAGAAATCGATGATCTCAGCACCCTGCCGGGTCACGATGGCGCAGTCGCCATCCACCAGATAGGTGATCTCATTGGTGAAGGGCGACAGCGCGATGGCG